>JBKQLG010000183.1:0-19656 GCA_052147235.1 Occallatibacter sp.
GCAAGGCCGATTGGGGTTCGTAGTTTCCCACCCATGCGCCCGACCACCCCACGGACGAAAACCTGTCCGTGGGGACCCCGGTAAAGCACATGGATGGGGCACGGGGCATTTGTTGTAGATCCAGATCTGAGGAGTTGTCACGCGATATACTCAACCTCGTCTATGATGCGCATTCTGGGAACGATCTTTGCGGGTCTGCTTGGTCTCGCCTTCGGCAGCTTTCTGAACGTCTGCCTGAGCCGATGGCCCGCGGGCGAGAGCGTGGTCCGGCCGCGCTCCCACTGCCGCCAATGCGGGCGCACGCTGACCTGGTGGGAGAACGTGCCACTGATCAGTTGGCTCGCTCTGCGCGGCCGCTGCCGCACCTGCCGCGCCTGGATCGGCTGGCGCTATCCGCTGGTGGAGCTGGCGGTAGGGGCGCTTTGGGCAATTTCCATGTGGCAAATTTCTGAGCAATTTCAAGTTTCCGAAATTGCAAATCAGCTGGGAATTGTTCCTCTGCACATAGGATTCATTCCATTGATTGGAACTATGTTCTTTCTATGGCTTCTCGTTGGAATTGCAGTACTTGATGCGGAGCATTTTTGGATAGCTGACGCTATCACTTTGCCCGGAATCGCGTTAGGAATTGCATTCTCAATTTTGACTGTGTCGGTAATGCAGATGCCTTTCCGCGAATTCCCTAAGTTCTGGATTAGCCTTGGTATTCGGCTGTTGGAAATCCTCGCCGCCGCCGGCCTCATCCTGCTCATCCGCTGGCTCTACTGGCTGATTCGCCGCCGCGAGGGGATCGGCCTGGGCGACGCCAAGCTGATGGCTCTGCTTGCCGCGTGGCTCGGCCTGCCCGGCGCGCTGCTTGCCTTTGGGATTGGGATTGTGCTCGGCGCGCTGGCCGCCGTCATCGTACTGGTTGTACCGTCGACGCGACGAGGCTCTGAGACCTGGGCGATGAGCAAACTGCCGCTGGGGACGTTTCTCTGCATCGGCGGCATTGTCAGCAGCCTGTGGGGACAGCCCATTCTTGCCGTCTATCTCCGCTGGGCCGGGCTCTAATCCTTATTTAGCCATCTCCGTAGCGGGCTGGCCCGGCGCGGCGTTCTTCCCGTTGGCAATCTCCGGCTCCTTGAGCACCTTGATTGCCTCCTTGCCATGGCGGCTGTCGGGATCGTACTCGGCCGCCTTCTGATAGTTCGCGCGGGCATCCGCGAAGTTGCCCAGGTGGCGATTCGCCTCGGCCAGACCCCAATAGACATCGGGATTCTCCGGGTCCAGCACCATCGCCGACTCGAAGCGCGAGAGCGCAGCCCTCCAGTTCTTCTGATCCAAATAAAAACCGCCCACCTCAATGTCCTTGGAGGCGGCCTCCTGGTGGGTAGGCTCCTTGACGGAGAGCTTTCTCTTCTTGCCGGACTCATCGTCCTCCGGCTTGGGCAGCAGACTCTCCAGGCCGGTGAGGCTGGAACTAGAATCCTCCTCCGGCCCGCTTGCCGCTGTAGGCGCAGCGTCGTCCGGGGAGCGCACCGGGTCCAGATCCTCTCCGGGCAGCGGAAGCCCCGCGTCCGCCGCGCCGTAAGTACCTTCCGGCAGCGCCGGCGCGGTCTTCGTAGGCATTACTGGAACCGAGCTCGTATCCTCGGGAAAAGGATTGGCGCTGGAGGTCTTTCCCGGCTGGGCTGCGCCCGTCGCCGGTTTCTGGCCTTCGCCCGCTGGCTTGCTCTGCCCCGTTGCCGCCGCGTCGCCCCCAGCCGGCGCCTGCGCCAGCAACGGAGCCGCCGCCAGCCAGCCCGCCAACAACAGCACAACTAGAACCAATCGCCTCATCCTCTTACGCCTCATGGTGAATCCAAGCCTGGAGATAAATTCTCCTTGGTAGATGGTTATCATTCCGCAGGGGCTAAAGCCCAACATTTTTTGTTGCACTTACGGCACGACTGAAGTCGTGCCCTGACACAATGTCTGCTGATCTTCGAGTGAATTGCGCGGCCTGCAAAACCAACATTCCCAGATCTCTGTTACGATGCGATTCATACCGCTCCAAGGAAAGCATCGCACATTCGCATGGGCCTTATCATCCGCTCCTCCGCCATCCACGCCGCCGGCTGCTACACCACCACACCCATCCGCAAGGGCGCGCGCGTGACTGAATACACCGGCCACTTGCTGACCAAAGCCGAGGCGGACAAGACCTATGAAACCTCGCCCATCACCTATCTCTTTGGACTCGGCGACGGCTCAGTGGTCATCGACGGCCACTCCGCCGCCATGTTCATCAACCACAGTTGCGATGCCAACTGCGAGACCAGCGAGGAGAAGGGCCGCATCTGGATCAAGGCTATCCGGCCCATTGCCGCCGGCGAGGAGATCACCTACGACTACTGCCTTTACGACGGAGGCGAAGACGAAGCTCTGTGCAACTGCGGTGCGAAGAACTGCCGCGGCACCATGTACTCCAGGGAAGAGATCAAGCGCCGCAAAGCCGCCGCGAAAAAGGCCCTCAAGCAGGGTGCAATAAAGAAACACGGCTAAATATCAAGCCGCGCCCCTTCAAAACAATAGAATTCCGGATGGCCGCCCTAGCTTTCCAGCGGATGTTCGGCATAGTGCAGCAGCACGGCCACGGCGCAACTGGTCAGCCGCGTCTCCGCCGAATCGGCCCGGCTGGTGAGGATCGTCGGCACGCGCGCGCCCAGCACAATGCCGGCCAACTGCGCGCCGCCCAGGTACTCGAGCTGCTTGGCCAGCATATTGCCGCTCTCCAGATCCGGCACCACCAGAATGTCGGCCTGCCCGGTCACCGGCGAGACCAGCCCCTTGATCCTGGCGGCCTTCAAGCTGACGGCGGTGTCGAAGGCCAGCGGGCCGTCCAGGATGCCGCCGGTGATCTGGCCGCGGTCGGCCATCTTGCACAGCGCCGCCGCGTCCAGCGTGGACTGGATCTTGGTATTTACGGTCTCGATGGCCGAAAGCAGCGCCACCTTGGGCTCGGGAATCCCCAGCGCGTGCGCCAGGTCAATGGCGTTCTGCACAATGTGAATCTTGTCTACCAGCTCCGGCTCAATGTTGATCGCCGCGTCGGTAATCAGCAGCGTGCGCGCATAGGCCGGTGTGTCCATTACGAAGACGTGGCTGATGCGGCGGCTGGTGCGCAATCCGGTGTCGCCCTTCATGACCGCCTTCATCAGTTCGTCGGTATGCAGGCTGCCTTTCATCATCGCCTGCGCGCCGCCGCCGCTGCGGCACATGGCCACGCCCAGCTCGGCGGCCCTGCGCTCGGTGTCGGCTTGCAGGATCGGGTAGGGGTTGATATCGACGCCGATCTTGGCGGCCAGAGCCTTCATCTCGGCTTCGTCGCCGATCAGCGT
This sequence comes from Occallatibacter sp., assembly GCA_052147235.1. Taxonomy (GTDB): domain Bacteria; phylum Acidobacteriota; class Terriglobia; order Terriglobales; family Acidobacteriaceae; genus Telmatobacter. The sequence goes on from JBKQLG010000183.1 coordinate 3,363, forward strand.
GGGCTTGATCAGGCCCTCCTGGGCGGCTTCGACTGCACCCTTCAGCGCCACGCTGGAGAGCGGCCAGACCACGGCGGTAGTGATGGCCGGCAGTTCCTTGCAGCGCTCCAGAAATTGATGGAAAACGTGGTAGTCGGGGGGATGGCCGACCAGCGGGTCGACGGCTACGGATTCTGCCAGTGGTGCAAGATCACTCATGTTTACTCTCTCCAGGGGCGCAGCAGGGATTGCGGACCTCACGTAACTATTGTCTGCCAAACGGGGGAATATCAACTGTGCCGAAGGTCACAAGCTGGGGTGTTGTGCCGCATCATGATACTAATGTAAGTAAGCACCTAACCAGCATTGATGAATCTATCGGAACTCGACGTCCGAATTGGTCTGCCAAATCTTCTGACTTGGCCGATAATCAGCATGAACCTACGCGTAGCGGCTTTGTGACGGGAGCGTGCAGTGATCGGATCAGGCAGGCGAATCAGCACCCGAGTCATGGCCAGAGCAAGAGTGTGCGGGTTACTGTTCGGCCAGCCGACTCGCGCGTCTTCCAGAGCGCCAATTCAGGCTTTCGGAGAGCCGTTTGACCTTCCCGCAACCCCTTCAAGTCTTTACGCAGCCCTTCGTGGCTTGCTGTTGTTTGGGATCGCAATTTGTGCTCTCGCCGCTTCGCTTCATGCGCTCGATCCGCAAAAGCAGATCGGCCAGTACGGCCACGATAGCTGGACCTCGCAGCATGGACTGCCGGGAGAGGCCGTCTATCAAATTCTCCAGACCAGAGACGATTATCTGTGGCTGCGAACGGGAGCGGGTCTGGTGCGCTTTGACGGTGTGCGCTTCGTCTCCATGGATGCGGAGATCGGCAGCGAGCGCGTCAAAGCCATTTGCATGGGCGCGGACGGCGACTTGCTGATCCGCACCGCGACCAGAACTCTTATTTACAGGAACAGGCATTTCTCCGACTATCGGCCTCCCGCTCCCTTGCCGGGCGGAGGCATCCGCGTCCTCTTCGAGAGCCGCGAGCACGTCGTCTTTGTAGGTTCAGACAACTCCATCTACAGGATCGAGAGGGACGGTAAAGTTACGCTTCTTCGGGACAGTACGGCATGGATCAGCGCCTTTCTTGAAGACCACACGGGCAAAATATGGATTGCGGGAACTACCAGTATTTTCCTGTATCAGAACAATACGCTCTTCGGGCCGTTGAACGAGAATGGCCATCCCAGGCTGATCAATGCACTCTGCGAAGATCGCAATCATCGCATCTGGGCAGCCACGCGAGATGGCCTTTATGAACTCCATGCCGAGGGGCCGCTGCTTGATTCGGCGCCGCCCATGGGACCTTCCCTGCTCACTCCTTTACTCGAAGACCGCCAGGGGAACCTCTGGGCGGGGACGGAGAGGTCGGGTGTAGTACGCATAGCGCGCGATGAAAATCCGTCTGCCTCCTCATCTTCCCTGGGCTTCCTCGAAGGTCTCACCGACAACAATGTACTCTCGCTCTTCGAGGACCGCGAAGGAAGCATCTGGATCGGCACCGCCAGCGGGCTGGACCGCCTGCGCGACACCAAGCTGACTACCATCACCACCAGAGAAAGCCTTCCCACGAACAGCGAAAAGTCCGCGATTGCGCTGCGCGACGGAACTGTGGTTGTCTTCAGCGATAACGGCGGATTGAGCACCATCCGCAACGGGATTGCCACACCCTTCAAGCACAATGACCAATTGCCCTCGGCTTACGGCTCCGCCATCTTCGAGAGCAGGGATGGAAGCCTGTGGGTCGGAGCCTATGGCGGTTTGAGCCGGATTCAGGGAGAAAAGGTTACCGTCTACGATGGCGGAGGCCATTTCTCCAAGAACTTCATCTCCGCAATCTCCGAAGATGACGAAGGCCTGGTCGTTACCAACTCGGAGGCCCGCGCATTTCGCTTCAAGGATGGCAAAGCGTTGCCGTTCACGGTGCATGACCAGACCACAGCCGTCACCGATGGAGGCATTTACACTTTTACGATTTATCGCGATCTGCTGGGGACACTCTGGTTCGGAACCACCAGTGGGCTCTTCAAGCAGCCCCCAGCCGGCGGCCCCGGCGCCGGCTGGCAGTTCCCGCAGGTCTTTGACGTCACCAGTATCTTCGACGATGGCCGCGGCCATCTCTGGCTGGGCGGGCGCACGCCGGGGATCCTGCGCTTCAACATCTATAACGGGCAGTTGACTCGCTATACAAAACACGAGGGGCTCTTTGATGGTTACGCGTCGCGCATTCTCGCCGGTGAGGACGGCAATCTTTGGATCAGCGCCGAGGACGGCATTTACGCCGTCAGCCAACAGGATCTGAATGACGTTGCCGAAGGACGGAGGCAATCGGTTTCTTCCGCGCGCTACGGACTCGAAGACGGCATGAAAACCACCGAGGCCTCCGATGTAGCATCGCAGCCGGGCGGCTGCGGCACTCCCGATGGCAAGCTCTGGTTCACAACGAAAAAAGGGATTGTTGAGGTCGATCCCGCGCACATGATTCACAACGATCTCATACCGCCGGTCATTGTCGAATCTGTCGCCGCCGACGGCGCTGTGCAGCCGTTGAGCGACGATCTGCAGCTTACGCCCGGCAAAAAAAGCATCGAGATTCAATACACCGCGCTCAGCCTCCGCATCCCGTCGCGGGTCCGCTTCAAATACCGGCTTGAAGGATACGAAAACGAATGGGTCGATGCGGGCGCACGCCGCGTTGCATACTACACCAATCTTCCTCCCGGACAATATACCTTCCGCGTCATTGCCGCGAACGACGATGGCGTCTGGAATCTCCACGGAGCTTCTGTAAGCTTCGTGCTGAAACCGCATTTTTACCAGACCAAATGGTTTTATCTCGCCTGCTTGCTGCTTTTGATTCTTATCGCGTTCGCCGGCAACAGGATTACCACACGCCTGATCCGTGCGCGTGCCGATCAGTTGGCGCGGCTGGTGGAAGAACAAACCGCCGAGCTGCGCAAGAGCCAAATGGACCTTGAGAAGCTTGCCCACTTCGATAGCCTGACCACATTGCCGAACCGCCGGCATTTTATAGAAGACTTTGACAGAATGTGCGCCCCGGAAACGGGCGATATATTCACCTTGCTTCTCATTGACGTGGACGATTTCAAAGCGATCAACGATACCTACGGTCACGACGCCGGGGACGCCGTTCTCGTCGAGACATCGAACCGCCTGCAATCCGCCGTCCGCTCGACGGATCAGGTGGCGCGGCTGGGCGGCGATGAATTCTCGATCCTGCTGCTCGGCAGACATGACGAGGAGTGGCTGAAAAAGATATGCGATCGCATCGTGGACAGTTTTTCCACTCCGGTATCGTTCAATGATGACACCATCAGGACCACGATCAGTGTGGGGGTAGCGTCCTATCCCAAAGACGGCGACACCCAGGAGAAACTCTACAAGAACGCCGACATCGCCTTGTATGAAGCCAAGCGCCTGGGCCGGAACAACTGGCAGAAGTACAGCCCGGAGTTGCAGCAGGATTAGGGCCTGTTCATACTCCCCCGGTTCCCTATTCTCGCAAAGCCCTGAGATGGTATGCTTCCAGCGCGGGGGAAACGCAATTTTTTTGATTGGGAGAAGCGAAATTATGTGGTTTCTGGGAATGGATGTAGGCACCGGCGGCTCGCGGGCCGTAGTGGTGGATGGAGCGGGAAAACTCATCAGCGGCGCATCGAGCGAGCATGCGCCCTTCACAACGGCCCATCCGGGCTGGGCGGAGCAGGACCCAGAAGACTGGTGGCGGGCAGCGCAAGAGGCTATTCGTGGCGCAATCGAAGCCGCGCCTGAGCCGCATCAGCCGATTGCCGCCATTGGCCTGACTGGCCAGATGCACGGCGCGGTGATGCTCGACGAGGCCGGACAGGTGCTGCGCTCCTCGCTGATCTGGTGCGACACGCGCACCCAGCCGCAATGCGACTGGCTGACGGAAATGATCGGCTACGAAAAACTGATCGAACTTACCTGCAACCCGGCGCTGCCCAACTTCACGTTGACCAAGCTGCTCTGGGTCAAGGAGCATGAGCCGCAAATCTTCGCCAAAATCCGACACATTATGTGCCCCAAGGATTATGTGCGTTACCGGCTGACCGGCGAGTTCGCCATCGACGTGCAGGAGGCCTCGGGGACGCTGCTGCTGGATGTGACACATCGCCGCTGGTCGCGGGAGGTGGCCGAAGTGGCGGGAATCCCGTTGAGTTGGCTTCCCAAGGTCTACGAGTCGACCGAGGTCTGCGCGCGCATCAACGAAGGCGCTGCCTCACTGACCGGCCTTGCCGCCGGCACACCGGTCGTTGCCGGAGCGGGCGATCAGGGCGCGGGCGCGGTGGGCATGGGCATTCTCCAGCCGGGCTCGGTCTCGGCCACCATCGGCACGTCGGGCGTGGTCTTTGCCGCGACGGCCGCGCCGACCAAGGACCCCAAAGGCCGTCTGCACACCTTCTGCCACGCGGTTCCGGGATTGTGGCATGTGATGGGCGTAACCCAATCGGCGGGCCTCAGCCTGCACTGGCTCAAGGAGACCTTCTTCCCCAGCCACAACTACGACGAGATGACCGCCGCGGCCGGCAAGGTTCCTGCCTGCTGCGAGGGGCTGGAGTGGGCGCCCTACCTGCTCGGCGAGCGCACCCCGCACCTTGACCCCGAAGTCCGCGCCGCCTTTGCCTGCATCTCCTCGAACCACACCGCGGCCCATTTTGTCCGCGCCGTGCTAGAAGGTGTTGCCTACTCGCTGAAAGACACCTTTACGCTCTTTAGCGAGCTGGGGATTCCGGTCAGCGCAATTCGCCTGGGCGGCGGAGGGGCGCGCAGCCCGCTCTGGCGCAGGATTCAGGCCGGCATCTACGGCCTGCCCGTCGAGGTGCTCACCGCCGAAGAGGGCGGCGCCTTTGGCTGCGCTCTGATGGCCGGCATCGGCGCGGGGCACTGGAAGAATCTGGACGAAGCCTGCGCGGCGGGCATCGAAGTCGCCCAGCGCATCGATCCAGACCCCGCCGATCTGGCTGCCTACAAGCTCGGCTACGCCAAGTGGCGCAAGCTCTACCCGGCGCTGAAGACGCTGCGGTAAACGGGATTGGGTGCCCTGCTTTCCAACGCCTAATTAGAGAGCGGGCACATCCATCCAGCCGTGCGTGCGATGGCTCTCCAGCTCGGCCTGGAGAATGATCAACTGCCGCAACCCGTCGGCGAACTGCGGATATTCCGGAGCGAGACTTGGATCGACAATCGATCCGTAGAAGCGGCGCAGCAACTGCTTATGCGAATCGTCGTAGCCCTCGGCGTGGCCGCCAGGAAGATCCGCGTAGCCGCGCGCCTCGGGCTTCAGCAGCGCCGGGTCTTTGAGAATGATCTCGTTGCCCGTATCGCGGTGGCCGATCCAGAGTTCATTGGGGCGTTCCTGATCCCATGCCGCTCCGGCCTTGCTGCCGTAGACCTCGATGTGCAGCCGGTTTTTACGTCCCGCGGAGACCTGGCTGGCGACGACGCTTCCGCGTGCGCGCGCGCCCATGTGAAACAGGACCGTGCCGAAGTCTTCCGTGTCTACAGGAGTTACAATGTAATCTTCCGGGCCGAGGAGCTTGTTGGCAAAGCTCTCGACGGAATGTTTGGGCTGCTTGCGGGTCGCGTGGAAGGTCTGCAAGTCGGCGACCAGCGAAGTGACGCGCAGGCCGGTGACGTGCTCGGCCATGTCGAACCAGTGCGAGCCGATATCGGCCATGCAGCGCGACGCGCCGCCGGCAGCGGAGTCGATGCGCCAGTTCCAGTCTGTCTCGTAGAGCAGCCAGTCCTGCGAATATCCGCCCTGCACGGAGAGGATTTCACCCATTTCTCCGGCCTCTCTCATGCGGCGCAACTGCTGCACCATCGGGTAGTAGCGCAGATTGTGGCAGACGCAGTTGCGCAATCCCGTTTGCGCGGCAAGCGCAACCAGTTCCCGCGCCTCTTCGACCGTGGTGGCCAACGGCTTTTCGCAGGCCACGTGCTTGCCGGCTTCGAGCGCCTCTTTGGCCATGGAATAGTGCAGCGCGTTGGGGGTGAGGATGTGGACCGCATCGATGGCCGGATCGCGCAGGATCTCCCGATAGTCGTTGGTAATCGCGGAAACGCCAAAGCCCGCGCCCAACTTCCGTGCTACTTCCAGATTCCTGCCCGCGATGGCCACGATCTCGACGAATTCCTGCCGCCTGAGCGCATCGAGATGAACCCGGCCCATGAAGCCGGTGCCGAAGATTGCCGTCTTGATTGGTTTCATCGCTTCACCATTTTTTTGTGCTTCATCAGACCCACCACGCAGCGCCGGCCTGCTCGCGGATCACGATGCCGCTGAGGAAGCTGGCCGCCTTGGTCAGGCCCTCCTCGGCGCTGAGCAGGCTGTCCTCGTGCTCGATGGAGAGCACGTAGTCGTAGCCAAACATCCGCAGCGTGGAGATGAACTCGCTCCACCACTCGGCGCCGTGCCCGTAACCGCAGGTGCGGAAGATCCATCCGCGCTCGCGCTCCTCGGTGTAGGGCTTGGTGTCCAGCACGCCGGTGCGCGGCAGATTGGCCGTGTAGAGCTGCGTATCCTTGGCGTGAACGTAAAAAATCGCTTCGCCCAGGACGCGAATCGCGGCGATGGGATCGATTCCCTGCCAAAATAAATGACTCGGATCAAGGTTGGCGCCGACGCTCGCGCCTGCAATCGACCGCAGCCGCAGCATCGACTCCGGGCTATAGACCACAAAGCCGGGATGCATCTCGATGGCGATCTTCACGCCATGGTCGGCGGCAAACTTGCCGTGCTCGATCCAGTAGGGCGTCACCACTTCATTCCATTGCCAGTCGAGCACCTTGAGAAAGTCGGGAGGCCAGGGGCAGGTGACCCAGTTGGGAGCGGTCGATTGCGGCGAGTCGCCGGGGCAGCCGGAGAAATCCACCACCACGGGAATGCCCAGCTTCTCGGCGAGCAGGACAGTCTTGCGGCTGACCTCGCGATCATGCTGGGCGCGGGCCTTGTCGGGATGCAGCGCGTTGCCGTGGCAACTGAGCGCGCTGATCGATGCGCCGTGATCGGCCAGCACCTTCTGAAACTCGGCCAGGGCGGAGCTGTCCTCCAGCATGGAGAGTTTGCAGTGCGCGTCGCCGGGATAGTTGCCGGCGGCCAGCTCAACGGTATCGATGCCCAGGGATTTGAGTTTGTCGAGAACGGAAGCGAGCGGAAGCTGCGAGAGCAGCGGCGTGAAGACACCAAGGCGCATGAAGAGTTCTCTCCCCTCGGAATCTTATCCTTGACGCCCCACCCTCCGCAATTCTTCCTCGAAACACCGCGAAGGATGGAGCGCCCGCTCTTGCGCTCGTGAAGCTGGGCGCGCCGACTGGGCAGTTGTGCGAAGCTGCGATGCAGTCTGTGGAGGATGCTTTGCGCGGATTACTGTGGCTGCTGTAGCCAACAAGGAGCTAACGGCTTCTTGTGGCTTCCATTGCGTGACGCAGAAGCAGGTTGGCCTTGGTCTGGTAACCGCGCCCATAGCTTTTCAGCCAGTCGATCACATCATCGTCCAGCCGAATCGTGACCGGGCGCTTTGATGGCCTGTAAAAAAGACCCACCTCCGCACCGGTCCAGTCGAGAACCTCGGGCATCTCGGAGAAATCAATCGTAGCGTCGGTCTTGGCGGCGAGGGTGGCGATCTCCCGCTTCTGCGTGGCTGCGAGCTTATTCATAGAGATTGAGTTTGTCGCTTGTATGTACAAATGTCAACATATTTGGTCTACGTTCTTAGTTCCCCTGATCTTCCAATCGGGACCTGAGGCTCCACACCCGGTAGAAGGGTCATCCTATCGTTGAGCCGGTGGACAAATTCGATCCTTCTTCGACCAGGCGTGAGAAATGGTCTGGGGTGATTCCCTTTGCCTTCGTAATCCGCCATGGTTCCCCACGCTTCAACTGAACGAACCAAGGCCAGTACGAGGAACCATCCGGAAGATAAACCATCAGTGTGCCGCGACCGTTTGCCTTTGAATTGCCGCTATACCATGCGAGCGCAGCATCTGGCTCCTCGATGGCGGCTGTGCGCTTACGTGCAATACGGCTTGGGATCTCCCGATGCACCGGTTTCCCCGGATCGATTTCCTGATAGTTTGGAGCTGCAAACCGCCGTTGTAACACAACTCTTTCAGGAACGAAGGGTGGAATCCTGATGAGGTTGCGAGGACGGCGATCCGATGGGATGAGCCACGCACCCGGTCTGGCGGTCCTTCCAATGAATACCGTTCCAGAAAATCCGCGCCACTTCCAATCGAACCAGTTGTTGATCTTGATCAGAACGAGGCTTGCAGGTGGGAATCGGCGAAGAATCCCATTCACCGCCAGCTCAACTTGCTGGACGAATTCTGGATCATCATCAAATTGAGGCGCGATTTCCATTTGAGTCAGTATATCCGGTTAGTAGCCCACCCTAGCCGCAAAAACAAAAACGCGGCGAGGGTGGGGCACCCAGGCTTGTTGGTCTGGTTTACTTCACCGTCACTTCCGCGCTGAGTGGCGTGTTCTCGCTGGAATCGCCGACGCGAACCACGAACTTGCCGGGATCGATCGTCCATTTGTGAGCGGCTTCGTCCCAGTAGCTGAAGGCACGAGCATCCAGATTCAGCGTCACGCGCCTGGTCTCGCCGGGCGCCAGACGCACCTTCTCGAAGCCCTTCAGTTCGCGCTCCGGGCGGCTGGCTTTGGCGGAAGGATCGGAGACATAAAGCTGGGCCACTTCCGCGCCGGCCACGCTGCCGGTGTTGGTGACGTCGAAACTGACCGGGACGGTCGAGCCGGAGGCGGCCGTCGCCGGCGCTTGCAGATTGGCGAAGCCGAAGGTGGTGTAGCTCAACCCGAAGCCGAAGGGGAAGAGCGGGTGCTTGCCGGTGGTCGTCCAATAGCGATAGCCGACCATCAGCTTGTCCGCGTACTTCACGTGCGGGATGACGTAATCGACTGGCGGGCGGCCGTTTTCGGTCACGTGCAGGGAGGTGTCCGCGCCCGGAATCGGATAGTAGTAAGCGAAGGACGGGCTCTCCTCCCAACTGCGTTCGAAGCTCACCGGCAGCTTGCCTTCGGGATTGTGCAGACCGAAGAGTACCTGACCTACGGCCGTGCCGCCCTCCTGGCCGGGATAGTAGACGTGCAGCAGCGCCGGCACTTTGTCCAGCCAGCCGCGTGTATCCATCGCGCCGCCGCCTGTGAGAGTGACAACTGTATGGGGGTTGATCGCCGCGATGGCCTCGATCAGGGCATTCTGGCCCCAGGGCAGCGTGAAGGTGCGGTCATGACCCTCGCCCTCGGACTGCGAATTGAAGCCGGCGGCGATGACCACCACGTCGGCCTTGGCGGCCATCTCACGGGCCTCGGCGGAGATCAGCTCCGGCAGATAGACAACGCCCAGGCCGAAGCGCGGCGATGTGGCGCGAGGCAACAGCTCGGCGACCACAATGGCCGTCTCTCCGGCTGCCAGCTCGACGACGTCCGACTGCGGAACCTGGCCCTCGGCGCGCTCCTGGTGGAGAACCTCTTTGCCGTTCACCAGCACCTTGAATCCGTTTCCGCCCCATCCCGACGCGGCCGCCAGAACCAGATACTTGCCGGCCTTCTCTGCCTTGTAGTGAGCGGTGTAACGGATGCTGTGCGGCGTTGGAGCCTCGGGCTCCCAGCCCGTATCCCGCCAACTGGCGATTCCCCGCTCGGTTGAAGTTTGCGGCGTTCCTGTGAAGTCACGGCTGGGGTAATCATCTACCTGGATGGCGCCCTCCCAGCGGGTTCTCCAGAAGAGCTCGCCGAGATCGGGCAGACCGCGGCTATAGAGCACGCTGACTTTGGGTCCGGCCACATTTGCGATGCCTGTCAGGATGCTGACCGGCTCAAAGGCATGAGCCTCCGAGGAGCCTCCGCCGCCGGCAACCGCCGGATAAGCATCTGGCCCGATGACCGCAATGGTCTTGATCTTGGCCGCATCCAGCGGCAAAAAGTGGCTATCATTCTTGAGCAGAGTCAGGCTCTCCAGCGCGCCCTGCAAAGCGACGGCGCGATCGGCCACCGAGTAGGTGGCGTCGGCCGGATCGAACTGCGGCCGGTCGAGGAAGCCATAGCGCAATTCGGCGCGCAGCAGCCGCAGCACTTTGTCGTCGATGGTGGACTCCTTCACCGTGCCGGCCTTGACGGCGGCCAGCAATGTTGCGGCGTTCATGAAGCGGGCGCTGGGCATCTCCAGATCGAGGCCGTTGTTGGCCGCCGCCACGCCGTCATAGGTCGCGTCCCAGTCGGACATCAGAATCCCCTGGAAACTCCAATCGCCCTTGAGCACCTTCAGATTGAGAAACTCGTTTTGCGTGGCGTGCGAACCGTTGACCAGATTGTAGGAGTTCATCACCGCGTCCACGTGGCCCTTGGTCACCGCTGCCTCGAAGGCGGGCAGATAGATCTCGCGCATCGTCCGCTCGTCCACCTCCACGTCCGCGTTGTGCCGGTTGTACTCCTGGTCGTTCAGTGCATAGTGCTTGACGGTGGCGATGACGCCCTGCGACTGGACGCCCTCGATGAAGGGAACCACCATGGCGGCGTTCAGGAAGGGATCCTCGGAGAGGTATTCGAAGTTGCGGCCTCCCACCGAGGAGCGTGCAATGTTCACACCCGGCCCGAGCAGGAAGTTCACGCCGCGGGCGCGGGCATCCTTGCCCAGAGCCTCGCCCAGGTTGCGGGCAAAGTCTTTGTCCCAGGTGGCGGCCAGCGCGACCCCTCCGGCATAGGCGGTCGTCGGTCCCCAGGTGCGCACGCCGACCGAAGCGTCGGACATTTTGAAGCGCGGCAGGCCGATCGAAGGCACGGCTTGGGTGAACATGCTGTCCACGCCGCCCAAAAGCGTGATCTTCTCTTCCAGCGTTAGCTTGGCTACCAACGCATGGGCATGGGCCTCAATCGCGGGTGAATCCGGCGCGGGCGCCTGCGTGGAGGCGCATTGCGCGCTACAAAGCAAAATCGCGAGCAGGCCCGCGATTCCCAATGAATTAATGCATGCGGTGCGGTTTTTTGCGTTTGTCATAACAGGAAAATCCTATCGTATTGTGCATCCCGGCGTACACTTCTCTGACCGTGACCGCTCTCCTGGCGGGAAGTGACGGAACGCTTCCGGCCCTCCTGGACGAGCTTCTTGTGACGCGAGTCACAGCGCGGGGTGAATGGTGTCACTGCCATTGATCTTATCGAGAGCGCAAACTCTGAATCCTATAGACGGAACACCATACGGCGCAGTGGTGCGCCGGGAGGCATCATGAGCTTTGCCAGCGGTTTGAAAACCATCGTCGTGGCCACGGAGCTGACCGGCCGCTCGGAAGCGGCTCTGGAGTATGCCCGCAAGCTAGCCGCGGCCTATGGCGCGCGGATTGTACTGGCTCATGGCATCGATCCCATGGAATATGCCGAGGTGGGTTCGGTACCCGGCCGGGTTCTGACAATTCTTACCGAGGAAGCGCGCGCGGTGCTGGACAAACTATCCAGCGAGCTGCTGCGCGAGGGAATCCCCAGCCACTCCGAGCTGCGCCAGGGAGCGGTCTCGCAGATGCTTCTGGATGTGGTCCGTCAATACCAGGCCGGACTGATCGTGATCGGCACCAAAGGCATGGAGGGCGCCGGTCCGGTGATTGTGGGCGCCATCGCCGAGCAGTTGGTGCGGCAGGCGCCGTGCCCGGTGCTGGCGGTGGCCGCGGACTGGAATGCCGGACCCTTTCGCCCCACGCCGGGCGGGCCGGTGCTGCTGGCCATAGAGCGCAACGAGGCTGCCGCCGCGGCCATGGCTACGGCCGGCTCGCTGGCCCAGGTCTTCGAGCGCCCGTTGCTGGTGCTTCACGCGCGCACGCTGGCCGAGGCGGCGGAGAATCCGGACCCCTGCGCCGCCACGCTGGAGGAGTTTGGCGTCGAGTCGCAAGGAGCGTTTCCGGTGCGTTGCATCGTCAAGGACGGCAACCCGGCCGACGCCATCGTCGAGGGAATCGCCGAGAATCATCCGTGCATTCTGGTGGCCGGCGTCAAGCGCTTGAGCGGCACGCCGGGGCCGCACGGCACCGCCTTTGCCCTGCTGGCCCGCTCGCGTGTGCCGGTTCTTTGCGTGCCGCCGGAATAGAGCTGGGCCATGCCCGGCAAATGATGGGTGCCCCAGCTCCCAATTTTAGGAGCTGGGGCACATCGAATCTCAATAAACCCAGTCATGAGGTGCGGTGATTCGTTTATGGAATTCGGTTCCTCTCAAACTCGCATCACCAACAGCATTCACCCGCAAGCGGCCGGCAAAAGGGGTGTAGCCTCGACCCGCCGCGACAGCAGGGCGAATGCAATAGGAGATGAAAGCATGCAACGTGAGTCCAGGTCCAGGCGAATCGAGGCTGTTCGCGCGCATCCGGTGGCCGAGCTGCTGGAGTGCCCCGCGCCGATCGGGCTGCTGCTGAACGGCTCGGCCAGGTGCGTCAGTTTTGCCGCCGGAGATGTGGCCTTTCGCCAGTCCGAGGAGTGCCGGGGGCTCTATCTGGTCGTCTCGGGCCGGTTCCTGCGCCAGACCGAGCGGCTTCATACGCGGCTGGAGCTTTCACCGGCCCGCGCCGGAGACCTGCTGGAACTGGCGGCCGCCCTGGGGGATGTCCCGCATACCTACACGCTCACCGCGCAGACCGCCGGTACACTGTTGATGCTACCCATCGAAGCGCTCAGAGAGGCATTTCAAAGCTATTCCCCGTTGCGTATGCATTTGTTGGAGGAACAGGCCCGCGAGGTCTCCCGCGCCTATTACACATGCTGCCTCTGCCGCGCCGCGAACTCCCGGCCGGGAAGCCACACGGACTGATTGGCTGTGGGATGACAATTTGAAATTAACGTAATCTCAGCGCCGCAACTTTTTCAGGGCTTTAGCGGAGATTCAGGAAAATTCCCTGCCCTGCATCCCGCCCAAGTGCGCTATACTCAGTATGCACGCCAGCGAGCACATGGCTACATTTCATCCCCATCACCCCCCGGAAGATTGCGTGAATTGTGAACATCGGCATTTGAGGATGTTCTGCAATCTGACCCCTGAAGCCCTCGCCGACTACGACGGCATCGGCATTATGATGAGCCATGCCCGCGGCGCCAAGCTCTTTTCCGAGGGCGATGCGGCGCGTAACGTCTTTGTTATCTGCTTCGGACAGGTAAAAATCTCCTCCACCTCGCGCGACGGCAAGACCATGATCCTCAAAATCGCCGGCCCCGGCGACGTGATGGGCCTGAGCGCGGTGTTGGCCAATGTTCCCCACGAGGTCACCGCCGAGGCCATCGAACCCTGCCAGGTTAAGACCGTGCGCAAGCAGGAGTTCGTCGATTTCCTCGGCCGTCACGGCATCGCATCCATGCACGCCGCGCAGTCGCTCTCCGGCGAATACCTTACCGTCTTTCACGACGCCAAGCGGCTGGCGCTCTCCGGCTCGGCCGCCGGACGCCTCGCCCGCCTGCTGCTCGACTGGGGCCGCAACTCCAACAACAATAACGGCAAGCACGAAATCCGTTTCACCATGGCCCTGACTCACGAGGAGATCGCCAACATGGCCGGCACCTCGCGCGAGACCGTCACCCGCCTGCTCAACCAGTTCCGCCGCGACCAGTGGATCACCATCAAAGGCTCCAGCATGACCATCACCAAGCCCGACCAGCTCGAACGGCTGACGGCGTAAATTTCCTTCTCACAGGCGTTCGAGTTCCTCCAGCGCATTGCAGGCCGCGCGCACGCCGTCCTCGCTGGCTAACTGCCTGGCTACGCTCTCGGCGCGCTGGGCCAGCCGCGGGTTGGCGAGCATCGCCTTCAGCCGCCGCGCCACCCGCCACGGCTTGTAGCTGCCGCGCTGGATCACCCGCGCCACCTTCAGCCGCTTCATCCGCCGGGCGTTGTCCGGTTGGTCGTGCGAGAAGGGCATAATGAGCATCGGCTTGCCGGCGCGCAGGCATTGCGCCGTCGTCCCCACGCCGCCCTGATGCACCACCATTGCCGCGCGCGAAAAAAGTTCGGAGTAGGGCGCATACTCGGCCACGCAGACCGACTCCGGCAGCGCCGTCTTCAATTGGTTGCGCGGATCGGGTCCAATCAACAGCACGGCGCGAATGCCCAGCCGGATGGCGGCCTTCGCGGAAACCTCGTAGAAGTTTCCGGCGGCCAGCACCGCCGCCGAACCGAGCGTGAAGACCACCGGCGGCTCGCCCGCGGCCAAAAACTTCTCCAGAGTCTCCGGCAGCGCCTGGTTGCCCGCGTCGGCGTCGTAGTAGCAGAAGCCGGTAATCAGCGTGTGCTCCGGCCAGTCCTTTTGCTCCACACCCAGCAAGCGGGAGAATAGGGCCAGCACCAGATGGGGCGAGTGCTTGGCGTCGAAGAGCGGATTCGCGCCTCTGGGTAGCCCCAGTTCGCGGCGCAGCTCGTAGATTGGCTCCGGCCACTTGCGGCTGACAAAGCGCGCCACCCGCCGGATGACCCGTCCGAAGCCCGGAACCACCTTGTCGGCGCGCGCCAGCCGCGGGTACGGGGGCAGCACCGGCGGGTCGAAGGCGGAGAAGAACGAGAGCGGCGCCAGCACGTAGCTGGCCCAGGGAATTCCGGTCACCTCGGCCACCAACGGCCCGGCGTAGTTCAGTTCGCCCAGCAGCAGCAGGTCGGCGCGCACGGGCTGGGTAGCCGCCTCCAGCAGGTCAGAATACGTCTGGCGCAGCACCGGAAAGAGAAAATCCCGCAGCCCATGCTCGGTGCCGTTCTTAATGTCGTAAACCATCTCCACCAGGATGGTGTTGGCGGGGTCGATGTCCGGCCGGATGGCATGAAATTCCAACCCCAGAGGCCGGATCCTCGGCTCGTAGACCGCCGGCAGCGCCATCACCGGGGTGTGGCCCCGACGCTTTAATTCCAGGGCAATGGCGATCAGCGGATTGGTGTCGCCGAGAGTGCCGATATTCGAAAGAACAATGCGCAAGGTGATGTCCCTGAGCCGTAAGTGGCCGGCTGTTATGAGGGTAACGCATTGCAGGCGGAGTTGGCCGCGCCGATTCTTCTTTACTGCTACCGAAGATGTTATTCTTCTCCTGTTGTACCAGGAGCCTTTCCATGTCCATGCAGCGCACCCTACGCCTCGTAGCCCGGTCCTTCGCGGCCGCGGCTTTGCTCTGCGGCCTTCTGGCCGCCGTTTGTCCCGTCTCCGCGCAGCAGCCCTACAAAGTGATAGACCGCTGGAAGATCGGTGGAGATGGCTTTTGGGATGACCTGACCGCCGATGGGCAAGCACACCGCCTCTATCTCACCCACGGTATGCGTGTCGATGTCGTCGATACACGGACCGGCAAACTCATCGGCGCCGTAACCGGACTGCACGGCACGCACGGAGTCGCCCTCGATACCGCGGGTAAATTCGGCTATATCACCGACGGCGGCGGCAACGCAGTCGTCGCCTTCGACCGCGCCACGCTGGCCACGGTCGCCACCATCTCCGCCGGAACCGGTCCCGATGCCATCGTCTTTGAGCCGGCCACGCAGACCGTCTGGGCCTTCAACGGCCGCAGCAAAGACGTAACCGTGATCTCCGCCGCGACGAATAAGGTGGTCGCCACAATTCCGCTGCCCGGCAGGCCAGAGTTTGCCACCGTCGATGGCAAGGGCACGGTCTTCGACAACATCGAAGACAAGAGCGAAATCGCCCGCCTCGACGCGCGTACTCTCAAAGTCACCGCCGAGTGGCCGCTCACCGGCTGCGACGGACCCAGCGGCCTGGGCTTCGACGTGTCCGGCGCGCGACTCTTCCCGGTCTGTCACAACAAGGTGATGGGCGTGATCGACTCCAACACCGGCAAGGTGCTCGCAACGGCTGAGATCGGCAATGGCCCCGACGGCGCCGGCTGGGACGCCACCCACAAGCTGGCCTTCGCCTCCTGTGGCGAGGGAGTTCTCTCGGTGATCGACGCCTCTGCGCCCGGCTATCCAACTCTCCAGTCGCTGCCCACGCAACGCGGCGCACGCACCATGACCGTCGACGCCGCCTCCGGCCGCATCTATATGCCCGCCGCCGAATTCGGCCCCGCGCCCGCGCCCACGCCGGAGAATCCCCGCCCCCGCCCTGCCATCGTTCCCGGCAGCTTCACCGTGCTGGTCGTTGGCCGCTAAAGCAACGCGAATCGCCTTCCCTTTGGGTGCCCCAGGTCCGGGGTCCCCACGGATTCGGGGTCCCCGGCGAGCGATCTTTGCTCGCTGGGGTG
>JBKQLG010000184.1:0-3057 GCA_052147235.1 Occallatibacter sp.
GGAGTTGACGCCGTCGCGGATACGGGCGCCGCGCACGCCGCAGGAGGAGATCCTGTGCGCGTTGTTTGCCGAGGTGCTGGGGCTGGAGCGGGTCGGCATTGACGACAGCTTCTTTGAACTCGGCGGCGATAGCATCATGTCGATCCAGTTGGTGAGCCAGGCGCGCAAGGCTGGGCTTATGATCACGCCGCGCGCGGTGTTCCAGCATCAAACTGTCGAGGTATTGGCTGCCGTTGCGCAAATGGTGCGGCAGAGCGCATCCGTTCTGCCCGACATCGCCATAGGCTCGTTGCCGTCCCTGCCGATCATGCGCTGGCTGCGGGAGGTCGGGGGCCTGATCGACCGTTTCCACCAGGCGATGCTGCTGCGGGTTCCGGCGGGTCTTCAACACGATCATCTTACGGCTGCTTTGCAGAGCGTGCTCGACCATCACGATGCTTTGCGGCTACGCGTGGCATCGGAGGGCGAGGAGTGGAACCTGGAAGTCATGCCGCCTGGTGCGGTGTTTGCTGGCGACTGTCTGCGTCGGGTCGATGTTTGGGGGCTCGACAATGGTGCGCTGCGCACCTGCATTGGCGAGCAGGCGCGCGCCGCCGAGAGCCGACTTGCTCCGGCGTCTGGAATGATGATGCAGGCGGTTTGGTTCGATGCGGGTGCGGATGCGGCCGGGCGTCTGCTGCTGAGCATTCATCATCTTTCGGTGGACGGGGTATCGTGGCGCATCCTGGTGCCGGATCTTGCGGTTGCGTGGGAAGCGATTGCGGGTGGCCATGTGCCGTCGCTGCCGTCGCGGGGGACTTCGTTGCGGCGGTGGGCGCAACAGCTTGCGGTGAACGCGCAGGATGCGGGCCGGATCAAAGAACTCGCGTTGTGGACCGGGATACTGAGCGAGCCGGCTGCTTCTCTGGTTGACGGCTCGCTCGATCCGGCTCGGGACTTCGGCGGCCCGGCCCGCCGGCTCACGCTGACGTTGCCGGCTGCCATTACAGGGGCGCTGCTAACCAGGGTGCCAGCGGCCTTCCATGCCGGCATTAACGATGCGCTGCTGACCGCGCTGACTTTGGCTATTGCGGACTGGCGCCGGCGGCGTGGTCGCGGTGGCAACAATGCGGTGCTGCTTGATCTGGAGGGGCACGGCCGCGAGGAGATATTTGCGGACATCGATTTGTCGCGCACGGTTGGCTGGTTCACTAGCCTGTTCCCGGTGCGTCTGGATCCTGGCGCACTTGATCTCGATGAGGCCTTGGCCGGGGGCGCGGCGTTGGGCCGCGCGTTCAAGAGCATCAAGGAGCAATTACGCGCGCTGCCGGACAACGGGCTTGGCTATGGCCTGCTGCGCTATCTGAACCCGCAGACTGCCGCGCAGCTCAGCGGCCTTGCCACGCCGCAAATCGGCTTCAACTATCTTGGTCGCTTCGCGGCGCCAGCGGCGGTGGACTGGGCCATAGCGGCCGAGGCCGGCGAGCTCGGCGGCGATGCCGCCATGCCGCTCGCCCATTGCCTAGAGGTTAATGCCCTCACGTTCGATGCCCCCGATGGAGCAACGCTTAGTGCCACCTGGTCGTGGGCGCCCGCCCTGCTGACCGAGGAGGCGATCGCCGATCTGGCGCAGCGTTGGTTCCAAGTATTGGAGGCGCTGGTGCGTCATGCGGCCCAGCCTGAAGTCGGCGGCCGTACCCCCTCTGATCTTCCCTTGGTGGTGCTGTCTCAGGCCGAGATCGAAGGCCTGGAGCGTCAATACCCGCAAATCGAGGACATCCTGCCGCTGTCGCCGTTGCAGGAGGGGCTGCTATTCCATGCGCTTTATGATGCGCAGGCGCCGGACGTCTATACGGTGCAACTGGTACTCGCGCTCGAAGGGTCACTCGATGTGGAAGCCCTGAAAGCGGCGGTGCAGACACTCGTGCAGCGCCACGCGAGCCTGCGCGCTGGCTTCCCGCAGGCGACCCTCACCCAGCCGGTACAGATCATCGTACCGCAGGCGGCGGCGCCGTGGCGCGGCATTGATCTCTCCTTGCTGGAGGAAGCGGAACGCGAGGAGCGTTTGGCGCACATCCTGACCGAGGACCGCATCGAGCGCTTCAATCTTGCCGCCCCACCGCTGCTGCGCTGCATGTTGATCCGGCTGGCGGACGATCGGCATCGCCTTGTGCTCACTAATCATCACATCCTGATGGATGGCTGGTCGACACCCGTCCTGTTGCAGGAACTCTTCACTCTTTATGCGCACAAAGGGGATGCGGCCGTCCTGCCCAGGGTGACGCCATACCGCGATTACCTCGCTTGGATCGCGGCGCAGGATCGTGCTGCAGCCATCTCGGCCTGGCAGCAAGCTTTAGCCGGGCTGGAAGGGCCCACTCGCCTAGCGCCGCATGATGCGGGGCGGGCGCCGGTCGCCCCTGAGCAGATTACGCTGGCGTTGAGCCAGACGCTCACCACGGCACTGACACGACAGGCGCGCACGCAGGGTCTGACGCTCAACACCTACATCCAAGCCGCCTGGGCGATCCTGCTCGGACGTCTGACTGGCCGCGACGACGTAATCTTCGGGATTACGGTGGCGGGGCGGTCGTCAGAGATTGCCAGCATCGAGACCATGGTGGGGCTGTTCATCAACACTCTGCCGCTGCGCGTCAAGCTGCCGCCGGCGAAGCCGCTTCTCGAACTCCTCAAAGAGCTGCAGGACGGCCAGTCCAGACTGATCGCACACCAACATCTGGGACTTGCCGAGATCCAAGGCCTGGCCGGATTGGGCGAACTGTTCGACACGCTGGTTGTGTTTGAGAACTACCCCGCCGACCGTATCGGCCTTGACACACCCGTCCGTGGCCTGCGCTTGACCGAGATCAGGGCGCGCGATGCCACGCATTATCCTGTGAGCCTCGCGGCCCTGCCGGGAGAGCAGTTGCAACTGCGGCTCAGCTATCGCCCCGATCTGTTTGAGCGGGCGAGCGTGGAGGCGATGGCGGGCCGCCTCGTTCGCCTACTGGAGGCGGCGATTGCGGATCCGGATCGGACGCTTGGCAGCCTTGACATTCTGGCGCCTGAGGAGCGCCA
>JBKQLG010000185.1:0-5791 GCA_052147235.1 Occallatibacter sp.
GGATGATCCGTCGCGAGCCTGGGTGAAGTGGATGGTCCCAGCCGCCGTCCTGCTGACGCTGGCCGTTGTGGCCTTCGCCTACTACTCGCGCAAGCATCCCACGGTCGAGCTGACTGACAAAGATCAGCTCATCCTCGCCGATTTCACCAACCAGACCGGCGACACCGTTTTCGATTCCACATTGAAGGAAGCGCTGGCCATTCAGCTGGAGCAGTCGCCGCTGCTGCAACTGGTCAGCGATGCGGAGTTGCACAGCAATCTGCAATATCTGGGGCAGGCGCGCGAGCAGAAGATCACGCCGGAACTGGCGCAGCAGCTCGGCCAGCGCCTGGGCGTGAAGGCGTACTTGGCCGGGACCATCGCCAATCTGGGAACGTCCTATGTGATCTCCATCAACGCCGTGAACTGCGCCACCGGAGAAGTGTTCGCGCGCGAGCAGGAAACCGCTGCCGACAAAACGGCTGTGCTGCAGGCCGTCTCCAAAGCGGCAACGGCCATGCGGGCGCGGCTGGGCGAGTCGATGGCGTCGATCCAAAAGCTGACGACTCCCTACACCAACGTCACGACCACGTCTCTGCAGGCCTTTCACGCCTTTTCGCTGGGAGAAGACGAGCACCGCATGGGGCGCGACTTTCCGCAGGCGTCGTCGTTTTACCAGCAGGCGATCGAACTGGATCCTAATTTCGCCATGGCCTACGCGCGTCTGGGCGTGACTTTTTCCAACCAGGGATCGGCTGCCAAGGGCCTGCTGAACATGAAGAAGGCCTACGACTTGCGCGAACGCGTGACCGAGCGCGAGCGGATGTACATCGAGTCGCAATGGGCCTTGCAACAATACGATCTGCCCAAGTCGCTCGAATCCTACAAGCTTTACGTTGCCACCTACCCGCGCGACGCCACGGCCTTGAATAATCTCGCGCAAACCTATGTCTTCATGGGGGAGTTTGACAAGGCCCTGCAGGGCTATGAGAAAACCTGGGAAATTGCCAAGTGGGACAATGTGGCGGCCGACAACGCGGCCGGAACCTTGCTCGCGCTCGACCGACTTCCGGAGGCGGATAGATATCTGAAAGAGGCACTGGGGCAAGGCGGCGGCGACGACGTCAACTACCACGGCAACATGCTCCTGTTCAATTTTCAATCCGGGCATCCGGACTGGGAAAAGGAATTGCAGTGGGCCGCCACTCAGCCCGCTGGTTTCATGGTGGAGTTGGTTGCGGGGAACATTAACTTCTTTGCCGGAAAGAATCATGCCTCCTCCCAGCAGTGGGAACACGCCGCGCAGCGGGCCGAGCAGCAACACTTCCCCGATACCGCCGGCAGCTTTTATGCCCTCAAGGCGGTGCACGACGCCCTGATCTCCAAGTGTGCCGACGCGCGCGATGCCGCCCACAAGGGTCTGGCGCTGGATCGCTCCCTGGCGACGCTTCCCGATGCTTCGCTGGCGTTGGCATTGTGCGGCGAAGGCGGACCGGCCTTGCACGAGATGGAGCAACTGGCCGCGGGCGCTCCCGCGAACACGCTGGTGACCGACGTTTATCTTCCCGAAGTGAAAGCGGCCATCGCTCTGACCCAGCATCATCCCGAACAAGTGGCGGGAATATTGTCATCGGCGGCTTCGTACACACTGGTGTCGAAGGTTCCGCAATTATTAGGCCGCGCCTCGCTCGAGATGGGTCAGGGGCAACAGGCGGTAGCCGATCTGCAGCCCGGAATCCGCTACCGTGGCGTGGTCTTGCAGGAAGGCCCGGTCGGCGCGGCCCAGGCCCCGGACTATGCTCTCTGTCTGCTGGGAACGGCTCGCGCCCAGGCGCAATTCGACAAGTCGACGGCCGCCAAGAGCTACCAGCAACTGCTGGATATCTGGAAGAACGCCGACGCCGACTTCATCCCCGCCCAGGAAGCCCGCCGCGAACTGGCAGCGTTGACGGCCCTGGCCAAGAATTAAGAAGGCGCGCCAACGACTCGCGTGCTTAGCATCCTCTAGGGATCATAGCGCTCCATGATCGGACTAGGTCGAGGATCCCACCAAGTCAACTCCGCTCCCCAAGGCGTGTCTCTTCCAGCGGGCAGCCAGTGACCGGGATTACAGCTAAATATCGGCGTTGACGATCTCCCGGCCCAGTGTTAAGTTTGCCCTCGGGTTAACCCAGCCCCCAGGTTCATCCTCCCGCCCGCAGGCGAGCCCCCAGCGTGGCGGTTCGTCAGAAGTATTCTGTGCGCAAGAGCCCCGACGGTTGCCGTATCCAAGGAGGTCTCCCATGACCAACAAAGCTTCCGCCTCAGCCGGCATTTTCACTCTGCTCGCCCTGTTGATCACAGGCCTCACGATGCTCACCGCCATTGACGCCAAAGCACAGCAGCCGGGGGTACGTTTCGAGCACGCACTGCTTTCGCAGAAAACGAACCCCGTCCAACGGGAATCTGCGAATGTCAATTTCCTGCCGGCGATGATCTATGACGGCGGCGGATACAATCCCGAGTCAGTCGTAGTGGCAGATGTGAATGGCGACGGGAAGCTGGATATGATCGTCGCCAGTGCGTGCCAGAGCCTTGAGGTCTGCCAGTTCGGGGCGGTCAGCGTGATGCTCGGCAATGGCGACGGCACGTTCCGTCCGCCTGTGACCTATTTGACAGGAGGATCGACCAGCTCATTTGACTCCGCCTCGCTCGCCGTTGCGGATGTCAATGGAGACGGGAAGCCGGACTCGATTGTCGCCAGTTCCTGCCTTATAGGCTCCTGTGAATCCGGGGCGGTCAGCGTATTTCTTGGAAATGGTGACGGCACGTTTGAAACAGCTGCGACCTATCCCTCCGGGGGACTTCAGGCAACTTCCGTGGCGGTTGGAGACATGAATCGCGATGGTAAACCTGATCTCGTCGTCGCCAACAGTTGCATCAACAGCGCATGCCCCAACGGCGCGGTCACCTTGCTATTGGGCAACGGAGACGGCACATTCCGGTCGGCGTTAGCGTATAACTCGGGTGGATTGGGGACGATGTCGGTTGCTCTTGCAGATGTTAATGGCGACGGGAAGCTCGACGCGCTTGTGGCCAACTATGGCGAGTTCGTCAATTCAGGCAACGTCGGCGTACTACTGGGCAAAGGAGACGGGACTTTTCAGCCCGTTACGACCTACAGTGTCGGTCCGAGCCCCTGGGCGCTGGCTGTCGCCGATTTAAACAAAGACGGCAAGCCCGACTTGGCCGTGGCCAATTCTTGCTGGTGCACCGCGGGTGCCTCGATCAGCGTCCTGATGGGCAATGGCGACGGTACTTTCCAACCAGCAACAACTTATGACTCAGGGGGAAACGACACTTTCTCGGTAGCGATCTCCGACATAAATGGGGATGGAAATCTCGATCTGATTGCGGGGGATCACTGCAACGGCCCTGGGTGCGACACTGTCGGATTGGCTGGAGTACTCTTGGGAAACGGCGACGGCACATTTCAGCCCGTTGTCGTTTTCTCCGCAGGAGTCAACTGGACGAACTCCGTGGTCAGTGCTGATGTCAACGGAGACGGCTGGCCCGATCTGGTGCTGGCTAATCTGGGCAGCGCCCCGGCAACTGTCCTAATCAACGATACTCCTCTTGCTAAGGCGGCCACCACTACCATTCTTTCCTCCTCGTCCAATCCGTCGACCGTCAATCAACAGACTACCTTCACCGCCGCTGTAAACTCCGGCACTGGAACCGTTCCGAACGGCGAGAATGTCACCTTCTACAACGGACCCGCGGTGCTTGGCACTTCGCCCTTGAACGGTGGAACGGCCATCCTGACCACCTCCTCGTTGCCCGCCGGTGCTCACATCCTCAGTGCGAACTACAGCGGCGACTCCGACTTTGGGCCGAGTGCGTCGCAACTTCAGCAAACAGTGAAGTCACCCACTAAATTCGCCACTTCAACGTCTCTCATCCCGACTTTGAATCCCTCGATTTACGGTCAGCACTTGACCTTTGTCGCCGTCGTAGACAGCCCGGGCATTGCCACTGGCCAAGTTACCTTTACTTGGTCGGGGTATGCCGTCGGCGAGGCCTCGCTGTTCGGGGGAGTGGCAGTTCTAACACGGCCCACTCTGAATGCAGATACCTACCCATTGGAGGCTGTCTATCACGGCGACGCCAACAACGAAAGGAGCACGTCCGCCATCCTGAACCAGGTCGTGCAGCAAACCACCAGCTCAGCCACGCTCACTTCTGCGCCCAATCCCTCTACCGCGGGCAAGGCCGTCACCTTCACGGCAAAGATCTCCTCGCCCACGGTCAAAGCCACCGGCCCCGTGACCTTCACAGCAGGAAAGGCTACGCTCGGAAGTGTCGAGCTCATCAATGGCAAGGCCATGTTCACCACCTCCACGCTGGCGGCGGGAACGACCACGGTCACCGCGGCCTATTCAGGAGACTCGAACATCGCCCAGAGTTCGGCTTCGGTGACCCAAACCGTGCAATAGCAGTGTTTCCCGCGGGCGCAGCTAACTGTCCGCAACTAAGGAGGCCGTCCATGACTGGCCAGCACACACTGGAAGCAAAAATGAGGCTCGGAATTCTCAGCGCCCTCGCTCCGTTCTTTGCGGTTCTCGTCGCTCTAACAGTATTCGCAGCGCCTGCAACAGCCCAGATTGACCCCACAAACAGGACCGTGACCACAAGCAGCTTCTCCGTCTCCTGGAGTACCAGCAGAGACACGGAAGCGATCACCAGCATAAGCTGGAGCGGCGGGCAGAACTTGACTAACAACCAAGGCATCGGCACGTGCTTTCCCTCCGCCCCCGGGTCTGTCGAGTACTTTGGGAATAGCTACGCACCGCCGGACCCGTGGGCGGGAGGACTCGTGTTAGTGGGCGGCGGTACCACGACCCCACCAGGCACAACGGCGTGGGCAGGCCAGATCCTCCCGTCCGGAACCGCCCAGGTCACCATCAACTCTAGCTCCACTGGTTGCCCGCCCTCTTCAGCGGGGATCAACGTGCAAACCACGTACAGTTTCTCCAACCCGGGCGATCCTAGTACCAACTGGTTCGGAGTTCAGCGGGCCTTCGATTTCACGACAACCACATTCGCCCATGACTTTCGGCCCTACATGGCCCGCCTGAGTCTCGATGAGGGCTTTACGGAGGTGCTATACCCCGACACCACCGGTGCCTTGGCGACCCTCAATGTCTACAACTGCGGATATGGCTGCACCGGCCCGCTTGTGATCCCGGATGCCACGGCATTGAGTCCCCTTTGGGATGCAACGCAGGGTTGGTTCGCGATCCACAACCCCAATACGCTTCAGGGTGTGGTAGTCAAACGGAATCCTTCCACCGACCCACAGGGAAACCCCATTGTGGCGCAACTGTGGGTCGACAATGACGACGACGGGATTACGAATACGAATGTCTCGTCCTTCCTACTCATGAGTCCGACAGGAGGCTTCACAGGGGGGACAGTCACCGAGGTGGAGACGCTCTGCTTCTACAACAGCAGCATCTGGACTCCCTCCCTTACGCCTCCAGCGGCGTGTGGTGGCGCCCCATCCAGCCCGACAAGCACCACGCTGACGTCCTCGCTGAACCCGTCGGTCTACGGACAGAGCGTCATCTTCACCGCCGCGGTGACCACGTCATCGGGGACGCCGACCGGCAGCGTCGTTTTCACTGACACTTCAACCTCAACCACACTTGGCAGCGCAACGCTGGTCAGCGGGACTGCCTCCATACCCGTCTCATCGCTCGCGGCAGGTGCGCACTCTATCACCGCTACCTATCAGGGCTCGGCTACATTTGCCTCCAGCACGTCGTCTCCA
>JBKQLG010000186.1:0-32755 GCA_052147235.1 Occallatibacter sp.
GTCAAGAGAAGTCCCAGCCAATTCTGATCCTCACTATACTCGTAGCTTTCGAGAAAAGCCTTCCCCATCACAATTTTCTTTTCATGTCCGAAGATCAATTCGCCAAAAGAGATTGCGCCCCGGACAGGAAGTTTAATGGAAATACATTTGCGAATAAACTCCTGTGCGACACATATTATCGAAGAATAATCCTGAGCTTTATCCGGGTTGGAATAAAAGATAAAAGTATCTGCGTAAAACAAATAGTCAATATTCGTGCGATAATACGGAGAGATTTTTTGTAAAGCATTAAGAATGTCATCTATCTTTGACTGCGACAGTACAGTTTTAAACTCCATCCACCCTTGGTCTAGGAGTGATTTAAACCCAAGAATATCAAAGTGAGCGACCCAGCATTCGTGCGTTTCCCATTGTTCCAGCATAAGATTCACTCTCTTGAGTACCGCAAGGATAAACATGCACAACTGTGAAACAAAATATACGCAAAACCATTGCAGTTTTTCCCAAGTTCTATTTTCGAATCTGGGAAATCTGCAATTGTTACAGATCGCTAGTTAGCGCTCTTCACCCGCACCACGGTGATCTTGGCGAAGCCCTCTTCGAAGACCGGCGGCTTGAGCTTTTCTGCCATCTTGCGCATCACGTCCTCGCTGACCGAGCGGTCGCGCTTGCTGTTGCGCTCCAGGCAGACCTCCAGCGGCACGTCAAAGAAGACCGCCTGCACCTCGTAGCCGAAGCTCTTGGCCATCTTGATCCATTGGCTGCGCTCGTGGCTGCTGAGGTTGGTGGCGTCCACGTAGTTCAAGGGCATGCGGGCGATGAGCCGGGCGCGCAGCAGCGAGCGCAGCGTGGAAAAGACCAGGCCCTGATAGCGCTGCTCCTCGACATCGTCGAAGAGAATGTTGCGCAGCAGGTCACTAGATAATGGTGTCACGCCGCGCCTGCGGAACCAGGTGGTTTTGCCCGAGCCGGGCAGGCCGATGGCCAGTACGACGAAGCCCTTGGGAGCCTGGGGCGAGCGCTCGGCCGCCTCCGGCTCCTGAGGAATCGCGGAGGAGATCTCCGGCTGGGTCTCCACTTCCAGGCGCCCGGAGCCGGCCGGTTCATTCCACTCCGGACGGGGGTGCTGCTGTTTGGCGGGCGCGTCGTGCCTTGGCTGCCGCTCCTGGCGGGCGGGGCGCGCCTCCGCCTGCAACTGCACGGAAGGGGCGGGCTGACGCCGGGCTTCCGCCGGCCGCGGCGCGCGCGCCGACTGGGCGTCGTCCGGATAGAGCGGAACCAGGGGACGCAGTTGATTCGAGGGGAGTTCCTGGCCGATTTTGCCGGTGGATTCGGAGGTATTGGGATTGTGCCTGGACCGTCTGCTCATGAGCCCTTCAACAAATACGTATTGATACCGGGATACCACAGTTGCCGAGGGTGCGGCAAATAGTGCAAAACCAGGGATGACCTTTCTCGGAGCCAATACATTCAAGTCGACGCGACCAGCAGGCCGGGGTCCCCAGCGACAGGTCTTCGTCGCTGGGGTGGAGGCAGCGGCGACCTCCAAATATGCAGAACAGGCCGTGGGATCCCGAGTTTTGCTCTGGTGTGCACTGCGTCACATACCATCCTCTATCGGGAAAGGCATACTGTGTATGCGAGAGCTTCCGTAAAAAACGGGGCGAAACGCGTGTAGATTTCGTCTTCGGCTATCTGCAATGTTACGATCATGAGTTTGGTGGAATTGCCCGCCGGGCGGTTTTTGAGCAAAATCAGGGTCAACATACCCTCTCCAAAATTCCGGAAGGCGGCTTTTTCTTGAGGAAAAAGCCACTTGAATTCACCGGCCTTGGGTACAGAAACCCTGATTTTGCTATAGCCGCCGGAATCGAAGACGCCACTCGATAGAATCCTCAACAAGCTCAAAACCACAGCCGCACCGGCTACGAAGGAGAACACAGATATGGCAGTGAAGGTAGGCATCAACGGCTTCGGCCGGATTGGCCGCAACGTATTACGCGCCGCGCTAGGCAACCCGGAGATTGATTTTGTCGCCGTCAACGACTTGACCAGCCCGGCGACGCTGGCGCACCTGCTCAAGTACGACTCGATCCTGGGCAACCTGAAGAACGAGATCACAGCGGGCGAAGATTTCATCTCCGTGGACGGCAAGAAGATCAAGGTCTGGGCCGAGCGCGACCCCGCCAAGCTGGACTGGGCTTCCGTTGGCGCGCAGATCGTCATCGAATCCACCGGCCACTTTACCGACGGGACCAAGGCGAAGGCGCACCTGGGCGCGACGGTCAAGAAGGTCATCATCTCGGCGCCGGCATCGAACGAAGACATGACCATCGTGCTGGGCGTCAATCAGGAAAAGTACGACGCGGCCAAGCACCACATTCTCTCCAACGCCAGTTGCACTACCAACTGTCTGGCGCCGGTGGTGAAGGTGATCCTGGCCCACTGCGGCATCGTCAGCGGCATTATGACCACCATCCACAGCTACACCAACGACCAGGTCATCCTCGACTTCCCGCACAAGGATCTGCGCCGCGCCCGCGCCGCCGCGCTGAGCATGATTCCCACCTCGACCGGCGCAGCCAAGGCTCTCAAGCTGGTCATTCCCGAGACCGCCGGCAAGCTGGACGGCTTTGCCATCCGCGTTCCCACGCCCAACGTCTCCATCGTCGACCTGACCTTCATCAGCGAGAAGCCGACGACGGCCGAGGCCCTGAACGCGGCCTTCACGGCAGCTTCCAAGGGCGAGCTCAAAGGAATTCTGGGCGTCGACTCCAACCTGCTGGTCAGCTCCGATTTCAAGGGCGACGCACGTAGCTCGATTGTGGACGCGCCGCTGACCAAAGTGGTCGGGCAGAGCGTCAAGGTGCTGAGCTGGTACGACAACGAGTGGGGCTACTCCAGCCGCGTCGTCGACCTGATCGGCTTCCTGGCCGCAAAGGGACTGTAAGCAATTGACAGTGGACAGTGAACAGTGGACAGCCGTTGTTTGACTATCCACCGGGCACTGTCCACTGATCACTATTCACTTACCACTGAAAACTGCTATGCGCAAAAACATTCCCGGCGCCTCGCCCTACGAACCGATCATCGGCTTCTCCCGCGCTGTGCGCGTGGGAAACACCGTTCATCTCTCCGGAACCGGCCCGGTTGGCGCGGAGCACGAGGACGCCGAAGGTCAAACACGGCGCATCTTTTCTATCGCTGACGCGGCACTTTTTAAAGCCGGAGCTTCGTTCCATCACGTTGTGCGCACACGCATGTACCTGACCCACTTGGAAGATTGGGAAGCGGTAGGCCGCGTCCACGGCGAGTTCTTCGGCTCGATTCGTCCCGCCGCGACCATGTTAGTAGTTTCCCAACTGCTGAATCCCGCCTGGCGTATTGAGATCGAAATGGAGGCTGTTATCCCCGATCCGCCCCAGAGCAATCAAACTGAATTTGTACCCTATCTTGCCTGAAGGAAGACACCATGCCCAAACTCTCCATTCGCGACATCGATCTGACCAATAAGAGGTTGTTTATCCGCGTCGATTTCAACGTTCCGCTCACCGAAGACGGCGCGACAATCACCGACGACACCCGCATTGTGGCAACGCTCCCCACCATCGTCTACGCCCTGCGCCGCAAGGCCAAAGTGATTCTGGCCTCGCACCTGGGCCGTCCCAAGGGCAAACCGAATCCCAAGTACTCGCTGCGCCCGGTGGTAAAACGGCTGCGCGAACTGCTCGACAAGGAGCTGGGCGAGGACGTGAACGTGGCCTTTGCGCCCGATTGCATTGGCGAGGTGGCCAGCGAGATGGCCGAGCAGCTTGAGACCGGCCAGGTGCTGCTGCTGGAAAACCTGCGCTTCCACGCTGAAGAGGAGGCCAACGATCCTGCCTTCTCGAAGGCTCTGGCTTCGCTGGCTGACGTCTATGTCAACGACGCCTTCGGAAGCGCGCATCGCGCCCACGCCTCCACCGAGGGCATCACTCATTTCCTTTCGCCCGCCGTCGCCGGCCTGCTGATGGAAAAGGAGATTACTTATCTCGGCAAAGCCTTGGAAAACCCCGAAAAGCCCTTTGTGGCGATCATCGGAGGCTCCAAGATCTCCGGCAAAATCGATGTTATCGATAACTTGCTCGACAAGGTCGATACCTTGGTCATTGTCGGCGGCATGGCTTACACCTTCCAGCGCGCGCTGGGAGTTACAACCGGTAAGTCGCTTGTAGAAGAAGACAAGATCGACATGGCCAAAGCCGCGCTCGATAAGGCCAAGGCCAAGGGCGTTCGCCTGCTGCTGCCTGTCGATAACATCCTGGCCGATAAGTTTGCCGCGGACGCTAACACTCAGCCGTGGGATTGCTCGGTCGATTTTCCCGCAGATTGGCAGGGACTGGACATCGGTCCCAAAACAATAGCGGAGATCGAAGAGGTTGTCTCTACCGCACGCACCATCGTCTGGAATGGCCCTGCCGGAGTCTTCGAGTTTCCCCGCTTCGCGGTGGGCACCAACGCTATCGCCCATGCCGTAGCGGCCAACCGCGCGGCCATCTCCATCATCGGCGGCGGCGACTCGGTGAGTGCGATCAACCAGGCCGGCGTAGCCGATCAGATCACGCACATTTCCACCGGCGGCGGCGCTTCGCTGGAGTTTCTTGAAGGCAAGAAACTCCCCGGCGTGGAAGCGCTGACGGATAAGTAGCGGAGCAGTGGTTCATGGTCAGTTAAGTCGCCGGGTTCCCCATCCTTAAATCGTCTTTGATTCAAGGGCGGGAACCACAAACCTCAACTGGCGGCTTTGTATCAGGGTACGGCTTTACTCGTGCCGAAAAGAACTATATACGCGCAAAAAAATGGCCTGGGCTGATTCGCGCGAGTCAGCCCAGGCCATTGCTCCCGGTTAACGAAGGCTTACCTTGGTCTCCTTGCCATCGTAGGTGATCTCCTTGTCTGCTTTGCCCGTCACTTCAACGCCGGTCCCGTGCGCGCTTCCCACCAGGACAATCCGGAAGGTGCGCTTCTCAGCCATTCCGGGATAAGCGCCTTCGCGCGCGCCGATGGTAAGAAGCGCGGCGCTGTCGTTCCAGCGAATGGGAATCACGGAATGCTGACCCTTCTCGTAATCGTAGCTGTCGCCCGCATCGTCGTATAAGTTGAATTGGCCGTCGGCTCCGCGATAGATGCGGAGTTCGATGGGGCCGCCGGGATTCTGCTCGGCATACTCGATTTCAGGCCCCATCGGAAGGATGGATCCGGCGCGCACATAGAGCGGGATCCGGTCCAACGGCGCATCAGCCTCAATTTCCTGTCCGCCGGGCGTCGCCGCTCCGGTCCAGAAATCGTACCATGCGGGCGAAGCCGGCAGATAAACGCTGCGATGCGTAGCATTGGCTTTCAGCACCGGATTGACCAGGATGGCGGGACCGAACAAAAACTCGTCACTGATATTCAACACTTTTTCGTCCGTGCGCCAATCCATAACCAGCGGGCGCTGGATGGTGTAATCCTCACTCGATACCTTCCATGCCAGCGAGTAGATATACGGCATAAGGCGATAGCGGAGCTTGTCATAGCGGATGAGCGTGGGCTCGACCTTGTCATAGGTCCATAACTCGTTGTTGGGGCGATGGCCGTGCGTGCGGAAGATAGGGCAGAATGTTCCGAACTCGAACCAGCGCGCATAGAGTTCCTGGTAGGCCGGCTGTTCGATCACGCCGGGGAAGGCTGGCCAGTAGCCGCCGATATCGGTTGTCCAATAGGGATAGCCGCTGAGAGCGAAATTCAACCCGGCGGGGACTTGATGCATGAGCGCCCAATAGCTGGTGTACACGTCGCCAGACCACACTGTTGCGCCGACCCGCTGCTGGCCGAAAAACGCCGACCGGGTCAGCAGAAATACGCGCTTGCGGTCGGTGGTTGCCTTCCAATAATTTTGCACGCCGAGGGTATGAAGAAACGGAAAGACATTGGTGAACTCCGCGCCGTTGCCGATGGCAAGCTGCTTGTTGCGCAGGATGGCGTCGCCCATGTGCGGCCAAAACTCTTCCGGCTCGGCGCTGTCAAGCCAGAAGGCGTCCCATCCCTGCGCAAGCAGTTTGCCGGGCAGCCGGTTCCAATAAATGTCGCGCGCCTGCTGGCTGCTGGGATCATAGACATGAGCGCCGGGGATAAGGAGTTTTTGCGAGTCAAGTATCTTATAAGTTTCGGAATTGGGATCGAGCAGGCCCCAGACGGAAATCATGGTATGCACATTCTCTTTGTGCAGAGCATCGAGATCCTTCGGCACATCGTGGAAGTTGGCGTTGAAATCGGGATCGCCCTCCGTCTTCCACCAGAACCAGTCCTGCACCATTGCGTCCAGCGGAATGTGCTCGGCGCGGTAGCGTTGCGCGATCTTCTGAATCTCGTCGAGCGAAATATACCGGTCCTTCGATTGAAAAAAGCCGTAGGCCCACTTGGGCAGCATCGGCGTGTGCCCGGTCATGCTCCGGTATTCGTGAATGATCGTATCCATCTCCGGACCATAGATGAAGTAATAATCAATCGACTTGCCGGCGATGGCGTTGAGTGCGAGTTCGCCTGGAAAGCGATTGTCGACGTAAGTAAGCGAGGCCGTATTCCACATCAGCGCATAGCCTTTGCTTGAGACCAGCAGAGGAATCGCCACATCCGTGTTGTTCTGGCCTAACTCGACGGTTGCGCCGCGATAGTTGAAGAGACCGCTCTGGTGCTGCCCCAGCCCATAGACCGCTTCTGTCGGTGTTGGAGAGAAGCGATCGGTGACCCGGTAGGTGCTCTCGCCATTCAGTTGCACCGGCTCGTAGGTGCGCGGCAAGCTGTTGCCTTCCCGTAGCAGTCCGTCTCCATTTGCCGCGCGAAATGATAGATTGCCGCGCTCAAGTCCGAAGGTAACTTCGAGCTTATCCGTTTTGAGCGTAGCCGACTTCGCATTCTGCGCGAACTGAAAGGGAGCGCCCGCGCAGGATTGGGTAGCATCGAGCATCCAGGGCTTCTGCCCGGCCTGCGCCGCCGCGTCGGGTTTGGCGACAACGTGGATCACCGAAGCGCCGCAAACGGTAACGTCGAGCACCTCGGAACCTACCGTGGCATGAAATCCATGCTCCGACTGCTGCGCCGCAACCGGCGCCAGGCCTGGCCTTTCCTGGCCGGGCATCTGAGCCATGGCGCTGCGGGCGGTTGAGAACAGGGCCAACAGGACCATGATGGAAAGGATGCGAAAGACGGCAGGCTTCGTAAACGGCAGATAACTCATCGCGGAAAATCGAAACATCATCGGATTGCACCTTTCTATGCGCACATTGAGCTTAGTCTAAGTCCGCCAAAGAAAATCCTGCAACTGGATTCAACAGAGTGTCTGTGAACCAGCGCCCAATCAAGCGCGCAGGACGCAGGCCATTTTCGGCCTCGGAAATCTAACGATCAACTTGCCCGGAACCGTGTGAACCTCGATGCCGAGGCCGATGGGATAGAGGATCCCTGCCTTGGCGGCATCAACTGGAATTTCGACGGTGTCAGCCCCTTCCAACCGCCATACTGCCAACGCGGTCCAGCCCGGAGCGCGCATTCCGAGCGCCACCGGGGCGTTCCGATTCGTCACATCCGGCATTCCCAAAGGATAGAACGGTACGGATTGTGGAATATGCTCGCGAATTGTCTCCCTGTAAACCTTGATTCCGTTGGCCACCTGGAGCAGCGCATCGGCAGAGGTTGCGTCGAGACGGCCACTCTGGTGAATTCGGCACATCATGGCAGTAACCAGGTTGAAGCTGGCTTGATCGGCATCGGCCTTGGCCAGAGGATAGGACCAGATTGCGAGTTGTTCCGGCAAGACCGCCGCGGATGCGCCCACCAGAATTCCGGGGAGTTTGAGATAGTTTTCCTGGTCGGTCATGGACTGAAGCTGGAGACGGCTGAGCATTGCGTAATCCATGCGCCCGCCGCCGCTGCCGCAGTTTTCAATGACCAGATCGGGATAACGGTTCAGCAGGCCTTCCAGCCATGCAAGGTGCGCTCGGTTATGCTCGAGGAGGCCTTGCCCGAAGCTATCCGCGTTGAGCTCGGTCCCTTGCAGTGAATCAACATTATAGTCCATCTTGATATAGCCGACGCCGTAGTCGTTCACCAGCCTTGCCATCACCTCATCGAGGTATGCCCGCACTTCGGGATTGCGGAAGTCAAGCAGGAAACGGGTGTTTTTCAGCACTCTTTTGCCGTGGCGGACGAGAAACCAGTTATCCGGTTTTTGCGCGAGCAGCGACGTTGGCCCCGCAATTTCGGGCTCCAGCCACAATCCAGGAATCATCCCGGCCGCCCGGACCCGATCAAGCACGAACTTCAGCCCATGCGGCCAGCGTGAGGCGGAGGCCCGCCATTCGCCGATCTGGCTCCAGTCTTCATTCAGCTCCGCATACCAGCCGGCATCGATGACGAAATACTCGCAGCCTGCCTTTGCCGCGGCGGCGATCAGCGGCAACTCCTTCTCTTCCGTCGGATCGCCCCACAGGCAGTTCATGTAATCGTTGAAAATAACGGAGCAGCGCGCGTTGTCTTTGTGCGGCCTCTCGCACGCCACGCGGCGATAGCGCGTCAGCGCCTCCACGGCATCGCCGAATCCGCCCTGCATGCATCCTATGGCCACCGGGACTGTCTGGTAACTCTCCCCCGGCTTGAGATTCTTCCAGGCGGCGGAATGCAGATCGTCGGGCCCGCCCAGGTACGCATAAACGTTATCCGCGTTATTGCTCCGGAACGAATAATTGGAGATCTCCCAATACCAGGAACCGTTATGCTCAATCTGCCAGAACCAGATCACGCCCAGACGCGTGTTTTCCACCATGGCCACGGGCAGATACTTTTCCGTGGACCAGCTTCCGATGCTGCCCGCCGACGCCTCTGACCAACTGGTCCGGTCGTTCTCGACAAATCCCAACTCGGATGGGCGCATGGAATGCCATTGCCCTTCCGACATCCAACTGTTGTAAGCCAGGTGAATGACCAACTCGCGCTCGTAGTTCTGCGCGTCCGCCAGACCGTGCAGCATCGCCGAACTGAGAGCTTCGATCCCGACAGGGGCGCTCCCGGTGTTGGTGACTCGCGTCCATCTGCGCACCACCGGAACTCCGTTGAAGGATTCATAGAAAGAATCCACATGGACGCCCAGCGCTGGATCAACATGGCTCAGGATCAGACGGCGTCCCTTGGCTGTTGCCTCCTCGCGCTTTCCCTGATAGAGAAGCCGCGCTCCCGGCATTCCGGCGCCCAACTTCATGCCCTGGTCAAGCGAGTTCTCTCCACTGCACTGAATCGCCGTCTCCACGCCGGAGGAAACCACTGGAGGCATCTTCCCGTGCGCCATCCGGCTGGGCAGCACGATTCTCTGGCGCAGCTTTTGTTCGGAGACCTCGTAGGCGAAGTTCAACTCCGGCGTACTCCACTCGAATGCCTCTTTTTCAGCGGAGGCATCCGGCGCGTCGGCTGCGAGAGATATCCTGGGAAGCAGAGCGCCCAGAGCAGTGATGCCGGTAGTGCATAGAAATATTCTGCGTTTCATGATTTTCTCTCATAAAACTGGTTGAAGTTATCAACGAAACTCGACAGCGTAAGAGATTCCCTTGTTCAGGCGGATCGCGCCGTCTTTTCCCGCGAGCACCGGTTTACCTGCCGTGGTGCGGATGCCGGCAACAGCTTGTCCCTGCGGCGGAATCAGCCGGATCGCTCCATTACTCTTGGCGTGCACTTCCATGGAAACGATCTTGCCCGCCTTCCATCGCATATCGATCACAGCGCCTCCCCGGACGTGGACTCCTTCGATGGAGCCATCGGCCCACTGTTCGGGCAGGGCCGGAAGGAGTTCAATCTCAACGGCATCCGGCGTCCAGCGCGACTGCACCAGAGCTTCCAGCATTCCGTTTGCCGCGCCCAGGTTGCCGTCGATCTGGAAGATGCCCGGCGGATGCGTATCCATCAGGTTCGGAAATGTGGACTGCCGGAACATCACTTGTAGGCTCTCGTACGCCTGCTTGCCGTCGTGCAGATGATCCCAGTAGTTCACAACCCAGGCGCGCGACCAGCCGGTCTGTCCGCCCCTGTTTGCGAGCCGCCGCTCCAGCGATATCCGCGCCGCGTTGGCCAAGTCGGGCGTGTGTTCAGGGGAGATCTGAGTGCCTGGAAAAAGCGCCCAGAGATGCGAGATGTGCCGGTGCCCCGGTTCAGGTTCGTCATAGTCCCGCTGCCATTCCTGCAGTTGGCCCAGCTTGCCGATGGCAAACGGAGGTAGCTTGCCGCGCGCGTTTTCTACCTGCTTAAGAAAAGCGGCGTCTTCGCCGAGGATTATTCCCGCATCGAGCGTGCGCGTAAACAGCTCGCGCAGGATCTCGATATCCATTGTGGGAGCCATGGTCACCGAATGTACGCTCCCATTCGGCAGGCGATAACTGTTCTCCGGTGAGATCGACGGCCCAGTGACCAGATGCCCCGAGCCATCGTCTACGAGGTAATCCAGAAAGAACTGGGAAGCATCGTGCAGAATCGGCCATGCTCGATCGCGCAGAAACTTTCTGTCCAGCGTAAATGCATAGTGATCCCACGCATCGAGTGAGAGCCACGCGCCGCCCATCGGCCAGATGCCCCACTGATACCCATCGATCGGTTCAGCGTCGCCCCACAGGTCGGTGTTGTGATGAATCACAAAGCCGCGCGCTCCATAGTAGTCCTGCGCCACCTTCATTCCCGTGCCGCTCGCGGGTGTGCGCACCATGTCGATCAGGTTGATCAGGGGCAACATGGCTTCCCCGAGTCCGGCGGGTTCCGCGAGCCAGTAATTCATTTCGGTGTTGATGTTGATCGTCCACTTCGAACCCCAGGGATTGCTGATGCCGCCGGCCCAGATTCCCTGTAGATTCGCGGGTAATCCGTCGGGACGCGAGGAGCTGATGAGCAGGTAGCGGGCGAACTGAAAATAGAGTTCCTGCAAGCCGAGGTCGTCGGCCCCTGCGCTGACACGCTTGACTCTCTCATCGGTCGGCAGGTCTTCGTTTGCGCTGGTCGCCGCTCCAAGATGAAGCGCCATGTTGCGGAACAACGGCCGATAGACGGCCTCTTGCCGAGCGAGAATCTGCTCTGCGCTGCGGCTCCGCGCCTGCTCCAACGTGCGCTCGCATTGCGCCTCCGGATCGCCGCCCGCGAAGGGTCCGCCTTTGAAGTCCGTGGCTGCCGCGATCAGGATTGTTACTGAATCCGCATCGGCGATCACAAGCTCGGAGCCTTCCGCATGAACGCTGCCACCGGTCGGAATCGCAAGCGCTTCGCCGGCGAAGCGAATCTGGTCTTTGTGATCCGGTCCTTCGCGCAGTACGAGCGTGTCCTGCCCGCGCGTGCGGACACTATAGTCCGCGGGCCGGTCCATGCTGAGCCGGTAACTGATAGCGCCCTTCTTATCGGTGCTGAGGCGCATGACAATCACTTCGTCGGGCACGGATGCGAAGACCTCGCGCGTATAGCGCACGCCATTCATCGCGTAAGTAATTCGCGCGACGCCCGTTTCAAGGTCAAGCTGGCGGCGGTAATCGCTGATGGTTCCTTTGATTGAAGAGCGCAGGTATAGGTCGCCCAAGGTGCTGTAGCTGGGCATTCCCGGAGGGATGCCGATCATGTCGTCCTGGACAAGTTTTTCAGCGGCAGAGATCTTGGCGCCGTCGAGTCCTTGCGACTCAAGCAGCAGCTTGCGAATCTCCGGCACTGCTTCGTGAGCCCGCGGATTCAGGCGGTTCGCGCGGCTGCCCTGCCACAACGAGGTTTCGTTCAGTTGCAGGTGTTCATCCGCGCCCGAGGTCCGCGATCCATCCAGCAGCGGAGCGTTCTGACGGGAAAACTGTTCATCTCCATTGTTCTGGCCGGAGTTTGCTCCGCCAAAGACCATTGCGCCCAGGCGGCCGTTGCCAACGGGAAGAGCATGATCCCAGATGGGAGCGGGAGAGCGGTACCAGAGCACATCAGGTGAGCTTTGAGCAGCCGTTTGCCCCAGCAGATCGGAGTGCGCGAGCAGGATTATGATGCCTGCAAGCGCGCCCAGTAGTACCAATCGGTTCCTTCTCATCTTAGCCACGCATTCAGTAGGGTCTCTGGCTGTCTGTCATTCCGGGCCATGTATCGGTCCGGAAGGGACCGGCCGGCAGCCCGGCTCCGTTGAACAGGGTCGCCGCGGGATTCGATTGCCAGGCATAACGAACTTCTTTCGGGTTGGGCACCGAGGGAGAGGAGACAATAATTGTTTTGCCCTTGATTTTTGCATCGGCCCAGTACCACTTCCGGTCCTCTCCGGCGATAGCGAACTCCTCCAGCTTTGCTCCCTTCACCACCAGGCCGCCGTCCGTGTGCGCAAAGTGCAAACGGATTTCACCGGGCCGCCGGTCGACCGATTTCAGAGTCGGACCCGAAAAAACGACTTTCTTGTCATAGTGGTTTGCCAGCGCGCACAGGGCCAGTCGCTCGCCCACGGGCTGCTTGTCCTTGGCGTGAATGTTGTCCGCGTCGCCTGTGTCGATGGTGACGGCCAGGCAGGAGTTGGGCACGCTGGCCGCCGTGATCGCCTGCGACTCGCGCGTCTCGGTCCACTCATCTCCGCTGACCGGCGTCGCGCTCTGCGCCTTGAAGGCCGGTAAGCTGACGATGTAGAAGGGAAAATCTCCCTGTGCAAAGAGCTTGCGCCAGTCGGCGATCATCACAGGAAGAATTCTACGGTACTGAAAGCCGCGTGGCGAGTTCTGTTCGCCCTGGTACCAGAGCGCGCCGGTGATCGCGAGCGGCGCGATGGGCTTGAGCATTCCTTCGTAGAGAACCGCGGGCATGACGGGCCAGTTCTCGTAGGCGATGGGCAGAGGCTGCGGCGGGCGTGCATCCAGGCTGAGCTTGCCCTTCCATTTGCCCGCCAGCGGAATGATCGTTTTGTCTCCCAACATCAAGTGCAATTCATCCGGTTTGCCCAGAAATCCGCCGTCCGGCTTGGTCTTCAGCACGCGAATCGCGATGACGTTCTTTCCGGGCTTGAGCACCGCGCCAAAGAGGGGATAGACGCGCGGGTTCTCTACCCATGCGCTGGCGCCAACTGACTTGCCGTTGATGTACGCCGTATCCATCCGCTCGATGGAGCCGAGGAAGAGCAGTGGCATGCCCACGGGCAGCTTCTCCGGCAGCACAATCTCCTTGCGAAACCAGGCCAAGGCGGGCGTCTCCGGCACGCCAAGTTCTTTGAAGCCGCCGGGAATTTCAACGGGCGTCCAGCTCGAATCGTCCAGATCGGGAGCAGCCCAGTTTCCCTTGAGCCCGATGTCGTACTGGTCATACCAATGCATCACGTAGTTGCCGTACTCGGGTGCGCCCTCGGCAGCCAGCCTCTGCAACTCCGCCAACGGAATATCAAAATCGTGAAGGGTGCTAAGAGCCGCGGCGCTCGTCCACGACTCTGCGGGCGTTCCGCCCAGCGCATCCACGACCAGGCCGATGGGAACATGAATCTCATTCTGGACCTTGCGAGCGAAGTAAAACCCGACCGCCGAGAGCCTGCCCGCGGTCTGCGGAGAGACAGCCTTCCAGCTTCCCGCGATCACGTCTCTATGCCGGTAGGCAGGACCTCCCTCCACGGAGAAAAACCGAATCTCGGGGTAGTTGGCCGTCTTCACATCTTCCGCCCCGTTGCGCGTAAACTGGAGCGGCAATTGCATGTTCGACTGGCCGCCGCACAGCCAGACGTCGCCGACCAGGACATTATGCAGTTCCACGGTCTCATGGCCGGCGATCTTGATGGTGTAAGGGCCGCCGGTGGGAGGCGGCTGAATTGTAACTTGCCAGCGGCGGTCCGCGCCCGCAACGGCCGATGCGGCTTGCTCGCCAATCTGCACCTGAACGTGGTCGCCCGGTTCTGACCAGCCCCAGATGGTATTGGCTTTGCCGCGCTGCAAGACCATATTGTCGCCGAAGATCGGGCTGACGAAGGGAAGCGTCTTGAGCGCCTGAGCCACAGCC
Source organism: Occallatibacter sp. (assembly GCA_052147235.1). Lineage (GTDB taxonomy): Bacteria > Acidobacteriota > Terriglobia > Terriglobales > Acidobacteriaceae > Telmatobacter. Next base: position 14,026 of record JBKQLG010000186.1, read on the forward strand.
GAAGATGGAACCGGCGGCGCGGCCGTAGGCGTGGGCTGAGCGAGCGCAATGCCTGCAGATGCAGTGAGCAGAAGGAAGAAGGCAATCCGGGCGGGTATGAATCTGGAGATCATGCGATTAGCCTCGTTACTAAATGTACTGGAGCTCGGTATCAAGTGAAGGAACCTTTGATGCAGTTTTGATTGCGAGTCAGTTTTCCCTCAGGGGCTAAAGCCCAACATTTGTTGTGTTGCATTTCCGGCACGACTGAAGTCGTGCCCTGACGCTTCTTGCAACCCTGAATGCGTTTTCCCGCAGCCTGTGAAGTCGTGCCCTGATACAGAGCGGGTTTATGAAACACACTCTAACCGATCTACTCAGGCAGCGTCTTCGTCCCTGTTACTTTGAAAGTACCCATCACCGCGGGCGCTCCTGTATCCGGTTGGCCTCCGCCGACCGACACAGAGTACTTGCCCTCCGCAATGATCGGCTCGCCCGCTTCGCTGACCATGCTCAGATCGCGATCCTTCAGCTCGAAGCGCACCTTCCGCGACTCACCTGGATTCAGGTGTACGCGCTTGAAACCGCGCAAGGCGCGCAACGGCGCTCCGGGCACACTCGGGAAGCTGAGATAAAGCTGCGCGATTTCATCGCCCTCGCGCTTGCCCGTATTTGTCACCGTCACTTCCGCTGTAAGCGGGTCGCCTGCGCCGATCGCCGCCTTGGGGAGCTTCAAATTCTTGTACGAGAAGGTTGTGTAGCTCAGGCCATAGCCAAAGGGGTACAGAGGCTTGCCCTTGAAGTAGCGATAGGTGCGGTTCTGCATCGAATAATCTTCGAACTGCGGCAACTGATCGATTCCGGTGTAGAAGGTCACCGGCAGCCGGCCCGCGGGATCATTCTTTCCCGATAGAGTCTCCGCAATGGCCGCGCCGCCCTCTTCGCCCGCGTACCATGTATCGAGAATTGCGTTTACATGCGCATTGGCCCAGTTCACCGCCAGCGCGCTTCCGTTGGCCAACACCAGGACCACGGGCTTTCCCGCCGCCGTCACGGCTTCCAGCAGCTCCTCTTCCGGTGTTGGGAGATCGAGGCTGGTGCGATCGTGGCCTTCCCCTTCCTGATCGCCGGTAATGCCCAGGACCGCTATGACAACATCCGCGTTCTTCGCCGCAGAAACCGCCTCCGGGTTCGGCCTGGGATCGTACTTTTCCCAGAACATCTGCGCATCGACAGGCCCCTTTTCGTTCAGTTCATACCTGACTCTGACGGCCGTTTTTTTGCCTTGCTCCAGTTGAATGTGCCCAGCTGTAGCCGACTCGTGTTCACTGTCGAGGTACTCCATGGCAAGTGGTTTGCCACCGGCCATAACCATCACGGAATTGCCCTTTGCCCGCGCGCCGATACTGTACTCGCCGGTTTCGGGGGCGGTAATATAGCCCTCCCATGTGACGGTAAGCGGAAACTTGCCCGCGGCCTCCTGAGGAACGCCCTCCGTCTTCAAATCGACGGTGCTCACCTGCTTCGTCGCAAAGACGGTGCCCTTGTCCATGAAGCCGCCCCCAGTGGAGAAGGTGACTGTCAGTCCCGGTTTTCCGTCAGATGTAGTCAAAGCGGAGACCGGGACAATATCTCCATCGGTGCGGAGAAACTGCGTTCCCGGCACAAAGGTGATCTGCGCTTGAGGGAACTCCGCCTTGAGACCTTCCAGCACCGATACCGTGTGCGACGGCGTGCCGTTGTAGTTGCCGAGAAGATACTTCGTCTGGTCGGCCAGGGGCCCTACCACCGCGATCTTGATTAGTCCCTGCTTCAGCGGAAGAGTGCCGTCATTTTTGAGCAGCACCATGGACTCGTTGGCAAGAGCGCGCGCCAGCGCGCGATGCTCGGCGCTGTCAAGCTCCTTCTCGTCGATCTTCGAATACGGGTCCATCTCGGGCGGATCGAACATGCCTAGCTTCATCCGCGCGGTGAAGAGCCGGATCAGCGCCGTATCGATCTCGCTCTCCTTCAACAGGCCCTGTTTGTAGGCATCGTAGTACGCCTTGTAATCGTGGTCGTCCTTGACCTTTGCGAAATCGATGCACTCGTTGTCCATGCCGCGCTGAATGGCCAATGCGGAAGCCTCGGGCTGCGTCTTTGTATAGTGATGATCGCGGAAGATGTTGACGACCGCGTCGCAATCGGAGACCACGTAGCCCTGGAAGTTCCACTTGCCGCGTAACTGGTCTTGCAGCAAGAACTCGTTGGCGCAGGCGGGCTGCCCATTGATGCTGTTGTAGGCGCACATCACGGAGCCGGCCTTGCCCTCGGTTACGGCCGCGCGAAATGCCGGCAGGTAGGAGTCCAATTCGTCATGCTTGCTCACGTCCACGTCCATGAAGTGGCGCATCGGCTCGGGTCCGCTGTGCACCGCGTAGTGTTTCGGCGTTGAAATGACGCGATAGTATTTCGGATCGTCTCCCTGCATTCCGGTGACGAAGGCAACGCCCATGCGCGCCAACAGGTAGGGGTCTTCGCCGTAAGACTCCTGACCGCGTCCCCAGCGAGGATCGCGAACGAGGTTGAGGTTCGGCGCCCAAAAATCAAGGCCTTCGAAGACATTGCTATGCCCGGCGCGCATCGCCTGGGCGTGCTTGATTCTTCCTTCAACGCCGATGGCCGTGCCCATGCGGTGAACTGAATCCGGATCGAAGGTCGCGGCCAGGCCAATCGGCTCGGGAAACTCCGTGACGCCGGGCCGCTGCACGCCATGCAGGGCCTCGCTCCACCAGTCGTATGCGGGAACATTCAGCCGCGGCACCGCGCGCGACTGATTCACCAGTTGCGAGACCTTCTCTGGCACAGTCATGCGGTGAACCAGATCGGCGGCGCGCTGTTCCGCGGAGAGCGCGGGGTTCAAATACGCTGGATTGTCAACGCTTTGGGAGTACAGACTGCCCGCGCACAAGAGAGCAATGATGGCAACGAGAATTCGGAAGTCAGCTTTTCGCACGTCTCTCCTACAAAACCAAATTGGTCTGTTTTGAAATCAGGCGTAAGGCCGGTCTTGTTGAGAAACCGGCCTGAAAATCACCACAAATAATCATAGTCCCAAGAGCTTCAGAGGAGCATTACTGGAAGAGCCTGGGCGCGAAGTCCTTCAGATCACGACGCCAGGTCTGCCACTCATGCGCGGTGCCCGGCGATTCATAGAAGATGTGCTTAACGTTCGCGTCATCCAGCGCAGTGTGCAGCTTGACGATGCCCGCATGCATCATCGCCGGCTCCTCGGTGCCCACGCCGATCCACAGCAGATGCACGCGCTTGGCGAAGGCCGCGGGATCGGCGAGCGCCCCGTTGAAGGCTGTCTTGGTGTCGAATTTCTGATCGCCGCGCATCATCGACATCCCGCCCGCACCGCTGAAACCGCCAATGTAAGAGAAGAGATCGAGACGGTCAAAGGTGACCTGGAAGGTCTGCATTCCGCCCATCGAAAGGCCGGCCATGGCGCGATGATCGCGATCCGCGATGGTCCGGAAATGCGTATCGATGAAGGGAATCAGCACCTGCGTCATATCGTCTTCAAAGGCCTGCGACATCTCCCGCATTGCCTTCATCATCTCGGGCGAGCCGAAGGGCTTCCCCGCCAGATCGGGAGGGATATAACCGGCGGGCCGGGCGTTTCCGTTCGCCATGACGATGATCATCGGCTTGACGGCCTTGCTCGCGATCAGATTGTCGAGAATGAAGTTGGCGTGGCCTTGCCTGATCCAGCCGGTTTCGTCCTCGCCGCCGCCGTGCTGCAAATAGAGCACGGGATAGCGCACCGTCGCCTGCTCGTCGTAGCCCGGCGGCGTATATACCAACGCATGACGCCAATCCCCGGTCACGCTTGAGTGGTACCAGATTTCGCGAACCTGGCCATGGGGAACATCTTGAACCGAGTAGTAGGTCGCTCCCGCGTCCGGAATCTCAATCATGCTTGCATCCTTGCCGCCACCATAGAACGCATAGCTGCTGGGGTCGCTGACTTCCACGCCGTCAATAATCAGTGTGTAGTAACGGAGTCCCGGCGGAAGGGGCGGCGTCGTGACGGTCCAGAATCCGTCCGCTTGCTTCTCCATATCCAGTTTCGGCCCGCTCCAAAAATTGAGCTTGACTTTGGTGGCGTCTGGAGCTTTCAGGCGGAACTGGGCCCTGGAGCTACTGTCGACACGCGGATAAGCAGCGCCGGGGACGTTTGTGGATGCGGGCACGAAGCTGTCCGTGTTCTGCGCCCAGCAGCAGCTCGTTAGCAAAAGTATTGCCATTCCAATTTTCTTCATCGAATTCCTCTCCATCTTGAATTTCCGGCCCTGAAAGCTCGCAGCCAGGGAGCTGGCCAGTGGAAGAACAGTCGAACGCGCTTGCCGGGAATCGTTTACCGGCCCGCTTCCAACAATCCCTTCAGTCAGCATCATGATAAGGGACGGAGCTTCTCCCCGAATAGCCGCATTTTTTCCACCGGGACTATCGATTCCCTCGATTTATGCTTGAATCATGGATACAACGCTCGACGCCTGGCACATCCTTCAGACCGTGGTGCAGTTGGGAGGATTTGCTCCTGCCGCCAAACAGCTCAACCGCTCTCAGTCAACCATCAGTTACGCCATCGGACGCCTGCAGGATCAGTTGGGGCTGCGCCTCTTCGAAATGCACGGCAGGAAAGCGCGGTTGACCGAAGTGGGCAGGCTCCTGCTGGCCGATGCGGAGCCGCTATTGGACGGCTTTCATCAGCTCGAGCAGCGCGCCCGGCTGATGGCCTCCGGCGGAGCCTCCGAGGTCAGGCTTTCGGTGGACTGCATCTTTCCCGAAGAACGCCTCTTCGCCGCCCTGACCGCGTTCTCGCGCGCTTTTCCGCATGTGAGGACGATCCTCCGGCAAGGCGCATTTATCTCCGCGGATACGGAGTTCTCGCTCCACAAAGCGCAAATCTGCATCACCGGATTGATCACCCGCGAGCTCTTCGTCAAGCCCATCCTGCTGATCCGATTGCTGGCCGTCGTACGCCGCGATCATCCACTCCTCTCGATCCGGCGCAGGCTCTCGCGCTCCGACCTGATGCAGCATATGCTGGTGGTCATCGAAAGCCTTGCTTCCGGAGGCTTGAAGCATCAACCGCGGCATCCCGCGCAGTCCATGCTTCCCGTCGGCTCAATCGAATCGGCAATCGCCGCGGTGCGCAGCGGGCTTTGTTTCGGCTGGCTGCCGGAGTATCGTATCCAGGCCGAACTGGACAGCGGTGAGTTCGTGGCGCTTCCTCTGACCGCCGGCAAGACGCGCGAACTCAGGCTGAATCTCGTCTGCAAAGAAATGAGCGCCAGCAGCTCCGAGGTCAATGCCCTGGCGGAACTGCTGGGAATGAGCCGCGCAATGGAAGCTATTTGAGCTGTTGTCTTGCCGCGCAGGCTCCTGAGCAATTCCTGTGCGGGCGAATATATATCGACTAATTCGATCCGAATCACGCGAGCAAATCCGACTTGCTCGCTGTAAGAGTGCTTCTGTATAGTTCAACTCTCAGAGAACGTTTTCATGCATCGAGCCTCCGGTGTGGCGGATCTCCGCCATCCGGAGCTGCAAGAGTTCTTCCGCATCGATTCGCTGCATTCTCTCCAGGAGCTCTAATGAACTTCGCCGCGCGCCGCTCTAGCCTCCGCATCTCTCTTATTCTGCTGCTGGTTTCCGCCGTGCCCATGACGGCCCAGGAGAAGGCTCATCTCTCCATCGACGCATCCAAAGCCGGAGCGAAGATCGACCGCAACCTCTTCGGCCAGTTCGCGGAGAATCTCGGACATGGCCTTTACGATGGCATCTGGGTTGGCCCGGATTCCCCGATTCCCAACACGCGCGGTATCCGCAAGGACGTTGTGATCGCTCTTCAGGCGTTGAAGGTGCCCGACGTCCGCTGGCCGGGCGGCTGCTTTGCCGACGAGTACCACTGGCGCAAAGGAGTAGGCCCAGCCCAGCAGCGGCCGGCCACTCTCAACTCCACATGGGGCGGGGTGGTCGACACCAATGCCTTCGGCACCGACGAATTCATGGATTTCATCCAGCAGATCGACAGCCAGGCCTACGTCTCGGTCAACGTCGGAAGCGGGACTCCGCAGGAAGCGGCCGAGTGGCTGGAGTACATGACCGCCGCGGCTCCCACGGCCCTCCAGAAGGAACGCGCCGCCAACGGTCATCCCGACCCGTACAAAGTCGGCATGATGGGGATCGGCAACGAGAGCTGGAGTTGCGGCGGCGACATGACGGCGGACTACTACATCAGCCAGCTCAAGATCTACAGCCACTTCGTCAGGAACATGAATCCGGCCCAGCAAGATCACAACCAGATGCTCAAAATCGCCGTCGGCCCCGGCTTTCCTGAGACTGAGTGGACCGAGGCTGTGATGAAAGCCTGGCAGCATCACGATTGGGCCTGGGACATCGACGGCCTCTCGGTGCACTGGTATACAACGCCCGGCGGCTGGCCGCTCTCCATGCCTTCAACCGGCTTCAGCGTTGACGATTACGCCAGGACCCTCAAGTCCACGCTCTTTATGGATGATTTCCTGCGCAAGCAGGAAGAGGTCATGGACAGGTACGACCCGCAGAAGAAGGTTGCGCTGGTGGTGGACGAGTGGGGCGGATGGTATACAGCGCTGCCCGGCACGAACGAGCACTTTCTTGTCCAGCAGAACAGCCTGAGAGACGCTGTTCTGGCCTCGCTGAACCTGAACATCTTTGCGCGCCATGCCGACCGCGTGCGCATGGCCAACATCGCCCAGATGATCAACGTGCTGCAGGCGATGATCCTGACCGACAAAGAAAAAATGGTCCTGACGCCGACTTACTACGTCTTCAAGATGTATGTACCCTTCCAGGACGCGACGTTTGTTCCGGTCGATTTCGATCCCGGCACGGTTCATCGCGACGGCATCACCCTGCCGCGCGTCGATGCTCTCGCCGTCAAAGACGCGTCTGGCAAGCTGTGGATCGAGATCACGAACCTCGATCCGGAAAAGCCGGTTGAAATCGATGCGGAAATCACCGGTATGACGATCAAAACGGCCAAGGGGGAATCGCTGACCGCGCCTGCCGTTGACAGCGTGAACACATTTAACGCGCCCAGCACGGTTGTGCCGAAGCCCATCTCCGCAACTGTGAAAGGCGGCAGGCTGGCGCTGACGGTTGAGCCAAAGTCGGTGACTGTCCTCTCGCTGGAGCCATAACAATCGTCTACCATTTTTTTACTAAGGAGCTATTATCCATGCAATCGGCAATCAGAATATCCATGTTGAAGATGCCGGCGTTGTTGCTGGCTGCGTTTTTTCTCTCCATCCTCTCCACGGCGCAGACGCCTGCGGTCAATGTCGCGATCGATGCGTCGAAGACCGGCGCGCCCATCTCCAGGCACATCTACGGGCAGTTTCTCGAGCACGGCGGCGACATCGTCAACACCGGCGTCTGGGCCGAGCTGCTGGCCGACCGCAAGTTCTACTATCCGGTCTCGGCAACCGCTCCTCAGCCGCCGCAGCCGATGGGCAATGCGGCGGGCAACCCCCGCTTCCGGCGTCCCATCACGCGCTGGTGGGCGCCAATCGGCGGCGACGATGCGGTCGCGATGGACACTAAGGCTCCTTACTCCGGCGACCATACGCCGCTGGTGAAGCTCGATGCAAAGACGCCGCGCGGCATTGCGGAGTCAGGCATTGTTGTGCGCAAGGGGAAGGCCTACACCGGCCGCATTGTGCTGGCCGGAGCGCCCGGCGCCGTTGTAAAGATCACGCTGATCTGGGGCAAGGAAGCCGCGGACCGCCAGACAGTCACGCTGGCCGCGCTCACCTCCGCCTACCGCAAGTACCCGTTCAAGTTTCAGGCGCATGTTGACAGCGATGACGCGCGCATCGAGATCACCGCAACCGGCACTGGCTCGTTGCACGTGGGCGCGGTTTCGCTGATGCCGGCCGACAACATCGAGGGCTTCCGTGCCGAGATTATTGCTGCGCTCAAGCAGTTGCGCTTCGGCGTCCTGCGTTTCCCCGGCGGCAACTTCGTCTCTGCCTACGAGTGGCGCTACGGCGTCGGCGACATCGACAAGCGGCCTCCGATCTTCGATCCGGTCTGGCACGCCGTGCAGCCGAACGACGTGGGCACCGATGAGTTCCTCACCCTCTGCCGCCTGCTCGGCGTCGATCCGTACATCACTGTCAATGCCGGCTTTGGCGACGCCTGGTCCGCGCGCGAGCTGGTCGAATACACCAACGGAGCCGTCACCACGCCAATGGGAAAATGGCGTGCCGCCAACGGACATCCGCGGCCTTACAACGTCAAACTCTGGGGTGTCGGCAACGAGCCCTGGGGCGATTACCAGATGGGCGCCATCTCTCTCGAACAGTTCGAGCTGAAGCACAACCTCTTCGCCAAGGCGATGAAGCAGGTCGATCCGTCCATCAAGCTGATCGCCGGCGGCGCCATGCCCGACGTAATGGAGGGCGCCGATCAGGCCCGGCGCATCAACGGCCAATATGTTCCCGACTATCTTTCCGCGGCTGACTGGACCGGTCAGATGCTCCTTCACTGCCTCGATAACATCGACATGGTGAGCGAGCATTACTACGCATCCGGCACACAGCATACCGACATGAAGCTGCACAAGAAGGTGCCCATCGATCCTCCTCTGTCGTTCATCGAGTGGCAGCGCGCGCCGGCTGTGCAAGTCCGCGCGAAATATGAGCACTACCAGGAGTACCTCAAGCGCATTCCCGCGCTGCGCGCCAAGCCCGTGCCCATCGCCATCGACGAATGGGCATACTTCGGCGGCGGGCAAAACTCCTACAAGACCGACCCGGCCTATGCCTGGGCCTTCCATGAGATGTTCCGCCACTCCGATATCTTTCAAATGGGCGCGTTCACCTTTGCCACGGCGATGATCAGCTCGAACCGCACCGAAGCCATCCTGAATCCCACCGGCATGCTCTTCAAGATGTACCGCGACCATTTCGGCACCATCCCGGTCGAAGTCTCCGGCGACTCGCCGCAGCCCAAGCCCGTCTTCCCGGCAGGCGGCGATCAGCCGGCGGTGAATCCGGGCAGCGATACCTATCCGCTCGATGTGGTAGCCGCCTTCAGCGAAGACAAAAAGACCTTCACCATCGCCGTGCTCAATCCCTCCGATGCAGACGCCTCGATGAAGCTCGCCGTCAACAACGTGAAGCTCGCCGCTCAGGGCACGCTCTGGCAGATGGCGCCGAAGAGCATAAACGCTGTGGTCGCCGTAGGCAAGACGCCGGAGGTCTCCGTGGACGAGCACAAACTGGGCGCGTTGCCGGAGACTATCATCGCGCCGCCCTTCAGCATCAGCATTTATTCGTATCCGGTCCAGTAGTTTGTCTTGCAACGGCATGAATGCAATAGAAACCATTTTCCGAGTGAGGGCAACGATGAGAATTCCGAAGTTAGGTTGTGCAGTGTTGTTGGGGATGGCCGCTTCATTGGGGACCATGCTCATGGCCCAGGTCCAGACAATCGTGCCGCCGGTGGTTCCGGGCGCAAAGCCGGTTACAGTCGAGCACATCAAGATTCACGGCGCGGCGCTGGAAGGCAATCTGGAAGGCGATGCCGTTGATCGCGACGTGATTGTCTTCCTGCCGCCCAGCTACGAGAAAGAGACGCATCGCCGCTACCCCGTCGTTTATGCGTTGCACGGCTATTCGATCGGAGCGGAACAGTGGACGCATGAGATCCATGTGCCGCAGACGATTGAGGGCGCCATTGCCCAGGGCGCAAACGAGATGATCGTTGTGCTGCCCGACTCGAAGACCATCTACAACGGTTCGATGTATTCGAGCTCAGAGACGACAGGCGACTTTGAGAAGTTCATCGCGCACGACGTGGTTGCGTACATCGACGCGCACTACCGGACAATTCCCGAACGCACGAGCCGCGGATTGGTTGGACACTCCATGGGCGGCTATGGCGCCAGCCGCATCGGCATGAAGCATCCCGATGTCTTCGGTGCGCTTTACATCATGAGCCCTTGCTGCATGTCGCCGATGACCGGCGGTGGGTTTGGACCTCCTGACAAAATGAAGGAGATGGCGATCGCCAACGAAAAGAAGATCGCCGGGGCGAAATCGCCGGCCGAGGCTGCTGCGCTGCTGCCGGGCTTCGGCGCCGCGCAGCTTGCTACGGCGGCCGCATGGGCGCCCGATCCCAAGAATCCGCCGCTGTATCTGGATTTGCCGACGAAGGACGGCGTTCCGGTGCCGGAGATACAGGCAAAATTCACGGCCAATGCGCCTCTGGTCTTCGTCGATCAGTACATCGGGAATCTCAAGCAGTATCGGGCCATCGCCATGGAGGCGGGCGATCAGGACATGACCAAGATCGATGCGGGCAAGCTGCACGTCATTCTCGATAGCTACGGCATCGCGAACAGCTTTGAAATCTATCCGGGCACGCATACCAGCGCCGTGGCTGACCGCTTTCAGAATCACGTGCTTCCGTTTTTCAGCAAAAATCTCTGCTTTCAGGCGAGCTGCAAGTAGGCAGTTCGAGCAAGGAGTATCGCCATGATCGATCGTTCGCGCCGCAACTTCCTTAAGACTTCCGCCGGGGCCGCCGGCCTGTGCCTGATTGGCCAATCGGCAGTCGTTCATGCCTTGTCCGGCGATGAGCCCGAGCATCCCGCGGGCCGGCTCGTGCCCTTCCCGCTCGCCTCGGTGCGTCTCGCCCCCGGCATCTTCCGGGAACAGGCCGAGATCAACTCCCGCTATCTCGACTCGCTCGCGGTCGACCGGCTGCTACATTCCTTCCGCATCACGGCCGGCATTGCCTCCAGCGCTACACCGTATAAAGGCTGGGAGGACCCCACCTGCGAGCTGCGCGGCCACTTCACCGGCGGGCATTTTTTGTCTGCCGTCGCGCTGGCTTCCGCCGGTTCCGGCAACTCGGTTCTCAAGAGCCGCGGCGATGAGCTGGTCGCCGGTCTCGACACCTGCCAGAAAAAGATCGGAACCAGCTACCTCAGCGCCTATCCCACTGATCTCTTCGAACATCTGGCGCAGGACAAGCCGGTTTGGGCGCCCTTCTACACCTATCACAAGATCATGGCCGGCCTGCTGGATATGTATCTACTTACGGGTAACGCTGACGCTCTTCAGATCGCCGAAGGCATGGCCCAATGGGCGCAGGAGTATTTCACGGGCATCAGCACCGATCAGCGCCTGCGCATGCTGCGCAACGAGTACGGCGGCATGAATGAAGTCCTCGTCAATCTTGCGGCCGTCACCAGGAAAGACCGCTATCTCGACGCCGCGCACCTCTTCGAGCAGCCCGGCTTCCTCGATCCGCTGGCCGAGCGCCGCGATGAGCTGCAGGGCCTGCATGCGAACACGCATGTCCCCAAGATCATCGGCGCGGCCCGTATGTATGAGGTCACCGGCGACCGCCGCTATCGGCAGATTGCCGAGTACTTCCTCGAAGAAGTGCTCACCGCGCGCAGCTACGTCATCGGAAACACCAGCCTCGACGAGCATTGGAGGACTGCGCCGGGAAAACTGGGAGGAACGCTGGGCTGGACCAACGCCGAGTGCTGCGTGGCCTACAACCTGATGAAGCTGGAGAGGCTGGTCTTCGGATGGACTGCCGACGCGCGCTGGATGGATGCGTATGAGCGCGCGCTCTTCAACTGCAGGCTGGGCACCCAGAACGCACAAGGCCTGAAGCAATACTTTTTCCCGCTCGCCGCCGGCTACTGGCGCGCCTACAACTCGCCGGAGGAGTCGTTCTGGTGCTGCACCGGAACCGGCGTTGAGGAGTTCGCCAAGTTCACGGACACAATCTTTTTCCATCGCGGCGGTGACGTTTATGTAAACCAGTTCATCGCGGCGACTCTCGACTGGAAGGACGAAGGCCTCCAGATTGAGCAGGTCACGCAATTCCCGCAAGAGCAAGGCACGACGCTCAAGATCAAATCCTCGCGCCCCACTGCCCGCACCATCCATGTGCGCATTCCCGGCTGGACAACGGAAGAGGCGGCGGTCAAGGTCAACGGCCGGCCGTTGGAGGCTGTTGCCGATCCGGGATCGTATCTTGCCATACGGAGAGTCTGGCAGGACGGCGACACGATCAGCGTCAGCCTTCCCATGCAACTGCGCCAGGAGCCGCTGCCAGGCGACGACTCTGTCACAGCCGCGCTCTACGGCCCGCTCGTCCTCGCTGCCGATCTCGGCGCAGGCCCGGCTGACACGCCCAACAGAGTGATCCACAGCGGCGATACTGTTCCTAAGAATTTGCCCTCAGCGTCTCCGCTGCCGAAGGCCGCCGCTGCGCCGGATGCAAAGACGAAGCAATGGATTCAGGTTGAATCCGCGCCCGAACTGCGCTTCACCGCGGCCGGCGAAAGCGTGAAATTCCCGATGATGCCCATGTACCGGATCGCCGATCAGCGCTATTCGGTGTACTGGCAGATGCAAAGCTCGAAGAAGCAGAGCTGAAGCGCACCGGGCAATCAGCGAAGAAGTTACCTATCCGCCAGTGCTCCATCAGGCCTTCGGCGCGGCCCCTTCGTGGGATTTCATTCCAGCTCCTTTTCCAGCAGGCTCTCGTCCTGCTCGACGGCAAAGACCTGGAGACAATTCCGGCCACTATCTTTGGCGCGATAGAGGGCGGCATCCGCGTTCCTCATGAAGGCATCCACATCAAACTTATCCGCGGCAGCTGCGCAAACTCCGACGCTGGTGGAAACCGGTATCTCAAGTCCTTCAAATGGAATGGGAACCGCCAGAGTTTCCACGATTGTTGCAGCAATCTTCACAGCCGATTGTGGATCGGCCAGATCGGGAAGCAACACGACGAACTCGTCTCCACCCAATCTGGCGACGGTATCCACTTTGCGAACGACCCCCAGGAGGCGTGTCGCCGTAACCCGCAATACATCATCGCCGGCCTGGTGGCCATACGTATCGTTGATCCCCTTGAACCTGTCCAGATCCACCATGAGGACCGCCAGCCCGGTGCGCCGCCGCCTGGCGCCATCCAATGCGACCTTCAGCCGGTCTTGCAGCAGCAGCCGGGTCGCCAGTCCGGTCAAGGCATCGTGCAAAGCCATATGGCGGAATATTTCCTCGCTCTCGCGGAGAAGCTCTGCCTGCTGCTCAATGCGCCTTCTGAGGATGACGACCCAGACCAGGACAAAGAGCGTGGCGGTGAGCACCAGGCCGAGCACGATCATGGCATGGGCCGGCGTCCACCAGGAGGGACGTTCCAGAATGGTTACGTCGGCCGGAGAGCGCATCAGGACACGGAAGGACTTGGTCGTGGCCACGCCTGCGCGCACATTGCTCTGGACATCGACGATACGAACCGAGCAGATGCCGGTGACGCGCAGCCTGCTCCCGACCTTCCAGTCGTTGGCCTCGGACCCCACGAGGCTTTTGGGCAGAATCACGGGGAAGAGGGCGTCGCCGGAGGAGAGCTGAAGGATGGCGTCGGAAGAGGTCAGATCGTAGCCGATCAGCCGGCCGTCGATCTGAATCAGTTCTGAGCTGAATCCTCCATCCAGAATCTTGTTGGCGATCGCCGGCCGGGGCGTTACCGGGCTATTGGTCCCGGCGATTTGGAAGACCGCATCGGTGATGACCGGGGCGTTATCATCAGTCACCACGAATCCGGCCACGTCGACCAGATCGCCCACGGTGACGGGAGTAGCCTGGGTTGTCTGCGCGCAGATTCCGCGCGTCGCGTCGCGAATGCAGAGCATGGAACCGGGCCAGTGCAGCGTTACATTTCCGCGCAGATGGACGCGATGCATGGGAGTGGAGAAATGCTCCCACTGCAACAACCCCTCGATGGGGATGGGCGGGCTGGCAAAGGGATTGCTGGGCGCGGGTTCGATCACTTGCAGGGCGGAGAGGTTCGGTCCCTGCAGGTGGACGCCGATCATCTGGCCGTCGGTATTCATCGTGGGGGCGGCGTTGGCATGAATTATGACCTGGGCGTCGACCAGGTTAGAGTATGTTTCGCCCGGGTCCCTGATTAGGAGTACGGGGAGGGGTCCATCTGGCAACTCCAGGTTCAGCACCACGGCGTGGGGATATTCGGTGACGCGATGGACAGAACCCTCGACCTCTACCCACTGGGCGTCGTAGGCGCCGGCCTTGAGGAGAGCAAGGCTGACGCGCGGCGGGTTCGGCGGGAGAGGAGCGCGACCGAGAATGTGAATCTGCGGGAGCCAAACGACGGGACCGAAGCCTCCCGGTTTGGTGACACCACGCACGTCCACCAATGCTCCGGCGAAGAGCGGCGCCGCCAGCTTGGAAGTCTGACTGACAAAGATGCTGCCGGTGTCATCGTGGATGAAGATAGCGGCAAGCCCGGTGCCGTAGTCGGGATCGAAGTAGGTTACCACCCCGCGCAGATGGACGGGATAGCCGCGCTTGGCCTCTTCGCTGGTGAGACTGTGCGCCTGGCGCGCGGTGGTGAGCGTCGGGAGCTCACCTTCTGGCTGCGAAGGAGTGACCGATTGCGCCTGGCTTGCAGACGAGAGGCAAAGAGAAAGCAGAACCGCGGTGAGAGCGGCCCCCCAATGAGGCCGCGTACGCTCCAGCTCTGGCAGCTCGCAGACTGAAACCTGCTCGTTGCCGTGGCGTCGTGCAGTATCAAAATCCCGGTCGCGCTGATCGCAGCAAACCAGATCAGCGGCTGAAGCCTCGTACTCCAAAGTGCACACCCTTCCTCTCTGCGGACAGTCCCATTTTGCAAGGAAGTCCCGAGGAGCTTATCGACCTGCACTCAAACAAGTTTATACCCATAGGCTCCATGACCCTGCCAGCGACGAATCCGGCAGTGCAAAGACCTCTCCATGAAACCGTAAAAAGTTGAAATGCGCTGGTTGCATGAGGCAAGTGCCGGTCGAGGCTCGCCTTCCGGAATCACCAACTTCCGCGGCTTATGGCCGGCGCGACAGGCCGGCCTCATTGACATGTGAAGTTGTGTGCGTCGTTGGTGTCTCCATGCCCCGTGTACTGGGCGTGCTTAGGATACGCGCACAGCGGCCGGCTTCGTCCCGGAAATGCATTTCCCGTGGCAATTACGGACTCCGGCGCGCTGCCTTTCTCAACCCAGTTCACAACTGTGCCGAGCATATCGAACTGGTCGAGCGCCGGCCCTCCTCCGCAGTGGCGCATCCCCGGCACCAGGAACATCCGGCCCCACTCGGCAACCTTCTCCGCGCCGCCGTTCGTCCTGGCGAGGGATTGATAGTACCCGAGCGTATCCAGCGGCGAGAACCAGGGATCGCTGTCTCCATGGAAGAAAAGGATCTTGCCGCCGCTCGCGGAAAACGTCGTCAGATTGGTCGATGCCGGCTCGACCAGCGGATCGGAGAGGTGCAGAGTCGCTTTATCTACGTCGATCTCCGTTGCGGTCGGATAGGTACCAAAGATGCCCCGAGTGCCGAGAGCGAGCAGCCCCGGAATCATGCCGGTCTCCGCGATGCCGGCGTCATACAAGAACCCCGGGTACACCTGCGTGCCATACGAGTTCTTCGGTCCCGCAAATGCCTTCTTGATGGCCGCTATCTTCTCCGGCGCAATGCAGTCATCGCTCTGGCCGCTCTTGCAGGCCAATTCCGCGGGATCGAAATCGCAGCCCATCGGGTCGGAGATCATGCCGTCGGCCACTCCGTCCTTGGCGTCGCAGCGCTTCATCAGCGCATCCATAAAAAGCTTGCGTTCGCCGGCGGTGAGGAACTTGTCCGTGAGAGGCTTTCCTGTTGCGTCTTTGGGCGCCGCCTGGTTGTACGCCACCGGAATCCATTGGCTGATAGTGAAATCGGAGAGGCCGGTGCGCATCGCCGGATCGCCGGAGACGATGCCGTTAAAAACCGTGGGATAGCGCTGCGACAGAATCATGCCTTCGCGCCCGCCCGTCGAGCAGCCGACAAAGTAGGAATACGCCGCCGGCTTCGCGTAGTACTGCGCGACGATCTTCTTCGCCACCCCCGCCACTTCGGCATTGGCGAGATAAGCGAAGTCCAGATACGCCTGCTGATCGCGCATGAAAAAGAAATCAAACGGGCCCGTCTTCGATTTGTGTCCCGTATCGGTGCTGGCCACCGCGAAACCGCGCATAAGAGCAGGTTTGTCGCCGGAGAACGAGCCTCCCAGCGGGTAGGAGACAACGCCGTTGCCGCCGCCGCCGCCCTGCATCATGAAGTCGCCATTCCATGCCGCCGCTTCAGGCAGGGCCAGCGCGAAACCGATACCGAACTCTTCGCCGCCCGCGCCTTTGCGCCGGTTGATCACGCCGTCCACGCGGCAGTGGGCAGGCAATGGGCCCATGGCCGGAGCGCCGGGAAATGCTGCCGGAAGCGTTGTGCCGGCCGGAACCATCGCCGTCTTGGCGATCTCGACGCCTTCGATCTTCAGGTTGCCCAGATCGGCGCACGAGTTTGCCGCCTGTGCCCCGGCTGCACCGGAAGCATAGATGGCTGCCATCAACAGAAGCGGGAGCTTGAAGCGAATCATAAGGAACCTGCTTTCTCACAGTTATAGTGGACGGTGAATCGATCAAAAGTGTTGCGCATATTCCGGGGCTTATCTCGGATCGACGCTTCGCGCTCCGGACTCCGTCCCACCATCCGCGAACGGTCCCGGCAATCTGTCGCCGGTCACCGGCCGGCCGAAGAAATCCGTGTCGATCCCCTTGTAAGCAGGGGCGCGCTTCACATCGCCCTTCACGCTCAGCGTCAGTTCCAGCTTGTCCGGGTCCAGAGCCGCCCTAATCTCCGCCAAGGCTCCGTTCATATCCCAGCCGTGCTCTTCGCGCCACGATTTCAGGTTATGCCACTCCGCCGGCTCGGGAAACTTCACGCGCAGATACGGGGCGCCCCCAAATGGCGACGCTGCCGCCGGATACACATTGCCGTCGGCCTCGTTGCGCGCGTTGTTGAACTCAATCGCCGAGCGGCCAATCTTGAGGAAGACGTTATCGTGCACCATCAGATTGTGCACATCGTTGGTGTGACCGCCGATCGGCCTGGGCCCGTTGATGCCCGAGACCGTATCAACGCAGACTTCCTTGCAATCGAGAAACAAATTGTAAGCAATGATGACATTGTTGGTGTCGCGGATGAGAATGCCGCCGGTCAGGTTCGAGAAGATGTTGTTATCGATCTGATTCAGATCGTCGCTGCCCTCAATATGAATGGCATGGGGATTGACATCGCCCGGAATGTCGGCGAATACGTTGCCGGTAAGGCGGTCATTGGCGTTGCCGATATCCAGCCAGATGCCATTGGCATGCCGGATATGCCGGATCACGTTGTTGCGGAAGAGAAGATTGCGCGCATTATGCATCTTGGTCCCGCCCGACTCCGACATCATCGCCGCATCCTGCCAGCCGATCCATTCGAAGAGATTCTTTTCGACCAGCGTCGATTGCGGACCGCCCGTTCCGCCCAGCCCCTCGATGCCGCAATAGCGGAAGGTGTTGCCGCGGACTACGTCAAAGCCTACCGGCTGCGGCGGCCGCGATGCGCCCCAGTCCTCGTTGCCAATGTCGAGACCGACGCTGTTGGCCCACTCAAAGGTGTTGTCCTCAAAGATGAAGTGATTGCCGCGGTTGACGGAGACCATCCCGCGCTGCGGCACCGGAAAGCCGTTGCCCGCATATTGGAAGGTAATGCCCTTCACGCGGATATACGACTGGTAGCGCTGCGCCGGAGAAAAAAGCTGCTCTTGTGTTGTGATTTCAATAACGTGCTTGGCGGGATCATCGTCATTGGCCAGGCGAATGTGCAGCGTCATGCCGTTGGTTTCGATCCATACCTTGCCGGCCTCCGGCGAGAACTCCTTGAACAGCGGCTTCCAGTGAATTTCGGTGAAGTAATTCATCGATCGCGGCGACGGCCCGGCCAGTTCGAATGGAGTCTCCACCGGCTCCAGCGGCTTACCGTCGACAAACACCAGCCCGCGCCGCCGGAAGTAGGTCGACATGTTGTCCTCGGCATATCGGAGCCACATATGATTGCCGAGCACATTGTCCACTTCAAAGGGGTTGTAGCTATCGGGGAAGAGCGCCGGATCCAGATGCAGCTCCCAGGCCTTCACCGGCTTGTGCGTCACCGGGTCGAAGCCGAAGTTCCAGCCCTCGCTGGGCTTCCAGTCCTTCACCACTGCCGCGCCCTTCACCACCACCTTCGCGCCTGGGGCGGCTTCGTAGCTGATCATGGCATCGGGGCCGGTTCCGCCGCGCGCCGGAAGGATGCACTCGCGGTAGACGCCCTCGGCAATAACGACGCGCTCGCCCGGCTGCAACACCTGGGCCGCCGCGTTAATCGTGCGGAAGGGGCGCTCCTTGCTGCCCGGCCCTTTGTCATCGGCGTTCTTCGCCTGCCCATCCACGTAATAGGTCTTCGAGAAGTGAAGCGCCTTCTCCCAGACGGGAAACTCCGTTCCGTTCGGAAGCATCGAGTTCGACGCAAGCGCTGCCCCGGTTGCGAGCAACAATACGAATAAAGAAGTAGACGCGCTTTTCATCCTGTTATACCCATCCTTCCGAAGCCGGTTTAAGGAAGATCTTTCGGCTCAGCTTTTGAGTCGCGTCACTAGTGTAACGCTCTTCTTATGCCTCGTGAGCGGGCGGCCTGCGCAGAAGTGGCCGGCAAGTCTTTTCCAATCCAAGAATGAGCCTGAAGGGTCGCGGTAAGGCGGGCAGCGCGGACGGCTCCTTTTCGGGATGA
>JBKQLG010000187.1:0-35447 GCA_052147235.1 Occallatibacter sp.
GTGGTGAAGAAGCGGCCGCGCCGTCCGGCGCGAATGCAGCTTCGCGCGATGGCGATCACCGCATGGCCCGGCGCATGGTTTGCGAGTACGGCATGAGCCGCCTGGGGCCGCTCACCTTCGGCAAGAAGGAGGAGCAAATCTTCCTGGGTCGCGAAATCGCCCAGCACCGCGACTTCAGCGAGGAGACGGCGCGGCAGATTGATTTAGAAGTGCGCCGCCTGATCGACGAAGCCTACCAGTCGGCCCATACCATCGTTGAATCGAATGCCGACGCCATGCACCGCATCGCCGCGGCTTTGCTGGAGCGCGAAACCATCGACGCCGATGAGGTCAAAATGCTCATCGACGGCAAGGAACTTCCGCCCCTGCGCTCGAATCTGGCCACGCCCTCGGACACCGGCGGCCCCGACGTGCAGCAGGTGCTCAAGCCCGAAAGCCGCAGCGGACCGGGCTACCAGGAAGGTTCGCCTTCACCGGCGTAACTACCTGCGGTGGGGCAGCCGCGGCTTCGCCGCCATCGCGCGCTGGTATTTCACCAACGAACTAAGCAGGGCCACTCAGTGGGAGTGGCCTTTTTCGTTGCTCAAAAATTTGATCCGAAACAAATGAACCAAAAGCGGCTATCAATCGACTTATCTACGAATGCCCATGGAAATTCAGAATCGAATGCAATACGAGTGGATGGCGCTGCGATGCCAGGCTGGCGACGCGGGTGCATTCGAGGACCTAATCGCGGTGATGGAGCGGCCGTTGCTCTACTACGCAACCAGCCTGACCGGCAATCCGGAAAGCGCGCTCGACGTTCTTCAAGAGGTCTGGATCAAAGTATTCGGCGGCATTCGCAGGCTGAAAGACCCCGGCTCTTTGCGCTCATGGCTCTACTCGATCACACATGGAATCGCCGTGGATCGCATCCGCAAAAACTACTCGAGGGAGCAGGCAGAGAAGCTTCAATTCGAGGATTTTCAGGAGGCCGAGGAGCCGTCGTTTGCAGCGGAAGATGCGGCGGCAATTCATCAAGCGTTAGGTGAGATCGGTCTCAAGCATCGCGAGGTTCTGGTGCTGCATTTCCTGGAGGACTTATCGGTGGCGGAGATCGCAGCGGTTGTGGGGTGCTCAGAAGGCACGGTGAAATCCCGCATCCATTACGCAAAACGAGCCATGAAGGAAATTCTGAGTGGAGGAAACGATGGAAAAGCAAAATGAAAGCGTGCGCGACAGACTGCTGGCGCGTTTGCCTCAGCCGGAGAACCTTACGGCTTATAGGGAAGAGACGGTGGCCTTGCTGGCGAAACACGAGAAGGCTTTGTTCTGGGAGAAGTTGATGCCGCTGATATTCTCCGTGGCGGCATTGGCGGTTATCGTGCTGACCGGTTCTATCGTGGGTCCGCCGGCCAATAACGTCAAAATCGCTTTTTTAATCCTATTTTTCCTCAGCACGATCTACACGGTGTCGTATAACGTCAGCCGCAGCAAGGTTGAATTGCTGAAAGAAATCAAGCAGATCCAAGTGCAGGTTCTCGAAGTTCAAGCCTCGCTGAACAAGACCGGCCTGTAATCCCTTTGATTGCCGCGAGGAATGCAGACTTACAGGCTGCAGAATCACTCGGAATTTCGCAGCCTGTATAGTCCGCGCGGATTCTCACGGTCTTTTAATCGTGGTTGAAACCCCGACCTGCCAGTTCAGCAAACTACCAAGGCAGGTTATCGAAGCCCGGAATAGGAAATGCGGCGCTGAACTCTCTCACTTCGCTGGCCAGACGGGAGAGCCTGGATGCGTCTCCAGTGTGGCGGAGCGCATCCACGATCCAACCCGCAATGCGCGCCATATCTCCCTCCAGCATTCCGCGCGTGGTGGAGGCCGGAGTTCCGATGCGGATGCCGCTGGGCCGCAACGGCGGCTTCGGGTCGTCCGGGATCACCTGCTTGTTGGTGGCGATGCCGATCTGCTCCAGTGTCTCCTCCGCTTGCCTGCCGTCGATTGCGAAACTCGCAATGGTGTCGGCCACCATCATGTGATTGCTGGTGCCGCCGGTGACCAGCGTTACGCCGGCCTGGGAGAAAGCCTCAGCCAGAGCCTTGGCGTTCGCAAGCGTCTGGCGGGCATAGTTATGAAACTCGGGTTCCTCGGCCTTGCGGAAGGCGATTGCGGCGGCGGCGATGCTGTTCATGTGCGGTCCGCCTTGCAAGCCGGGGAAGACGGAGTTGTCGATCTGCTTGGCGTATTGCTTGCGGCAGAGAATCATGCCGCCCCGCGGGCCGCGCAAGCTCTTGTGGGTGGTCGTGGTCACAATATCGAAGCCCGCATCCAGGGGGTTGGGCAGGACGTTGGCGGCGATCATGCCCGCGACATGGGAGACATCTGCCATAGCCAGCGCGCCCACTTCGTCGGCGATGGCGCGAAAGCTCGCATAATCGTACTCCCGCGGATACGAAGTATAGCCGCACAAGACGATCTTCGGATGGGTCTCTCGGACCAATCTCCTCACCTCGTCAAAGTCGATGGCGCCTGCCTGATCCGGCCTGCTCTTGTAGCGGATGAAGTTGAAGAGCTGTCCCATGTGCGAGACAGGAGCGCCATGGGTCAGGTGCCCGCCGTGGGAGAGATCCATGCCGAGAATCGTATCTCCCGGTTTCATGAAGGCCAGATAGACCGCTTGATTCATCGGCGAGCCGGAGAGCGGCTGCACATTGGTGTGTTCGGCGCGAAAGAGCCGGCAGGCGCGTTCCCGTGCGGCGTTCTCGATGCGGTCCGCGAAGGTCTGTCCGGCGTAGTACCGCCAGCCGGGGTAGCCCTCGCAGTACTTGTTGGTCAGGACCGAACCGAGTGCGGCCAGAACCTCCGGGTAGGTGTAGTTTTCTGAAGGAATCAGGTTGATTCCCTGCTGTTGGCGAAGTTCTTCGCCGGCAATTGCCTCAAAGATCTCGGGATCGGATTCGAGCAGAAAATCGCGGAAACTGGTCTGGAAACGGGTCATGGGCAGTCCTTTCAACGGATTCGCTGGACATGAAACTGAGTGCCCAGGCGATCGGCATCGGACTGCCTCGCGCTCCCCGGTGGTGGCCCACCTGAATCGCCAGTTGCGCGAGGGATTCCAGAGACGCGCCAGCGTTTCAGCGCTCCCGGAAAAGACAGATTACCACAATCCGCGCAGATAACGGAGGGAAGAATCGCGTTGGGCGTAGCGCCTTCAGAAAATCTTGTACCCAATCCCGACGCTGGCTCCGTAGGGCGAGAGGCTTGAATTACCCCACCTGGGGTAGTACTGATACTCAAAATCCACGGCGCGCAAACTGAGGCGCTTGGTCAGCTTCACGTCCATGCCGCCGCCGAAGGCAAGCGCGGTAAAGGACCCGTTGCCCGCCGTTGCTCCGTACAAAGAGCCGAAGTTCATCTTCGCTCCCCCGCCCAGCGCTTTGGCATAGACGCTCGACCGCCAGAAATGAAAGACGGGAACCCTGGGACCGATCAGGTAGTTGTCCTGGCTGATGCCTCCGTACTCGTTAACGCGCAGCCAGCGGCCCTCGGCCTCCAACTGCACCCAGCGGCTGAACTTCACATCCACATAGGCGCCCGCGCCGAAGAGCGGATAAGGGCCGGCATGAGCAGCGGGGTATTGGAAAGAGGGTGGTTGCCAATCCCCTTCAAAATCAGGCTGGAAGATGGAGGCGATCCCGCCGGCGGTGATCGAGAACTGGCGAGCTGTAGCGGCGGCAACCACCTGCGCGCGAACGGTAACAGCTCCCGCGGCAAGCAGGATCGAGAACACAAGAGCGGCAGATCGTCTCATAGGTAAAAGATACTTTCAGTCCGGGCGAATCTTCGCCCCTGGAGAAGAACTACAGTCGTGGCAGGCTTGGAATCCAAGTCCGGAATGCGCCGCGCGGCGTATTCCGGCTTGAGAGTCTTGATGGATGCTACTGTGAGCTCGTGGCGCCCGTGCTCTGGGAAGCGTCGCCGGGAGTGGGTGTAGCCGCAGGCGCGACGGAAGCTGGAACCGCCGTCGTCAACCGCGATGTGTCATAGCGTTGCAACTTGTAGAAGACCGGCGTCAGCTCGAACGGCATCTTGTCGCGGGGGTTCATATATGCGTAGATCTTGGCATTGATCTGATGCACTTTGTCGTCCCAGGGATCAGTTTTGAGCCAACTGTTCAGGGGCAGGGCCGGACGCTGTGCGAGGTCATCCCAATTCAGCGCGGGCGCCATGTGTTGCAGGTCGGACATCCACGGGGTTCCGTCGGACTTGAGCAGCGAGTCGCCGAGTTTGGGCGTGTTCAGAGCCGTCAGCACCTTTTCCCGGTCAACCAACTGCGCATAGTAAATTCCCGCCGTGGGCAGCCGGTCTTTGTACATGGAGTTCTGCAGGTACTCCATGGCCTTTTTAGCGGCCTCCGCGTTGTCGTGATCCGAATGGTTCATGTCGATTTTCCGGAAGGTCGCTTCGTCTGGGAAGAGAAGACGGTCGTTGAAGGCGTAGCGGGTGTCGATGTGGTGGCCCATCACGATATGCGCCAGTTCCATGGCAACCACCGAGGCGATCGATTCCTCGTTGGGCAGAGTATCGATAAGCCCCTTGCTGATCAGGATGGTGTTACCGACGGTGGTAGCTTCGATGGTGGTCGTAAGCAGAATACGGGTATGCACCTGCTCAGTGAAAGCCAGGTTATTGGGCACTTGCAGGTTAATGACGATCTGGTCGAGTACCGTGTTTTCATAGCCGCCGGGAGTCAGCGGCGCCACCAGGCCGGCTTCTACAAGGCGGTCGATCACGTTGTCTTCAGCCTCTGTTACCCAGGCGCGCGAGGCTTGCAGCGGTCCTACATCCTGCGAATCGTCGCTCTTGTCGACCGCGTCGTCCACCTTCACGCTGACGTTCTCGCTCTCCCGCGTAGGCAGCCTGAGCGAGTAGCCCCAGAAGTGCGTCTGCGCCCTCAGCCCGATCTTTTCGTGCTCCGTGCGGTGGGTCTCCTCCACATAGACAGCCACCGGCAGCCAGATCTCCGGTTGCACGTTAATCCGCCAACTGTCGAAGTGAAAGTTGATGCTCCCTTCGCTTGTGCTGGTGTATGTGCCGTTGAAGCGGACGATGTTGCCATCCTGGTCCTCGATCCAGATGCGCCCGACGAAGCGGCCTGCTCCAGAGACCTTGGGATGCACGTCGTAGACCCAGGTGCGCACCGACCCCAGGAACTCCCGCCGAACATAACTGAAGACATAGTGCTGGTTGTCAAAGCTCCTGGGATCAAGGAACATCATCTGCGCAAAGCCATTGGGCATATAAGTAATCGACCGCCGGCCCAGAATCTTGTTCAGGCCCAGGAAGGCAGAGGACGATCCCTTGAAGTAGCCATGTTTGGCAGTGTCTCGTGGCTGGTAGGCCTTGTCAAAAAATGAGACCTTGCCGAAGTCGATGCGGCTCAGCATATACTCATCCGAGATGGGTACCTGATAGAGCTTGATCTCCGGCATGGTGTTTTGAATGTAAGTCTCCACCAGCGGTGTGCGCTGCTGGATGTTCTTGATCAGCGCCTTTTCGCGGCCAATGGCTTTTTCCACCAGCGAGGCCTGTTCCGGTGTGAGTTGGTGAACCTGTGAGTACTTGGGTTCCTTATTCTTTGCGTTCGCGCTGGCGACACTCAGAATGATGAGCAGGAGTGTGAGGGGGATCTTCCGAAACGTCATGTCTGGCTCCTATGCTGGGTTCTTTCAAATCTTCTTCTGGCTGCTTGCGCCGTTCCGTCATCCCGCGGCTGAGTGCAGCCATTGTTCTTGCGTTCAACCCCAATGTTACGCCAACTGAAACGTAATGGTGATGTTGGTGGTGATGTCCACCGGCTGACCATTGCGGGTGGGCGAACGGTAACGAATCTGTTGCGCCACACGGCGCGCCTCTTCATCCAGGCCATGGCCCAGGCTGTGAACGACGCCTTGCACCACCACCTGGCCGTTGACTTCAAAAGTAACCCGCAGGATCACGTCGCCCTGCACCCGAAGCTGCTTGGCTTCGCTCGTGTACTGGGGCTGCGGCTTGAAGATGACCACCAGATCGGTAGGGGGCGGCCCAACTACCGCTCTAGAGGCTTCCGCCACGGCAGTGGGCGTAGCGGGAATACCGACCGAAGCCACCTTGCCCATACTCGCCGGCGGGGCCACGGTTACCGTGTTGCGAACGCCAGCCGAGGCAACTTTGCCCACTACTCCGGCATCGGAGCCGACTCTGCTTCCGCGGCCGAAACCGGTCGATCCTACTTTACCGTGGGGCGCGATGGCCGGTCCCTGCATCCCGCCATAGGGATTGCCTATGGCCGCCACCGTGGCCGGTCCCTTGGCATTCGGATTGGGCGTCACGCCAAATGTGTCGCCAAAATGAACCGGCTTGGTCGAGAACTTGACTTTGTTGTCCTGCGCCGGCATGGCCGCAGGTGTCATCGCTGTCTTGGTCTGCTGCGCTGTAACCACTGCCGGCTTGGCTACAGCGTTCAGCACAGGCTTAGGCTGAGGCGCCTCAATGACTTTTGGCTTGAGCGATTGAATCACCGGCGTCGGCAGTTTGACTTCGATCGGGATCGGCTTCGGATCCGGCTTGGGCTCCGGCTTGGGCATCTTGATCTTCGGCGCTTCCAGCTTTACATCCAGAACCGGCGGCAATTTCTCCGGCGGGGGAGGAGGAGGCAGCTTCACCTTCGGCTGAGGAGGCTCCGGCTTGGCCGGCAGAACCAGCAATGTCTCTTCATACCGGTGCTGATCAATTGCCTTCTTGGCCGTTGTCCCAACGTAGAAAAGAAAGGCCAACATCAACCCGTTGACCACCATGCTGATGATCAGCGAGCCGGGGCTGCGCTCGGGCTCGGGGAGCAATCCGAAAGCGGCTCTACCTGGATAAGTGGTTACAGGCATAGTCTCAATCCTCGCTCACGGTCATAGGGGCTGGGCAGTCTTGTTTCCGCTGCGCGAGAACCGGCGGATGTGGAGAATCGCGCTGAGAACGAGCTCGAATAGCTTCCATCCCCTGCGGGAACCTTGCCCAACCTTTTTGCTATTTTGACAGATTGGCGCAAGACCGCAATTGTCTTCCTACATAACGGGGCAGGCGCAATCCGCTGAACTGTTGACTGCGCTCGCCAGAATCGTGCCGGTAAGGACACATCCGCGCCTCGTCCGGTTGCCAAGCCTGATACATACTGCCAATGCGTTTGACCTACTTGTGAAAAAATGGAATCACTCTTCATATATTTCGATGGGGGCACTGAGGATCGGGCACAAACCCGTCTAGACCTTGCACTGGAGGTCTCCAAGCGATACAACGGATTGGCTGCTTGTAACTTGAACATCCGAGTACCCCAACTCTGTCCAAGGGACCAAGCAAAAAAACAATCCAACACGTTACAGATATACACCAGTTGCCCATCCGCACATGACAGCATCCGCAACAAGCAAGCGCGGCGTCAACATGCACTGCATAAAAACAGAGTACAACCGGCCGTCTATACGACGGTCCGTAGGCGGCGCCTCATCGGCCCCATGCGCCCTCTGTAATACACTTTATCTTATACCAAAGTGTTCTGGAAAGGACAGCTTTTTTGTGAAGATCTTAGTGACCGGCGGTGCGGGGTATATTGGTGGTACAGTCGCCGGATTGCTGGCCGAGAATGGACATCAGGCCGTCGTCTTCGACAACCTGAGTCATGGACGGCGCGATCTTTTGCCTCCCGGTGTGGAATTCGTCGAGGGAGAACTCGCAGACCGGCCCGCTCTTGAGAAGATTTTCCTCTCCGCTAAAGTGGAGGGAAGACCTTTCGACGGCGTCCTTCACTTTGCCGCGCTCATCGAGGCCGGCGAGTCCATGCTCCATCCCGAGCAGTTCTTCCGCAACAACACCGCCTCCACGCTCTCCCTGCTCGAAGCCATGCTGGCCCACGGCCCCCGCCGGCTGGTCTTCTCCTCCACAGCCGCCGTCTACGGCGAGCCGGAAGTGATTCCTATCAAAGAAGATGCTCGCCTGCTTCCGACCAATGCCTATGGCGAATCCAAGCTGCTGGTTGAGCAGATGCTGGACTGGCTGAACCGCATCCACGGCTTGCGTGTCGCCTCGCTGCGCTACTTCAATGTGGCTGGCGCGCCGGAGGGAGCAAACGGCATCACACGAGGCGAAGCCCACGAGCCGGAGTCGCACCTGATTCCACTGGTTCTGGATGTGGCGCTGGGCCGCCGCCCATCGATTAAAATATTTGGCGACGACTATCCAACTCCTGACGGCACTTGTATCCGCGACTACATCCACGTCTCCGACCTGGCCGATGCACATCTGCTGTCTCTCGATGCACTGGAAGAGGCTGCCGCACGCAGTGCCCGGCTCATCTTCAACCTGGGCAACGGACGCGGATTCAGCGTTCTTGAAGTGATTGAGTCAGCCCGTCGCGTCACCGGCCACTCCATCCCTGCCGAAGTCTGCCCCCGCCGCCCCGGCGACCCCGCTGTGCTCGTCGCCAGCTCCGAGAAGGCCATTCGCGAACTCGGCTGGAAGCCCAGGTACACTCAGCTCGACGAGATCGTCCGTACTGCCTGGATCTGGCACCAGAGGCGCTATGTTTGAGTGCAGCGGTTCACTGCCGATGAAGAAAGAGTTGATCGGATTTCGAAGAATATGAACGAAATATTCTGGATCAACGGCAATCCTTCCGCTCCGCTGGCGGTAGTGCTGAGGCCGTATGGCGATGACAAGTTGGAGGGCGAACTGCTGAGGATCAAGCAGGGCGGCATTCAAACCCTGGTTTCCCACCTCACCGAGAAGGAAGTCGCATCGTTGGGACTGACGGAAGAAGCTTCTGTCGCGGAGCGGCTGGGGATGGAGTTCCTCTTCTATCCGATGCCCGATATTCATCCTCCGCCTGACCCTGATTCTTTCAGAATCTTTGTCGAGGAATTGGTCAGCCGTCTCCGCGCCGGCATTCGGATCGGCATCCATTGCCGGGGGAGCATTGGCAGGTCCACCGTCACCGCGGCCTGTGCGCTGATTCATCTGGGCTGGAAGCCGAAGGCCGCTCTCAAAGCCATTGAGGCGGCCCGCGGCCTCGATGTTCCCGATACCAAGGAGCAGAAGGACTGGATTCTGCGCTACAAGGCGCGGCGGTAATTTCCGCACTTTGTGTTTTTCTTGACGGCGCTACCAGAGCCGCATCAACGCAGCGTTGCGCGAGTACGTAACCGCGCAAAAGAAATCCGCGTAGCCGGCGCGCCGATTCCCTTCCTTGCGCTTTGGACTCCGCGCATATCAACCCCGCTGCAATTCTTCCCGTCCATTTGCCGTTTGTATGCATCTCTAGATAGAGTTGGTTGTACGCGGAGCCTTCACAGGAGCTCAATCCCGAGGGCTGCCGTGAGCCGTTTTTCGATCCTCTTCCCCTAAGGACGGTTCGTATGACTTCCCTGCCCGATTTTGAAGTTGCCGGCCCTGTTTCTGTTGTAGCCAATCCTGTTTTAGCCGTGGCCAGTCAAGACATCGACTCGACACTGCGCGAGGACCGCGTCTTTCCGCCGACGCCGGAGTTCAGCGCTAAGGCCCACATCAAAAGCCTGGAAGAGTATGAAGCGCTCTACAAACAGTCCATTGACGACCCGGAGAACTTTTGGGCCGGCGTCGCCCAGAATCTGCATTGGTTTCAGCCATGGGAGAAAGTTTTGGAGTGGCATATTCCTTTGGCTCAATGGTTTGTTGGAGGAAAGTTAAACTTAAGCTTCAACTGCGTAGATCGCCACGCCCTCGGTGAGCGCCGCGACAAGACCGCGCTGATCTGGGAGGGCGAGCCAGGAGAGATTCGCCGTCTGACCTACGCCGAACTACATGCCAAAGTGCAGCGCTTCGCCAACGCCCTCAAGGCGCTGGGAATCAAAAAGGGCGACCGCGTGGCCGTTTATATGGGCATGACTCCGGAGCTGGCGATTGCCCTGCTGGCCTGCGCGCGCATTGGCGCGGTGCACTCGGTCATCTTCGGCGGCTTTGCCGCTAACGCCATCGCCGACCGCGTCAACGATTCGGCCTGTGTCGCCATCCTTACTCAGGACTCCAGCTATCGGCGAGGCAACGAGATTCAGCTCAAGCGCACCGTTGACGAGGCCATGAACGCCTGCCACACTGTCAAACACGTAGTCGTCTTCCGCCGCACCGGCTCGCCCGTGACGATGGTTGCCGGCCGCGACCATTGGTGGCACGAGTTGGTGGCCGACGCCGCCCCCGATTGCCCCGCCGAAGAGATGGATTCCGAAGATCCTCTATACATCCTCTACACCTCCGGCACCACCGGCAAGCCCAAGGGACTGGTCCACACCACCGGTGGCTACGCCGTGCAAACCTACCTCACATCGAAGTACGTCTTCGACCTGCGCGACGAGGACATCTACTGGTGCACGGCCGACATCGGCTGGGTCACCGGCCATTCCTACGTGGTTTACGGCCCACTGCTGAACGGCGCTACGGTGCTGATGTACGAGGGCGCGCCCAACTGGCCCGACTTCTCCCGCTTTTGGAAGATCATCGACGACCATCAGGTCTCCGTCTTCTATACCGCGCCGACCGCCATTCGCGCGTTTATCAAATGGGGCGACCAGCACGTGGAAAAACATTCGCTGGCCTCTCTGCGCCTGCTGGGCACGGTCGGCGAGCCGATTAACCCCGAAGCATGGATGTGGTACCGCGAGAAGATCGGCCATAACCGCTGCCCCATCGTGGATACCTGGTGGCAGACCGAGACCGGGGCGATCATGATCGCGCCTATTCCCGGCGCCATAGCCGCCAAACCCGGCTCGGCCACTCGGCCCTTCTTCGGCATTCTGCCCGAAGTGGTCAACAAGGAGGGCCAGCCGGTGCCTGCCGGCCACGGCGGCCTGCTGGTCATTCGCAAGCCCTGGCCTTCGATGGCGCGGACGGTCTACGGCGACCCCGAACGCTATCAGAAGACCTATTGGAGCGACGTGCCCGGCAGCTATTTCACCGGCGACGGCGCGCGCCAGGACGCCGACGGCTACTTCTGGCTGATGGGCCGGGTGGACGATGTAATTAACGTCAGCGGCCATCGCCTTGGAACGATGGAGGTCGAGTCGGCCCTGGTTGCGCATCCCAAGGTGGCTGAAGCCGCCGTTGTCGGCCGTCCCGACGAACTTAAGGGCCAGGCCATCTCCGCCTTCGTCTCGCTGGAAAGCGGTAACCAGCCTAGTGAGGAATTGAAGAACGAACTACGCAAGTGGGTCTCAAAGGAGATCGGCTCGCTGGCCCGCCCTGACGATATCCGCTTCACCGAAGCCCTGCCCAAGACCCGCAGCGGCAAGATCATGCGCCGTCTGCTCAGGGAGTTAGCCGCCCATGGCGAGATCCGCGGCGACACCACCACGCTGGAAGACTTCACCGTGATCGCCAAGCTACGCGAGGCGGAGGAAGGGTAATGCGGCGCTTGCGTTACGGTGTGGCAATGAGTCTGGATGGGTTTATTGCCGGACCCAACGGTGAGTACGACTGGATTGTCTCTGATCCGGATATTGATTTTGCGGCGATGTTCGCCCGGTACGACATCTTGTTGATGGGGCGTCGGACCTACGAAGTGGCCAGCGAGAAAGGCAAGGATTGGGAGAGCTTTGGGCAGCCATGGATCGTGGTTTCGCGCACCATGAAGCCTGAGGAGTACCCTGGCATCACCATCATCAGCAGCCGCGTCGAGGAAACAGTAGCTGCTTTGAAGCGTCAGCCCGGCAAAGATATCTGGCTCTTCGGCGGAGGCATTCTATTTCGCCACTTGCTCGATGCCGGCCTCATGGATACAGTCGAAGTTGCGGTCATGCCGGTTCTGCTGGGAAGCGGGACTCCGCTGCTGCCCGAGGGACGGCGCCAGTCTCTTCATCTGGAGGAGAGCAAGGCTCTGCCAAGCGGCATTCTGCTGCTGACATATTCAGTGAATGAGCAGTTGGCGCAGGTTATGGGTAGATAGAATCCTCGTGTCCCAGGCCTCGATTCTGAGACCTGGGAAAGCAAGAATTTCTTGCGAGCGAAAAGCGAGCTGTTGGCCGCACCGCAGGTGCTCAGACACGCAAGTAATCGGCACGCCAGCTCTTGATGCGCTCCTTGATCTGCTTGCGGTCCAGATTTTGTTCGAGCGCCTGCTTGGCCAGTTCCACAACCTCGTCATCGGCGGCAAAGCGAAGGCCGATCAACTGATCCTCGCTGAGGCGATAGATCTGCGCGTGCCACGCCGCGGGGGCCAGCGCCTGCAAGCGCAACCGCTCCTCCAGCCGGATAACGCGGTCCTGCACCCTGAGCGGATAGCTGCGCACCTTGAAGACGAGAAGGAACGCCACCAGCGAAAGCACCACATACCATGGGCCGGCGAAGTATGCGTCTACCCGATGGTGAATCATGTGAAAGATCGAGAAGACCAGGTTGGCGACCAGGAAGAAGAACAGCACAAAGTGAAACGGCGGATCGAGCCGCCCGTGGTTTTTGAGATTCTGCTCAGAAGATTTACTCATGCGCGACCCTGATTTCTTTCAGGCCGAAGTTGGCTGTTTCGGTTCCTTCAACTTCCGCGGAGCCGTGAGCAACGGCGCTGGGGGCCTGAACACCTGCGCTCCCCGGATTCTGAGCGACACGGGCCGCTGCTGTCAATGCCCCTAAATTGTCCGGCTCCAGAAGCTGCGGGTTTTTGGGTATGAGATGATGGCGTCCGCGCATAAGATAATCCACAAATATGCCTCCGGCAACGTAGGGATTCAGCAGCGCAATGGGAATGGCATAGGTGGTGGAAAGCGACTCGGAGATACTCTTGTTTGAGTGGCTCGGATGGCGGTAACCGGGAATCTGTGGAATCTCAAAGATTGTCAGTTGCGTCTCAGGATGCTTGCTGGCATAGCGCTCCAGTTTATAGACGATCTGATTGGGAGCGGACATACCTGCGTCCGGGAAGACGCTGCGCCGGAAGGTGTTGGGAAAATATTGATTGAGAACACGGCGCGCAAAGTCCGAGCAGTTGTTGAAAAGAAGATAGAAGTGCGAGCGATTCCCGCCGTCATTCATACGCGCGATGAGTTCGTCGTCCTGTTTCTCGCTGGTCTCAAAACGGAAGGCGTAGATGCGCCGCTCATAGGAGACGCCAACCAATTGCGTCCAGCCGCCATGCAGCACATTACCGGGAGAGAGGTTAACTCCCAGGCTGAGTAAATGGGCTTCATGATAGCGGTTGCGCAGCCGACTGACAGTCTCGCGGTTGACGCGCGCGGGAACATCCGAGGCGTTTTCGACTGAATAGAGGTAGGGAAGCAGCGGGATCGCCACCCAGTCGTACCCGTTGATGCCCTGGTAGCGAGCAATGACGGCGCCTAGCTCACCGTCGTGACAGCGGCGCAGGCGAATCGGAGTTTCTGCGCAGATGCGCTCAAAGTAGATCGCATTGTGCCCGGTCGGGTTGATCTGGCCAAAGAAGCCGTACGGCTCTTCCATCAGCAGTGCCGCCTGCGCGCGGCTCTTCGCGGGGAGGCAAACCAGTAGTGCTAAATTGATGAGAACAAATACGGATGTGCGCAACTTTCGCGTCGAGAGCATTGGTCCTCCGTGGTCAGAAACTTAAACTACCTTCTCCTTAATCCCTGCTTACGGGAGATGAAAACACCCTGGCCGCGGAGCCTCCCACCCAGGAATCAACCGCGGAAAAGTGATCACTTTTGCTCATTTTGACACAGATTGCCGGAAATAGTTGCGAATAAACCTGGAAAAGCCGAAGATATTCGGTCTTGAGCCAAGAATCGTTACTCTGGGAACATTCTTTTCCAAGAGCTTCCGTTGCCGAGCCGGCTCAAGTGCGCTACGGCTGGGCCAACAGCCCGCAATGCAACCTGTTCAACGGCGAGGGAGTGCCCGCTTCGCCCTTCACATCGGCGCCAAAGCGGGAAGGCTTACAGCTTTTCCGAAACCTTTTCCGGCGTTCGCGAGTAGCGAATCACATCAACAGTGGACGCGGCGACCAGCCCTTCCTCGACCATCGCGTCCAGATAGGGAGTCAGCCTTGCGATCTGCTCCCCGGTGTCGATGATGCTCATCTGGATGGGAGCATCCTTGCTGAGCCTCCAATGGCTGGCATGGCGAATCCGGCTGGCCGAACCGTAGCCCTCAATGCCGCGAAAGACAACCGCCTCCGCAATGCCCAACTCCACACACTTGGCCAAAATGGCCTCATGCAAGGGCTTGCCCTTCCATCGGTCGTCCTCGCCGAAGTGAATGCGCAACATACGAGCGGTGAACTGTTCTTTCATTGGCTTGCCTCCGCTTGATTCTGCGCGGGCTTGGGCGCTTCCCTCTCGGTTTCGAGCGCGCGATACGCGTACTTGATAATGTCCACATCGGAAAAGACCACCAGTCCCTCTAGCACCATCTGATCGACCAGAGGAAGAAACGCGCGCAGCTTTTCCGCGGTGTCGATGGCCGAGAGCATGATGGAGCCGTGGTGCGGGTGCAGCAGCGGCTTGTCCTTGTGGATACGCCGGTGCGCGCCATAGCCGAGAATGCCGCGATAGACGGTGACGCCGGCGAGGTCGTTGGCGCGCATCGCCTCCACTAGCGCTTCGTGGAGAGGCTTGGCCTTCCAGCGGTCTTCCTCGCTGACAAAGATGCGCATCATCTGCGCCTTGCCTTCAATCTTTAGGTGGGCGGGAGTGAGCGGCTTGCTGGGCTTGGAGAGCTGGGCTGGCTTAGCCACGATGGTCTCCTGCATCTCGATCAGCCCGCTGCCCGCCAGCTCTTCCAGCTTGCCCAGCAGCGCCTCAACCTTTTCGCGGCTCTCGATGAACTCGATCTTGATGGGGAGGCGGTCGGAGATATCGACCAGGTGCGCGGCATGCAGATGATGATCGGCGCCGAAGCCCGCTATGCCCTTGGTGACAGTGGCTCCGGCAACACTGCGATAAAAGAGGAAGTCGAGGATGCTGGTGTAGAGCGGAACTCCGTGATGCGTGGCTCCGTCGCTCAGGTAGATAGTGACTTTAACGGCTTTTCCGGGTTGCAACATTGCTGTCTCCGCCGATGATTTTGAATTCTACGCTCAAGAGATTGCCTCGGCCAGCACGGCTCCCAGCCATGTCGCCGCCAAACCCAGGATGAGGCTGCCGATTGCATAGAGGCCGGCCATCGCAAAGGCTCCCGCGCGCAAGGTGGAAAGCGTCTCCCACTCATAAGTCGAAAATGTGCTGTATGCTCCGATAAAACCAACCGGAATAAGGTAACGCCAGGCAGGGCTCAGCCCCGCCCGCTTGCCCAGGTAGGTGAGCGAGAAGCCTATGACGATGCAGGCAGTGATGTTGATGACGAAGGTGCCGAAGGGAAAGCGTGTTCCCATGCGCCCGGCAATCGTCGAGCCAACCCAGTAGCGAGCCATGGAACCCAGCGCGCCACCAAAGGCAATGAACAGGTATTTCTGCAAGGGTGCCTCTCTCCTTCTAGATTACCGCGCGAGATAAGATTCTTGATTGAACTCCGCTTCGAAGCAGCGGCTAATGCCCCATGCGATAGTCCACATACAGAATGTGAGCCTTGATCTGATCGCCGGTTCTGTACTGAGGAAGTTGCGCCATCTTCAACATTTGCAGAATGGCTCCGGGATTGCCGTCGCTCCACTCAACTAGTTGAGGCAGGATCAAGTCCAGATTCGAGGCCCGCAGCTGAGTTTCCTCCGCGTTGCGTTGCGCAAATTCCAACGCGATAGCTGCCGGCCAGTTCTTGATCTCCAGACGCTCCGACTTGAGCGCGCACAGTGGGCGCAGAGCGCCAATGTCTTCCATGTGCGGCGAGCGCGAGGCAAAGATGACAGGCGTGCGGCCAAAGAAATGCAAGTCCTTGATCATGCCGGTCAAAACGCGAGACGGCCCATCCAGTTGGTCAAGCACCATGAGAAACGGCCGTGTATCCAGAGCCCTATGCGCAATTCCCTTGAGCGAAGAGGACGAAAGGGTTTCGCTCTCGCTGGGAATAATCAGCTCCTCGTTTGCTGAACACAGCGTACGCAGCAATGCGAGAAGAAACTCGCGCGGCGAATGCATCTGCGCCACATAAAGCGCAAGCGGCTGTCCTTCGGCAAACCTCCGCAACAAGCGCGATTTGCCCGCGCCCTCTGGCCCGAATACCAGCATGGATTTTTGCATCTTCGCCTGGTTCCGCAGCCGGCCCAACTCCATCTCGCGCTCAACACAACTCAGATACTCTCGACTCGGCTCGGCTTGGATGGACGATAATGGCATCGAGAACGGTTCTCTTTCTTCAGGCAGCAACAGGCCGTTCATGGCTTGTCCTTGGCTTCAGGATTCACGGACATTTCATGGCGGAGATAACTCTCCATGTTCTTCACGTGGGAGCGAAGCTCATGGATCACTCGATTGAGTCCATCGACCGAATCCGTGGGGACGGCGCCGCAGCCGCGCAGATATTTTGGTTTGAGCTCCTCGATGGCATTATCGATAAAAGACAGGTCTGTCATGATCGATCGGGTCACGGGAATCTCCGGCGGCTCGGGCTTCATGCTCTGCCATTCCAAAGTTTGCAGCAGTTGTGCGCGAAAACTGCGAATGTGGCCTTCGATCTGGATTGCCTGAGCGCGGGTAACATCCACTATATAGCTAGGAAACGGAGATTCCGATGCCGTTGAATGGAGAGCCTGCTCGATGTCGCTGAGCAAACCATCGATGTATTTGCAAGTAACCAGCAAGCGCCTTTGCTGGGGCTCGTTCAGTTCCCCTGCGCGCCGCGTTCTCACGATCTCCGGTCCTGGTTCAGGCATGGCAGTCCTCAAGGCAACTGGAAATTCCTGATTGCGCAGATATCCTTCTCTACGGTGTTGAGGCGAAGAAGCGCAGTCTCTACTGCCGCGGCTCCCTCCTCCTGCGTCTTCCGGGCGCGCGCCAAAGCGAGTTCCGCAATGCGGCTCACTTCGTGCAAGAGTTTACGAATCTCGGCTTCCAGGCGATTGCGGCTCTCCTGCACCCGATTCAGAATGTCGTTTTGCACCCGTGAGCTATTAACTTCAAGCAGCCATTCCAGAAATTCCCTGGCGTCCCGGTCGATCCAGCTCCGCAAGCCAAAGAGGCCGAGGATGAGATCAGCCAGCCAGCGCAGCGGCGAGGCCGGTTGCGCGACCCCAATGAACTCTTGAAAGTGAAACTGGGAGCGTACGCGGAAGCCCCGTTCCGTGTCGAGTGCACGGAGCATGCGGCCAAGCTCGGGGATCTCAGCCTGCGCCAGCTTAATCAGGAAGTCGTTGCCCATCCCGGCAAAGCGGCGAGCCACGAGGCGATACTGTTTCTCTCCTTCGTCCTCTTCGGGCTGTAGCCACGGAGTAATGTGGCTGCGTGCGATCTCTTGCGCCTGGCGCATGATGTGGCGGCGATAAGAGGGGCCGAGAGTGTGGGGAGCCGATTTCAGTGCTGCTTCCAACTGCTGCGCCGAGTCCGGCATTGTGATGGCCAGATAGGCTTTGCGGCGGTCGAGAAAGAAATCGGAGAGCCGATGCTGCTCGCCCATCAGAAGATAGCCGAGCTCCCGCATGGATCGCTCCGCTTCCGCGATGGTCTGTTTCATCGTCGCAATGCGTCGCTCCGATTCTTCAACGGGACGCAGAAGCGCGTCGCGTTCTTCGTACACGATGGCCAGCAATTCTACGCTCAGTCGCTCGATGCCGCGCTCGCCTGCGGATTGGATGAGTGCGCGGCCGGAATCTTGAACCAGGCGTTGCAGCGAATCGACCAGCTTTCCCCAATCGCGCTCCGGGCCTCGCTTCTCCAGCCGCTCTGTCGCACTGATTTCGAAGACAAGTTCTGCGGGCCGGTGCAAGCGCTTTGCCAGCAGCCGTTGGGTGAACGCAATGGCCGCGGCCCGCTCAGGCGCGC
This sequence comes from Occallatibacter sp., assembly GCA_052147235.1. Classification (GTDB taxonomy): domain Bacteria; phylum Acidobacteriota; class Terriglobia; order Terriglobales; family Acidobacteriaceae; genus Telmatobacter. The sequence continues at coordinate 17,911 of JBKQLG010000187.1, forward strand.
TTGCTTTATCCGCCTTGTTGAGAACGACGATCAAATGTTCGACATGCTGGGCCACTGATTCGACCAGAGCTAATTCTTCTCCGGCCAGCGGCGGGTCTGAGCCGGTCACCACAATCACTGCATCGATATGGGGAATAAAGGCCTGCGTGGTTGCCGTGTTGCCGGAAAAAACCGACCCCAGGCCGGGTGTATCCACCAGGCACATGCCGGTCATCAGAAGCCGGCTGGGGACAAACACATCTGCGCCCGCGATCTGCTTTATATTCTCCGGGTTGTGTTCTTCAGAGACGTACTCTTCCAACTCGTGCAGGGCAATCTCCTGCCAGGTGCCGTCGGCGGCGCGTATCCTTGCGCTCCGCGTGCTGCCATAGCGGATCACCGTTGGCACAGCGGTTACAGGAACAAACCCAGTGGGCAGAATCGACTCGCCAATCAACGCGCCGATCAGGGTCGACTTGCCGCGTTTGAACTGGCCGACACAGGCGACGTAAAAACGGCCTTCGACGAGGCGTTCAGCCAGTTCGCTTGCCTCACGGCCAATATCATCACTCCCAAGTTGCGCAGCCAGCGCGGCCAGCTCCAGCAATCGCATGACGCCATCGCCACCGGTTGCCGGTTCCGATTTTATCCCGTCTTCCACCTGAATCTTCATTTTCTATCTTCAATCCCGGCGTTGTCGCCAGCCTTTGAGCGAAACTGAGAGCAGACATAGCTCTGGCATTGGCCATGACTTATGCTCGTAAAGATGGACTCGGGGATCGCGCCGGGAGATGGCTCCACAACAGGAAACCCTGTCAGGAGTCATCATCTGTCCGGCTAAACGGTGAGGGGACAGCGGTTAAGGGTGAACTCCTTCACCACAACCAACACTTTGATTGTAAGGCTATGCGTGCTCGCTTGTCGAGGCACTGTGGCATCCCACCCTTCCGCAAAAAGCGCGAAAGGATGGGGCATGGACCAATCTGGCTCACTGAAATCCGCTTACCGATCCGTGCAGGAGTAACAAGGATCAATCGAGGCCTGAATCAGCGGCGTGTCGGCGAGGCGCGCACCCTTCACCATCCAGCGGATCGCAGGCATCACGGCATAGGTCGGTGTGCGCACGTGGACGCGGGCCGGATTCCTAGATCCCTCTTTCCATGAGACCGAGTACATGACCTCGCCGCGCGGCGCTTCGACACGGGCGGTGGAAGTTCCGGTGATAAAAGTGAACTTGTCGTCTCCGGTATGAAACTCGCCGGGAGGCAGCTTGGCGAGCGCCTGACGAAGAATCTTGCAGCTCTCCATGATTTCCAGTGCGCGGACTAGCAATCGAGCTGTCACGTCTCCGGCCGGCTGCACAGGCACGTCGAAATCCATCTCCGCGTAGGCCGCATAGGGCGCGGCTTTGCGCAAATCCTGGGGCAGCCCTGAAGCGCGCGCCACGGGGCCAACGACTCCGCAAGAGAGCGCCTTCTCCGTGGTCAGCACGCCGATGCCGGCACAGCGCGAACGAGCCGTTCGGCTCGTTGTGAAGATGGGAATCACGGTGCGCGCCATCTCCAGCTCGAGCGCCTCGACCATCTTCAGAATCGCCTGCGGGTCGGTGATGTCGCGATTGACACCGCCAATGCGGTTCATCGAATAGTTGACGCGATTGCCGCTGATGGCGGCGAGGATGTCCATCACCTTCTCGCGCAGCTCGAAGCAGGTCATGAACATGGTTTTGAAGCCCATCAGCTTGGCGGCGATACCCGCCCAGAGCACGTGCGAGTGCAACCGCTCCAGTTCCGCCATGATGACGCGAATGTACTGCGCGCGGGGCGGCGGGGTCTGATTGGTCAGCCCCTCCATCGCCCGGCAAAACGTGAGTGTGTGAATGAACGAACAGATGCCGCAGACCCGCTCCATCAGCGCGATGTCCTGAATGTGGTTGCGCGTCTCGGCCAGATGCTCAATGCCGCGAAAGTTGAAGCCGATATGCAGCTTGGAGTCGATCACCGTCTCGCCTTCGCAGATCAGGTCCAATTTATAAGGCTCTTCGAGCGCCGGATGATAAGGGCCCATGGGGATTTTGTAGCTCATTTTTTCTCCTGACTTACAGCTGCTACGCCACTCGCAGCCACGGCGTCGCGCAGATTCACGCCGGTTGTTTCTCCCTCGCGCAGCAGCAATGGTTCGTACTCACGGCCCTGAAAGTCCAGGGAATATTCCTCATGAATCTCGCGCTCGATCCAGTCCGCGGCCTCGCACAGGTCGTAGATGCTATCGATGGATTTGGCGGCAAGCGGAAAGTTAAAGCCCAGCAACTGGCCGTCGAGGTCCCAGTGATACTCCAGGCGAAAGCCCTCATCTTTCGGCAACTGATAGGCGGTGATAGTGACGAAGCGGGCGTGAAGTTCGTTCATCGCCTTGGCCAACTCGCGCACATTCGCCGCGCCCAGCGTGAGCCAATGCACGCCGCCCTTTTCCATCCAGGGTTCGGTGGCCCCCAGTTTTCCTGAAATGCTTTCGAGCGGGGTCATTGCGTGCCTCCAGGGACGGGTTCTGCCGCGACTACGGCGGCTGCCGGCGAAGCCGCGACGGCTGGCTTGACGGTCTGCTTGCGGGCCAGCGTGTAAGACTGCTTTAACTCGCCGATGGTCATGTAAATCGGTGGGCACTCCGAGTCCTGGCTGAGCGCGTGTTCCTTGCAGCCCTCGACGCAACGCCCGCAGTAGGTGCAGTGACCGGGATCGTAGCTCCAGGTATACTCGCCTTTGCCGGCCTTAAATTCAATCGCCCGCGCGGTACAGCGCATCTTGCAGATTGCGCAGCCCGAACAGAGCGCGGGATCGAAGCGGACAAGACCGCGGTAGTGTTCGCTCACCTTGGGGCGCGCTGGAAAGAGCAATGTTCGCGAGCCGCCCCACAGGTTCTTCCACATCATGGTCAGAATATTCATGCTCTAAACCTCATAAAAAGCGCGGATGCAACGGCCAGAACCGCGAAGATCAGCGTGCATTGCCAGTAAAAGCGCACCGTGGTATCGATCTGCAAGCGCGCCGTGGCCGCCGCCACCACCGACAAGAGCAAGACGATGGCAAAGGTGAGCGCAACGAAGGCCAGAGCGGCAACCCACCAGAGCGTGAGGGCCGGAGCAATCAGCGTCGCCACCAGGCCCGTCGCCGCAACCCACTCCAGCCCATGCGAAAGCTCCCACATGGCCAGCTCGGGACCGGCGTACTCGACCATCGGACCGGAGTAGATCTCCTGCTCGGCGTTGGGCAATGAGAAGGGATTCAGATGGAGCTTCGCGGGCAGGCAAACGAGAATCGCCACAATTCCCAGCCAGCGCAATGGCGAGCTGGGCAATTGCGCCAGCGCCGAGAGGCTGAAGGTGTGCTGCGAGGCGGCGATGGAGATGATCGCCAGCAGGAAGACGATGTTGTAGGAGACGCTGAGGACGGCCTCGAGCGCCGAGCCGATCTCGCCAAAGATCGATCCGGAAGAGAAGCCCGCGGCGATGATGCACATCGAAGGAACTTCCAGCAGCGCCAGAAGCAAGATCAAGTCGCCCTCAAAGCCGCCCGAAGCGGGTAGCACCGGCAACAGGCCAACCGCGCCCGCTGCCGCCGAGACCGCAATCAGCGGCCAGGCCCTCATCAGCAAGCCGCCGATTCCGCTGCGCGGTGGCGTGCTCTTGCCCAGCAGCTTGATGAAATCGAAGAACGGCTGCATGAAGGGAGGGCCGATGCGCCCCTGCATCCGCGCCACCGCCTTGCGTTCCACCCACAGGAAGAACCATGCGGCGGGCACGGCAAAGAGCAAGCCGGGAAAGATGAGCAGGCGGGCTAAGGCAGTGGTCAGACTGTTCCAAATCTCTGGTGTAATCATGCCTGCACCTCTTCATTTTTCGTTTCTGTAGTGGCCGCGCATGGACAAGCGCCATCGCATCCCGGCCCGACTAAAGGCATAACGACCGGCGCGACGGGCAACTTTTTTGCGGCTCTCTCGGCCAGGATCTCGGCCGCTTTGGCGACACCCTGGATGATGGCGTCAGGGCGGGGCGGGCAGCCGGGGACAAATACATCCACCGGAACGTGCCGGTTGAGCGGCCCGTCCAGCGTGCGGCTGTCGATGAAAACGTTCGTCGTCGCCGGACAGGAGCCGATGGCCACCACCGCCTTGGGCCCGCAGACCTGGTCGTAGACGGTCTTGATGGCGTTCACCGCGTTGTGAGTTACAGGGCCGGTGATGCAAAGAATGTCGGCGTGGCGCGGCGAGCCTTCCAGGCGCACGCCCAACTGCTCGGCGTCGTAACGCGGCGTGAGGCTGGCGATCAGCTCAATATCGCAGCCGTTGCAACTGCCCCCGTTCATGTGGAAGAGCCATGGGCTGTGGCGCCGGGAGTAGCACATCAACTTGTTCCAGAGGTTCATGGCCTACCTCCCAGCAGCATTCCGAGCGCGTCAGGCCAGATGCCGGCCGCCAGAATCAGCACAACCAGAACAACAATCACTGACTGCAAAATGAACGGCTCCTTGGTTGTCGGCTTCGGCGGATCAGGCTCGCCCGGCGGTCCCCACCAGATGCGGGTCAAAGCCAATGTGTACGCGATCAGAGCCAAGATCGACGAGACAATGAATACCCCGGCCAGCGGCCAGCCAATCTGCACTGCCGCTTCGTAGAGTCTCCAGCGGCCGATGTAGCCGAGCGTCGGCGGAACGCCCAGCATAGCCAGCATTCCAAAGAGGAAGCCAAAGGTGCTGACCGGGTAACGCACAGCCAGGCCTTTGTGTTCTCCGTCCAGAGCGCCGTCGGCCTCGGGGCCGCTGATGCAGATGAAGAGCAGAGCCTTGGCGAGGGCGTGAGTCGTAGCCGCAATCAGCGCACCGTTCAAACCAAGCACACTGATAGAAGCGGCTCCCAGCATCAGAAAGCCGACGTCCTCGACCGTCGAAAGAACCAGCAATCGTTTGATGCTGCGTTGCGTGAGCATCAAAAGAGCAGCCAGGAATGATGTAGCGGCCGCCACGCACAGCAGAACTGGATGGAGATGGTAGGAGTCAGGAATTGTGCGCGCGGAAACCATGAACTCGCCGAAAGCGGCCATATCAACGACGGCGATAATCAAACCCAGCACTACGGCCGGAACTTCGTCGGCCATGCTGAGCAGCCAGAAGAACAACGGCACCGCGGCCAGCTTCACGCAGACGCTGGTGATAAACAGCGCCCAAGCCCATTCATACTGTCCCTGCTCCAACAAGAGACCGCTGGCCACAAGGGACAATGCCGAGATAAGCACCACGGCCAGGTAAGTCAGCTTCGCCGCTTGCGTGCGCGCGCTCTGCCAGACCAGCGCCACGGTCAGAAATGCGCCCAGTTCCAGGAATCCAAGGCGCAACCAATGATTGGGAACGGCCACAACCAAGCCCGTCACGGTGGCTGCGCCAGCCAGCGTCATCAGTGGCGCAAGGCGGCGGCTCTTCGAGTGCGCGAGTGCAGCCAGCACCAACGCGAGTCCGGCTATGGCGCAAGCACCAATCAGCAGCTTCGGCATCTCCAAATTCGGCAAGGCAATGATCGAATTCCAGCCTGAAACACCAAACGCAAACCAGCGAACCCCCGCCAGTATTGCCGCCGCTAATACAACAACCAGCACCAGTGCACGCCGCTCCATCCAGGAGACCACCACGCCCAACCCGCGCGAAGCAGCCAGCAATCCGCGCCAGACGCCCAGATAAACCGCATCCACATTCGACCAGCGGAAGAACTCATGCCAGTTTTGCAGGAAGATGCTGGAGAAATCCCCCGCGGTCAATCTTCCCTCCGACGACAACGGCTCGCCGCCAGTGAAGACCCCGCCTCCAGCCCCAGCCAGCGCCGCTCCGCCGACAACTGTCGCCGGACGCGCCACATAGGCGACGGCGTAGATCAACCCGCCTAGCACCAGCGAAACCACGGCCAGCACCAGGCCGCCCATACTGGAGAAGCTGCCGGCAGTGCCCGACAGGCCAAACCAGGTCACCTGAACCGGAGTCAGTTGCAGCGCGCAGATAATCGGATTGAGCAGATAGTTGACCGCCAACTGCGGTGCAACGCCCAGTATCACGCTGCCCGCGGCCAGGAATCCCATGCCCCAGACCATCGATGGCGGGGATTCGTGCGCGTCTTTGGTGGCCTCGGTCAGCGGACCCAGGAAGACTGCGCTGGTGGCCTTGGCGCCGAAGAAAACTGTACCCAGGCTGGCCGCCCAGGCGATCATCGCGGGCACAGCCCATCCGGCCTGCAACGCCGCCGCATAGAGCATCCACTTGCTGGCGAAGCCGCTCATCAGCGGAATCCCCATCATGCTGCCCACGCCGATCAGCCACGACAGCGTCGTCCGCGGCATCTTCTGCGCCAAGCCGCCGAGCAGATTCATGTCGCGCGTGCCCGAGGCGTGCTGCACCGAGCCGGCAGTCAAAAACAGCCCAGCTTTGAAGAATCCATGATTCAGGCAATGCAGCAGGCCCGCGGCGATGGCCAGCGGCGTTCCGATGCCGATGCCCATCATCATGTAGCCGATCTGGCTCACCGTGGAGTAGGCCAGCATGCGCTTCAGATCGGTCTGCACCATCGCGTACATCACGCCCACGGCCATGGTGACAGTGCCGATCCAGACCAGGGATTCATTGCCCCAGGCAAAGCCCCCGTTCACCGGCCACGCGCCAAAGCTATGCATACGGCAGGCCAGATAGACGCCGGCCTTCACGTAGCAGGCGGCGTGCAGCAGCGCGCTCACCGGGGTCGGCGCGGCCATCGCTTCGGGAATCCAGGTGTGCAGAGGCACCTGCACGGATTTCGCTACCAGCGCCACCAGCATCGGCACAAAGACGCCGCCGGTGAAGGCGTGCGCCACATTTGGGTCAGTCCACAACGCGCTGCCGGTGCGGTGATAGACCACCAGAATCGCCGCCAGCAGCCCGTAGCCCGCGATATGCGTCATCAGCAAGACTTTACGCGCTCCGGCGACCGCCTCGCGGTTGGTGTACCAGAAGCCCACCAGGGAGAACGAGCACAACCCCACCAACTCCCAGCAGAGATAGAAGAAGAAGAGATTGGCGCTGTAGACCAGTCCGACGAAGCCGGCAATGAAGATCAGCATCGTGGCGTAGAAGCGGGTTGCGGCCTTGTCATGGGCCATGTAGCCGATGGAGTAGAGCAAAACGAATGCGCCCAGCCCCGTCCCCATCAAAGCAAAAAGGACGCTGAGCGCGTCCACGTGAAAGACCAGCGCCAGCGGCCCGTCCCAGTCGAGCACGTTCAGATCGATGGCCTGCCCCGCCTTCACCCAGCCGATCAGCCCGATGACAGAAGCGACGGCCGGCAGGCAGGCGAGAAAAGCCAGTATCCCCTTAGTCCTTGCGGAACAGAGCTTTGCGACAAGAATCTGCAGCGCGGCGCCCAGCAGAAGGGAGCACGGCGCGATCAGAATTAGAGTTGCTGCGTTCATACCTGCAAATACTAGTTTGCAAACGATCTCCTTGATGTGACGAAACTCACAAACAGAACCGTCATACTGCAATGCGGTACGATTCACCGCACAGCCCTCCTGGTTATCCTGAACTCGAATGCATTTCTTTCGCTTTGTGGAACCGATTCGATAGATTTTAGAACGTCAACCCGGCGTTTCCCGCAGCCCGACAAGTGGATACATCGTCAGAAAAAACCGGACTGCCGTAGATTTCCTGTTAACCATTTGCGGCTCCGGTGTGTTCTACCGGTGGTTTCAAATCTTCAGCCGGGAGGCGAAAATGGTAGACATATTGGTTCCGATCGCGGTATTCACAATGGTTGGCTGGATTGTGTGGGTGGTCTTCACCAACGTGAGGCGCATCAAGACGGCCAAGGTGCAGGGGGAAGTGGCAGAGTCGCTGCTGGCGCGTTTTGACTCGCCGCAGGCGATGATGGCTTACGTGGAGACCGAAGCCGGCAGGAAGTTTCTTACTTCACTGGCGCAGGAGTCGGGAACCGCCTATGGCAGTATCCTTGACTGTACACGGTGGGGTCTGGTCTTCATGATCGTGGGCGGAACAGTTTGCTGGATGCACGCGGCCGGTGTGGTTGACCACGATCCATATGTGATGGGCATCCTGGCGGTGGCGCTGGGCATTGGACTGGAAGCGGCGGCAGTAGTTTCCTACTATGCCTCTCGCGCGCTGGGACTGATAGGGCCGGCGCCAAAGGCTTGACCGGGGGCTGTGGGAATGGAAGATGCCAGCATGATTGCGGCCTGGATTGCGCCGGGGCGCGAGCAGACAGCAGCGGGCGAGGAAGGCTTCAGGCGGCTCTATGAAGCGACTTCCCGCCCGCTGTGGGGCTATCTGCAACATGCCAGTGGGCGGCCCGACGTGGCCGACGACCTGCTCCAGGAGACCTATTGCAAGTATCTCTTGCGCAAGGCGCCGGCGATGAATGAGGCTGAGAGCCGCTCGTATCTCTTCCGCATTGCTACCAATCTTCTGCACAACCGGGTACGCAGCCGCGACGATGCCGTCCGGGAAGAACCTGCCGAACGCGGCACGCAAACGTACGCAGACGCGCGCCTGGATGTACAGTCGGCGATGCGTCATCTGAAACCGCGCGAGCGGGAGCTGCTTTGGCTGGCGTATGTTGAAGGTATGAGCCACGTGGAGATAGCCTCCGCCACCGGATTGGGCACAATGAGCATACGGATTCTGCTCTACCGCGCCCGGAAAAAGGCGAGTGAGTTTCTCCGTCCCGAAAGGATCAAATCATGAAGCCAATGAGTTGCGAGCACGAGAGCGGCGTCATCCGGGCCTTGCACTCGGGCGAGTGGAGCAGCGAATTGCGCCGTCATGCGACGGAGTGCGCTGATTGCAGCCAGGCGCTAGATCTGGCCGCAGCGCTGCGCGAAGAAGCGCGGCGCGCGGAAGCCGGTTTTCAGGCGCACGATGCGCATTGGATTTTGCAGCGGTCGCGGGTGATGGCGCGCGAAATCGCCGTGCGGCGCGTGACCCGCCTGCTTGCGGCCATGCGCGCCCTGGCGGCGGTCTATGTGGCGGCGGCGGCTTTGTGGCTCTTGCGTGGCTATACAGCGCTTCCGTATCGCGAAGTCGCTTCGTCGATGCACGGAAGCTCCGCCGGCTTCGCACTGATGGGGGCCATGGCTGCCGCGGTGTGCGTTGCAGCCGGTCTATGGCCGATTCTGCGCGAGCGCTCTGAAGCGGGTTGAGGGTGGCAATCATTGCGATAACCACAGTTTCTTATCCCGCCAGCGGCAGGAAGCGGCGCATCTGCTCGTCGTACTGCTCGATGCGGCCGGAGAGGATGTCGTAGTACCATCCATGCACCGTAAGCCGGCCCTCGACGACAGCTCGCGCCACCGACGGCTGGGCGCGCAGATTCAGCATCTGCGCCACCACGTTGCCGCGGATCAGCGAGGCCAGTTCGGCATATTCGCCGTCGGCCGGATTCAACGGCTGGCGCTGGCTGAAGGCTGCCTCGACGTGGCTCAGCCAGCGGCGAGCTTTGGGCATCTTCTCCAACTCGGTGCGCTTCAGGGCGGCCTTCAGCGCGCCGCAGTCGGAGTGCCCGCAGAGGATGGCGCTCTTCACCTTGAGCACCTCGACGGCGTACTCGATGGTCGCCGTTACACCGTCCACGTCGTTGCTGTCGATGGGCACCACGTTGCCGGCGTTGCGGGTGATAAACAGGTCGCCCGGCCCCGTGCCTAGGATCAGATCGGGGACCACGCGCGAGTCCGAGCAGGTGATGAAGAGCCACTCCGGCGCCTGCCGGTCGGCCAGCAATTGAAACTGATCCCGCTTGCCGGGAAAGACCTGGGCCAAAAAGCGCTTGTGTCCTTCGATCAACCGATCCATGAGATTCTGCTCGCCCTCCGCCTCCATCATAGCTGCCGATCCATTCCTGCCAATTGCATCGTTCTGGGAGTCTGTCGGGAATCGAATTGGGTGAGCGAGAAAAAGTATGGAGTGTTCTATTGTATCTCTTTTATAATGATATACATGGGAAAGATTTTTCTCTATTTCGCGACCGTAAAGCAAATGTAAATGAGCCCCGCTGGTTGGCGGGGCTCACAGACGAATCAAATGAAATCCTGGCCTTGATGAGACCGGTTGTATTCCTTAGTCCCTAGTCCCTCAGTCCCTGTTCCCTATTCTTAAAACGCTCCCACCGTCTGCCGCAAGCTATACGAACTGAGCGTCTTGATGTAGTTGCCGCGGTCAAATGGAGAGGTGTCGGGGACCGAGCGGCGGCTCAGGCAGCCGCGCGTCTCCCACAGCGAGGTGTACTCGCGCTTCTCCAGCCAGTAGCGCACGTCAGCCAGCACTCTGCTGATGTGCTCGATGCCGTGAATGTGCAGCGCCGAGGCCATCATCGTCACGCCCGCTCCGGCCATGATGCCCTTAAGCACGTCTTCCGCCGAGTGAACGCCTCCGGAGATGGCCAGATCGGCCTTCATATTGCCGTAGAGTATTGCCGCCCAATGCAGCCGTGGCAGCAGCTCCGAGGGCGTGGAGAAGTGCAGCGTGGGCCGCACCTCCAGCGTTTCGATGTCAAAGTCCGGCTGATAGAAGCGGTTGAAGAGCACCACGCCGCGCGCCCCCGCCTCCTCCAACTGGGCAACCAGGTGCGGAATGCTGGTGAACGAGCTCGACAGCTTCACTGATACCGGTACATTCACTGCGGTAGTAACCGCAGTCACCAGCTCCAGGATTTGTCCTTCAAGATCCGCGGAAGTCTGGCTTTTGTCGGTGGCCAGCGCGTAGGTGTTCAACTCGATGGCGTCGGCGCCGGCCTGCTCCACGTCCTTGGCAAAGCGCACCCAGCCGCCGGTGGTGGCGCCATTCAGACTGGCCAGAATGGGAATCTTCACCGCCTCCTTGCAGTGCCGCAGGTGCTCCAGATAGACCTCCTGCGTCATGCGGTAGTCGCGCAAATCAGGCAAGTAGCCAAGCGACTCGGCAAAGGAATCCGTGCCCCGCGAGAGGTCTTCGTCCAGAGCCTTCGACTCCAGCGCCAACTGCTCCTCGAAGAGCGACACCAGAACAATCGCCGAGGCTCCCGAATCCTCCATCCGCTTCACATTGTCAATGTTCTCTGACAGCGGCGTGGAGGAAACCACGATGGGACCGCTCAGCTTCAATCCAAGATACTGCGTGGAAAAATCGATCATTCCGCACCTCCGGCAGCCGCGGCCGCCAGCTTTTCATCCTTCTTATCTTCAGGCTTCTCTTCCGGCGCGATGTGGGGCGTCTCGCCACGGCCGGGCATTGCCGCCCGTGCCGAGTAAACGCGCCACTGCCGTTCGACATCGTCCTGCGCCTCCAGCAGCAGCAACGCCGCCAGCTCCGGATTACTGCGCGCCAACATAGTGTAACGCGCCTCGCGATAGGCGTACTCCTTGAGCCGGATCGCGGGAGCCTTGGAGTCGAGCAGGAAGGGATTCTTGCCCGATTCGCGCAGATCAGGATTGTAGCGCATCAGCGGCCAGTAGCCCGACTGGACAGCCAATTTCTGCTGCTCCAGCCCATGCACCAGGTCGTAACCGTGGGCGATGCAACTGGAGTATGCGATGATAATCGAAGGCCCATCGTGCGCCTCGGCCTCCTGGAAGGCCTTGGCTACGTGGCTGTCGTTGCCGCCCAGTGCCACCCGCGCCACATACACCGAGCCGTAGCTGACGGCCTCCATCGCCAGATCCTTCTTGCTGTTCTTCTTGCCGCTGGCGGCAAACTTCGCCACCGCGCCGCGCGGCGTCGCCTTGGACATCTGCCCGCCGGTATTCGAATAGACCTCGGTGTCCAGCACCAGCACGTTGATGTTCTTGCCGGAGCCGAGCACATGGTCCAGCCCGCCGAAGCCAATGTCGTAGGCCCAGCCGTCGCCGCCCAGAATCCACACGCTCTTCCTGACCAGCGTGTCTGCAATCGCCAGCAGGTTGCGCGCATCGGAGGATTCGTTGCCGGCCAGCTTCGCCTTGAGCGCCTTGACGCGCTCGCGCTGCTGGTCGATCTCGGTTTCGGTCTTCTGCGCAGCATTCAGCAGAGCCGCTGCCAGTTCGTCGCCGATCGCCGGAGCCAGCCGCGTCACCAGCAGCTCCGCGAACTCCTTCTGCTGATCCAGCGCGGTTCTCATGCCGAAGCCAAACTCGGCGTTGTCCTCGAAGAGCGAGTTGGCCCAGGTCGGCCCACGGCCCGCGTTGTTGGAAGTATACGGAGTGGTGGGCAAATTGCCGCCATAGATCGACGAGCAGCCAGTCGCATTGGCGATATAGAGCCGGTCGCCGAAGAGCTGTGTCAGCAGCTTGATGTAGGCCGTCTCTCCGCACCCTGCGCAGGCGCCGGAAAACTCGAAGAGCGGCTGCAACAGTTGCAGATCCTTTACCTGCGCGTGCGACAGCTTGGAGCGGTCCATCTCGGGCAGCCCCAGGAAGAACTCCCAATTGACGCGCTCGGCCTCGCGAATCGGCGGCTGAGAGGCCATGTTGATGGCCTTCTTGCTGGCGTCGCTCTTGTTCTTCACCGGGCAAACCTCGACGCAAACCCCGCAGCCGGTGCAATCCTCGGGAGCAACTTGCAGCGTGTAGCGATCCTGCTCCATGCCCTTCCACTTGGGCTTGGCCCACTGCAAGCTCGCGGGCGCATTCTCCGCCGCCTCCGGCGAGTAAACCTTGGCGCGAATCACCGCGTGCGGGCAAACCATCACGCACTTGCCGCACTGGATGCAGAGCTCCTTGTCCCAAACCGGAATGAACTGCGCGATATTGCGCTTTTCGTACTGCGCCGTGCCCGTGGGGAAGGCACCGCCGGCCGGAATCGCGCTCACCGGAAGCAGGTCGCCGTGTCCCGCGGCGATCTGGCCCAGCACGTGGCGCACAAACTCCGGCGCACGGCTATCGATCGACGGAATCAAATCAAACTCGGACGAGGCTGCCTCTGGAAGCGCTACCTTTTCCAGGTGCGCCAGCGCGGCATCCACGGCGGCATAGTTTTTTGCCACCACCGCTTCGCCGCGCTTGCCGTAGGTCTTGTAGATGGCCTTCTTGATCTGCTCGATGGCCTCATCGCGCGGCAACACGCCGCTGATGGCAAAGAAGCAGGTTTGCATAATCGTGTTGATGCGCGTGCCCATGCCGGCCTTGCGCGCCACTTCGTAGCCGTCGATCACATAAAACTCGATCTTCTTGCGCAGAATCTCCCGCTGCGTGGTCCGGGGCAGATGCGCCCAAACCTCGCTGGCCGGGTATGGCGAGTTCAGCAGGAAGACCGCTCCCGGCATAGCCGCCTCCACCACATCCATCTTCTCCAGGAAGCTGAAGTTGTGGCAGGCCACAAAGCTAGCGCGGGTAATCAGATAGCTCGAACGAATCGGATTGGGGCCGAAGCGTAGGTGCGAGGTCGTCATTGAGCCGGATTTCTTCGAATCGTAGACAAAATAGCCCTGCGCAAAGTTCGGCGTCTGATCGCCGATGATCTTGATCGAGTTCTTGTTCGCGCCCACGGTGCCGTCGGAGCCCAGTCCATAGAACAGCGCCCTCACCGTCTGCGGATCCTCGGTCGAGAACTCCGGATCGTAGCTCAAGCTGGTGTGCGAGACGTCGTCGTCAATGCCGATGGTGAAGTGGTTCTTCGGCTCCGGCTTCGCCAGCTCGTCGAAGATGCCCTTGACCATTGCCGGCGTAAACTCCTTCGATGAAAGCCCATAGCGCCCGCCGATGACCGTCGGCTTGGCGGCGAAGGGCAGCGCGGCTTCGTTCTCGGCCAGCACCGTCACAATGTCCATGTACAGCGGCTCGCCGCTCGCGCCCGGCTCCTTGCAGCGGTCCAGAACCGCCATCGACTTCACTGTCGGGGGCAGAGAGGCCAGAAAGGCGCTCGCGTCAAAGGGCTTGTAAAGGCGAACCTTCAGCACTCCCAGCTTCTCGCCCTGCTTCACCAGCGCATCCACGGCCTCTTCGGCCGCCTCCGCCCCCGAGCCCATCAGCACAATCACCCGCTCCGCATCCAACGCGCCGTAATAATCAAAAAGATGATAGGCGCGGCCCGTCTCGGCGGCAAAGCGGTCCATCACCTGCTGCACAATCCCCGGAACCGCGGCGTGAAAGGGAGTGCAAGCCTCGCGAGCCTGGAAGAAGACATCGGGATTCTGTGCCGTACCGCGTATCACCGGACGATCCGGGCTGAGCGCTCTCTGGCGGAATTCGATGATGTACTTGTCGTCCACCAGCGCGCGGATCGTCTCGTCGCTGATGGGAAAGATCTTGCCCACCTCATGCGAGGTGCGGAAGCCGTCGAAGAAATGGATGAACGGGATGCGCGATTCCAGCGTGGCGATCTGCGCCACCAGCGCCATGTCGGCCACTTCCTGCACGGAATTCGAGGCCAGCATCGCCCACCCCGTCGTCCGGCAGGCCATCACGTCCGAGTGGTCGCCGAAGATCGACAGCGCGTGTGTCGCCAGCGTGCGGGCCGTCACATGCATCGTCGCCGGGGTCAACTCGCCGGCAATCTTGTACATATTGGGAATCATCAGCAGCAGGCCCTGCGAGGCGGTGAAGGTAGTCCCGAAGGCCCCCGCCTGCAACGCGCCGTGCAGCGCCCCCGCCGCGCCGCCTTCGCTCTGAAGCTCTTCCACGATGGGCAACGCGCCCCAAATGTTTTTCTTCCCCTCCGAGCGCCACTGATCGGCCCACTCGGCCATCGGCGACGAGGGAGTGATAGGGTAGATCGCGACGACTTCGGTGAGACGATAGGCAACCGAGGCGGCCGCCTCGTTCCCGTCCAGGATTACCATGCTCTTTTCACTCATTACCAATTCCCTCATAGAGCGGCCGGCGGAAAATCTGCCGCTCCTCTGAGTCTCATCTCCAGGGGTCAGACCCGCTGTGATGCAAAGCACATCAAGGGGTGAAATCCCGCATTGTGCGATTAAGTTCTTATAATGGATGCGTTCCCCCTCCTCCCGTCTTCGGGATAAACAACCGTCCCTATTGCTTTCGCTGGTATTCTCTCCTATCCTCGATACATGGAATGACTGACCCATGAGGCTAGGAAGGAGGGTAAAAGCATGGCAAATGTGGAAACAGATTTGGAGATCGATTGGACAGGCTGTGAGTTGATCGAAAGAGTCCCCGGCAAGGTTTCGGGACGGCCCATCGTGCGCGGTACCCGCATCCTGCCAGACGGAATTGTGAACAGCTACGAGATGGGCGAGAGCATCGAGGAGATACGAGAGGATTGGCCTGCGCTCTCCGCCGCCCAGATCAACCGCTTGATCGAGTTTGCTCATGCACAACGCGGGCAGGCCCATCCATGAAGGTGTTGCTCGACGAAAATCTCGCCCACCGCTTGCGCCAGAACCTCGGCGCGCATGAGGTTTTCACCGTCGGTTACAGAGGCTGGGCCGGACTCAAGAACGGCGAACTTTTGCGGACAGCCGAAGAAAACGGCATTGAGGTCTTTTTAACCGGCGATAGGACGCTTCTTTATGAGCAGAATCTCAAAAGGCGCAATCTTGGCATAGTGGCATTGTCTTCCGTAGAATGGGAGATCCTTAAAAATTGTCTTCCAGCGATTGTCACGGCGATTGAGAATGCTCTCCCCGGCTCTTTTCAGGAGGTCGATTGCGGCACATTCAGCCGGAAGAAGACGACCGGATAGTGAGTAGGCCGTGCTATCCGATCAACAGAATTCCTGCCATCGTCGTCTACCAGGTCAAGCCGAAGGCAGTCAAGATTTCGTGCATCTCCCACGGCGCGCAATATTAACCCTGAGGCGAAGGCTCTATCGTCGCAATCGTCAATAGTCGCTGACATGAAACCCACCCTGTTCCCTGGCCCCTATTCCCTTCCCCCTCACGCCAGCAGCGCGGTCACCTTGGGCATCCACTCGCTGATCGGAATTCCTTGCGGGCATTGCTCTTCGCAGGCGCCGCAGGCGATGCAGGCGCCGGAGCGCTGCGCCTCGGTAAGAAAGACCTGGTAGCGGAACCGCGCCGTTCCGAGATCGTCGAACAAGTGCGCGTAGTTATAAAAATCGAAGTTGAGCGGAATCCACACGCCGTTGGGACAAGGCATACAGTAGTTGCACTTGCTGCAGGGAATCACGGTGCGCGTGCGATACTTCTCCCGGACCTCGGCAATCAGCGCGTGATCGGCCGCGCTGAAAGAACCAATGCGCGCCTGATCGGCAACGCGCAGATTCTCTTCAACCTGCTCCATTGTGCTCATGCCGCTCAGAACCACCGAGACCTCCGGCTGATCCCAGAGCCATCCGAGCGCCCACTCGACCGGAGAGCGGTGCGCGGGATTACTCGCCATCGCTGCCCGGATATCCGCCGGCGGATCGGCCAGCCTGCCGCCCATCAACGGCTCCATCACGACCACGGCCATGCCCTTCTCTGCCGCGAGTTTCAGCCCGCGCACGCCCGCCTGATTCTCCGTGTCCATGTAGTTATATTGAATCTGGCAAAAGCTCCATAACTCAGTACCGTTCACAATCTCCTCGAAGGCCTCGTACTCGTCGTGAAAGGAGAATCCGAGATGGCAGATTCGCCCGTCGGCCAGCGCAGCCTCGGCGCGAGTGAGCAGGTCATGCTTCAAAACAATCTCTTGCCACCGGCTGTGGCTCAGCGCGTGAAGCAAATAGAAATCAATATAGCTCGTCTGTAACTTTGTAAGTTGCTCGTTGAGCAATCGGTCGAAGTCCGCCGCGCTCTCCACCATCCACACCGGCAGCTTGGTGGCGAGACTGACCCGCTCTCGATAGCCGCTCTGCAACGCCTTGCCAACAATCACTTCGCTCTGACCGCCATGGTAAGGATAAGCGGTGTCAAGATAATTCACCCCAGAGTCGATGGCGCGGCGAATCATGCGAACGGCCTCGTCCTCGACAATATTGGGGCTGAGCCGTTCTCCATCCGAGGTGGGAAGGCGCATGCAGCCAAGGCCCAGCGCCGATGCCTTCCAATCGAGTCTGCCAAAATTGCGGTATTGCATCGTAATCCTCCCTCCCGAATGCTTCCCAAAGTGGATTTTACTCCCCAATTACATTCCTTCCTCGCAATCGATCCCGTCCCCGTTTACAATCGCAGAAACCGGCGAGGAAGCAGCAACGATGACCAGGACGAAAGAGCAGAGCGCCGCCGTACTGGCCGGCAAACCCGGATTCTCCATCATCTCCAACGAAAAGCTGCTCCAGCTCTACGCCGCCATGGTGAAGTGCCGCGCGCTCGAAGAGCGGCTGCAAATTCTCTTCCCGCACAGCAAGCTCGCCGGCAAGCGCGGCTCCGTCAGCCGGGAGGCGGTCGCAGTGGGGGCAGCCCTTGACATGCTGCCGGAGGACACCATCGCTGCCTCGCCTGGCGACTTGGTCGTCAACTTCATCTGGAACGAGATTCAGAGCGAGCCGCTGGAAAAACTCTTCGGCCGCTTATGCTCCCGTGCCATTCGTCCGAGCCCTGCCGTCCAATTCTAGCGCGCATGCAGCGCAGCCCCAGTTAACCGGAAGGCAAAGAACGGCAGAATCTCCGTAGTTTTCTCCAGCACC
>JBKQLG010000188.1:0-9165 GCA_052147235.1 Occallatibacter sp.
TTTATCACCCCAAAATCGAGCTCCGCTTTATCACTTTGAACACTAAAAGGACACCATGAGGTTTTTATCGCGTAACTATATGATTTAAAAGGGCGGGAGTAGTTCAGTGGTAGAACGTCAGCTTCCCAAGCTGAATGTCACCGGTTCGATCCCGGTCTCCCGCTCCATCAAGCACCGGCCATATACGGAATCCAGCTTGCTCATTCGACTTTGATCTTAAGCAGTTTTCGGTCGCGGAGAAAACCGCGGTCATGCGAAAAATCCCAGCGATCAGTCAGCGGCTTGTAATGTTTGGTGCGAAAGGGGGGACTCGAACCCCCATGGATTGCTCCGCCAGATCCTAAGTCTGGTGCGTCTGCCAATTCCGCCACTTTCGCATCCCTTGTCAATTTACCACGGAGGCGGAGAAGCGAGCGGCAAAACGGCTCGATTTCGCCCTATCCGCGCCAACCCCGGCCCGAACGGGGTAATCTGGATAGACTATGAGTCCATCCGCGCAGCAGCCGCAAATGAACCTCTTCCAAACCCCCGACTACCGCGAAACCTACGCCAACAGCGTGCAGGTTCGCGTCAGCGTTTGGGACTTCCAACTGGTCTTCGGCCTGGCCTCCAGCGAGGCTCCCGACCAGATCACTATCCGCAACCATCAGGCCATCTACCTCAGCCCGCAGCAGGCCAAGGCCCTGTGGAATATGCTGGGGCAGAACCTGGCCCAGTACGAACATGCCTTCGGCGCGCTCAACCTGGAGCCGCAGAGCCACGGCTTTCCCTCCGGACCGATCAACTAGGGGAGCGACCATTTGCGCTGGAGAAGATTCATCACGCCATGGCTGGACGCGCCCCTGCCTGTCTGGATCGTCTTCCCGGCGATCTTCGCGGCGCTCGGCTTGAGCCACCTGACACTGCTCAAGCTGCCCTACTACTGGGACGAGGCCGGCTACTACATCCCAGCGGCCTGGGACTTCTTCCGCACCGGCTCGCTGATCCCCATCACTACGCTGAGCAACGCCCATCCGCCGCTGCCCAGCATCTACCTGGCGCTCTGCTGGAAGCTCTTCGGCTATTGCCCGCTGGTCACGCGCCTGGCCGTGCTGGCTGCCGCTTCACTTGGCCTCACGGCGGTTTGGCGGCTGGCGTTGCGCGTGGTGGGCGTGCCTGCCGTTTCCTGCTGGACCGTGGCGCTTACCGCGCTCTACCCCGTCTGGTTCGCACAAAGCTCGCTGGCTCACGCCGACATCTTCGCCGCCGCCTGCACTTTGTGGGGGCTGGCTTGTGCGCTGCCAGCACAGGATCGCGTGCTGCACCGCAAACCCTGGACCGCGGCGCTATGGTTCGCCGCCGCCGCGCTCTGCAAGGAGACGGCCATCGCTATCCCGCTCACGCTGGCCGCCGTCAGCCTCATTGAAAGCTATCGCGCCCCCGGAATGGCTCGTCCCCGGCTGCGGCGCGAGGCCGCCTGGCTCGCCAGTTGCGTGCTTCCCCTGGCCGCCTGGTACGCCTACCACCGCTGGAAGACCGGCTTCTTCTTCGGCAATCCCGAGTTCCTGCGCTATAACGCCCAGGCCAACCTGGAGCCGCTGCGCTTCCTGGCCGCCTTCGGCCATCGCATCCTGCATCTGACCGCGCACATGAACCTCTTTGTGCCGGTTCTGATGACCTTTGCCGCGCTGCTGCTGGAGCCGAGGGGCGACAGAGATCAGGGGTCAAGGGTCAGGGGTCAGGTATCAGCCGACGGAGCTGACGCTGTTGGTCAGGCCCGCCCCGACGTCGCCCCTGACGCGCTGCGGCGCATTCTTCTTCTGCTGCTGGTGAATGCGCTGCTTTTCAGCTTCCTGGGCGGAGCGCTGCTGACGCGCTACCTGTTGCCGATGTACCCACTGGTGCTGCTGTTGGCCGTCTCCACCTTCTATCGCCGCGTGCCTTGGTGGCAGGGGCTGGCCGCCTTCTGCGCCGCGGCCTTCGTGCTGGGAATCTTTATCAATCCGCCCTATGGCTTTGCCCCGGAGGACAATCTGGACTACGCGCGCGTGATCCGCCTGCACCAGGCCGGCATCGCTAAACTGGAAAAACGTTACTCCGGCGCAACGGTGCTCTCCGCCTGGCCGGTCACCGATGAGCTGACCCGCCCGGAGCTGGGCTACCTGAAGCAGCCCTTCGCGGTCGCTCCTATTGAGGACTTCTCCGCCGCTCAGATTGCTCTTGCCGCACAGGAGCCGGAGAAATTCTCCGCCGCGCTGGTCTTCAGCACCAAGGCCGATCCTTCTTCCGCGTTCTTCACGCTGGGCGCGGCGAGCAAAGCCATGGACGAGCGCTACTTCGGCCTCCACCACGACCTGAAGCCCGAAGAGATCGCGCTCGAACTCCACGGCACGCTGGTCTGGAAGCAGGAAGACCACGGGCAATGGATTGCGCTGATTCGGTTTAACCGGCAGCTTGAGGCGCGGGCGGGGGACGGGAACGATCTTCGGCTGCATTGACAGCGAGGATAGACAAAGAGGAATCGTGGAGCTGACAAGCAAATCGGAAGCCCAGTCTTTTGCAGACGGGGTCTCGGATATGCGGCATTCAGTTGTTTATTTCTGCATGACCTGGACGCTGGGCGACGGATCGGCTTGCGCGGCGCAAACGAACTTTGTTGCGCTGATCACCGCACAGCTTGCCGTTCCATCAGCGCCGTTGTCGATCAGGAAGGTTCCCGTGCCGGGGGCGGTTGCGTCCCAGTAGTATGTAGCGCTCAACAATTGATCCCAGGAGAGCACGCCCTGAGCCGCGCTGGTGGTTGCGCCGGTGATCGCGCCGCTGGCGGATAGGTCGTACTCACCTGCATCGCCGGTCGGCTCCACGCTCAACAGCGGCAGTTCGCCAAAGAGGTAATTGCCGGCCAAAGCCGCGCCGGTGAAAACGGTCTGCGTTTGCGGCTCCATCCAGCCGGAATCCAGCGAGCCGTTGACCCCCACGCTCATTTCAACAGCGCTGTTGGTGTTGAATAGGTAGAGATTGGTTGCGCCGCTAGCCGATGTGAAGGTAGCGCGGCCGGGGTTGGCGGAGTCGAAGGTGAGAGCAGTCGGGCCGCCGTTCGATTTTCCGGCGGTGTAGGCGCCAGCATTGTTGGTGTAGCTTTGGTTGATCGTCATGTTGCCCACGCCGTCGCCCGCGCCCTGAAAAACATTGGAGTAAAAGCCCGATGGCGCGCCGCCGCTTGAGCTGAATTCGGCTCCGCGCGCGTAAAAAACGAATGGACCACTGACGGTTGCGCCGGTGGTTGAGATCTGCTGCTGGACGTGCATATTGCCGGCCTGCTCGCCGTCATCCGAGGTGTTATCGAGGATAAACATGCGGCTGGCGTCGATGATGTACACGGTGTAGCCGGTGGATGCGCCGGCGCCTTTGAGGGCGATAGTGAAGCGGCCCGTGGCGGGGTCCGGCGCGGTGTAGCTTCCAGTGAAAGCCGTGGTCTGGACGGCTGCGCTGCCGCCCAGCGACGTATCGAGATTGCCGCCCGAGATCTGGCCGCCGGAAGCGCTAAAGAGGCCCACCGTCGCCTTGAGGTTGCTGCTGTTGTTCTCGCCGTCGAGGCCAAAGACAAAGCTGGAGCCGCTGATCGTGCTGGCGTTAAAGGCGCTGGGCGTAGCCAGGTAGCAGTTGGCTGTGGCTTGCTGGCCGGAGGGCAATTCGCCCAGGTCATCGACTTCAACCATGCGGAAGTTCTGCGCCGGTTGCGCGGCGCTGGTGAGCGCAAGCGCCCACTGCAAGGTCTGAATTCCCGCGGCGTTATTGGTCAGAATCGTGTGGGTGGACGCAAGGCCATTCATGTCGGAGCCGATGCTATAGCTGCCGGTCATAATGCCGGAGGCCGAGCCGATGTCATAGCTATTGGTGTCGAAGACGCCGCTGCTGAAGTTTCCCTGGCC
Organism: Occallatibacter sp.; assembly: GCA_052147235.1. GTDB lineage: Bacteria > Acidobacteriota > Terriglobia > Terriglobales > Acidobacteriaceae > Telmatobacter. The sequence goes on from JBKQLG010000188.1 coordinate 3,912, forward strand.
GTCAGCCTGAAAGCTGGTCACGGTGGCCCAGCGGCTGCCATCATCGTCAATGGACCCCTGAAGCAGGCAGGCATAGCTGCCGTTGAGGCTGCTGTTGCTGACGCCGTTCGGGCCGGCGGCGACGTTGATGGTGAAGGTGACCGGGCCGGCGGTAGAGCCTACTGAATCCTGAACTGAAACCTGGAAGGTGATGGAGCCCGGAGAGGCGGGCGTTCCGGTGACGGTCAACGTGCTGTCGCTGGAATTGAAATAGGACAAGCTGTTCGGCAGGCCCGTGACCGTCCAGGTGTATCCAGGCGCGCCGCCCGTGACATTGATCGGCCCGGAGTAGGCGTTACCGGCGATTCCGGAGGGCAGCGTGGTGGTGGTGATTCTGGGCGGCGGATAGATGGTAAAAGCGGCCGGAGGCGATGTTCCTACGGATGTGGCGACCGTGATGCTGGGGGTTCCGGCGCTGGCGACCAGGCTGGCGGGAACCACGGCCGTCAGTTGTGTTGAGCTCACGTAGGCCGTCGTCAAGGCGGTCGATCCCCATTTCGAGGTAGTGGCCGAAGTAAAATACGCTCCGTTGATGGTGAGCGTGAAGCCGGCGCTGCCTGCGGTGCTCACACCAGGGGTGAGGCCACTGATGGCTGGCAGCGCAGGATTGATGGTGAAGGTGGCCGGAGCCGATGTGCCCGCCGCAGTGGTAACCGTGACACTGCCAGTGCCGGAGAACTGGATCAGGGAGGCTGGGACAGAAGCCCTCAGTTGCGTTGGGCTTATGTAAACCGTGCCCAGAGGGGTTGTGCCCCACATGGCGGTCGAGGTCATGGTAAAGGCCGAGCCATTCATGGTCAACATGAACCCGGCGCCGCCGGCAGTGACCGAAGAGGGACTCAGGCTGGTAAGGGTCGGAGGCGCGGGATTGATGGTAAAGGGGAGCGAAACCGAGTAGCCGGTGCCGGGAAGGTAGACAACAACGCTGGTCACGCCCGCGGTTGCAATCAGACTGGCCGGGACCGTCGCCGTCAACTGCGTGGGGGAGGAGGTGACTGCGCCCACCCACGTTGATTCCATCAAGGTGTTCATGCCTGTGACGAAGTTGGTTCCGTGTACGATCAGGTTAAAACCAGCGCCACCGGCCGAAGCCGAATTCGGGCTCAGGCTGGTAATGATGGGCAACGGTGGTGTGATCACACAGGTGACCGGAGCCGATGTCCCCCCCGCAGTGGTCACAGTTACGCTCACCGTGCCGGCGGTTGCAACCAGGCTGGCAGGAATCGTAACCGGAAGCGTGATCCCTCCCACGAGGGTCGCGGTCAAAGGCGTAGTTCCAAAATTTGCCACCATTGTTGAGGTGAAGTTAGTTCCGTAGATGTTCAGCGTGAAGGTTCCAAAGCCGGCGGGGATCCGAGTCATACCCATGGATGTGATGATTGGCTGCGCCGGGTTCACGGTGAAGGAGACACCAGATGAGGTTCCACCGGCAGTGACGACGGAAATGCTTGCCGTGACAGGATTGGCAATCAGGCTGGCGGGAACCACTGCCGTGAGTTGAGTGGAACTCACGTAGGTTGTCGTCAGTGCAGTATTGCTCCACCTCACCACTGTCACTCCGGCTCCGGGAAGAAAATTGGTTCCATTGATGGTCAGCGTGAAGGTTGCACCTGTTGCCACCGTCGAAGTGGAACCCAGGCTGGTGATGGTGGGCGGTAGCGGATTGATGGTGAACGTCGCACCGGCGGAGCTACCGTTTACATTGCTGACAGTTACGCTTATCGCGGCGGCGCTGGCAATCAGGCTGGCCGGGACGGCGGCCGTCAACTGAGCGGCGCTGATGTAGTTGGTGGCCAGCGCGGTTGCGCCCCACGAAGAGGTTGATGTCGATGTGAAGTTCGTTCCGTTGATGGTCAGCGTGAAAGCCGCGCCGCCGGCGACTGCGATGGCCGGACTCAGGCTGGTGATGGTGGGCGGCGGATTGACGGAGAACGCAAGGGCGGGCTTGGACGCGCCGACGAAGGTAGTCGTGAGCGAATCGGAAGACAAGTTCGCATTCGTGGATGGAAGAGGAGCGGATGAGGATGAAGCGGTCAGGGGAGAAGCGCTGGGGGATGGAATCGTTCCGCTGATGAGCGGCGGGAGGAGAGCGCCGCCTGTGGAGCCCGTAGCCGGAGTCGCGTTGGTGACCGCAGACTGGGGAGCAGACGGATGGATGGTGTGAGCAACTCCGGGCGCAACTGCCAAAGCGGGACTCAGGCCGAGGATCGCGGCCGGCGGCGGATTGATGGTAAAAGTTGCGCAGGAGGAGGAGTCGCCGTCCGTGCTGACCATGATGCAAACCGCACCGGCGCTGGCGTCCAGGCTGGCGGGAACGAAGGCCGTGAGTTTCGTGGCACTCACATATGTTGTCGTCAGCGCGGTTGTGCCCCAAGTTGCGTTCGAGGCAGCGGAGAAGTTCGTTCCGTTGATGGTCAGCGTGAAGGCCGCGCTGCCAGCTGCTGCCGTGGCCGGACTCAGACTGCCGATGGAGGGAGCCGCAGCCAGCGCTGCCGGCGCCCATGCCAATGCCAGAATTGCCGAAAAGGCCACAGTCGACCAACACTTGAACCAACGCGCACTTTGCATTTGCAACCACCTCAGTCGAGAGAAACTGTCTATCTCTCGCCATTCCCTGCCAAATAACCCGTGTCCTGCATAGTGGAATGGGCCAATTGAAGAGCGGGCGCTATGAGCCGCCTTAAGAAGAAATCGTCAAGAGTGAAGGGAGCGAAAGGTTACTTTTGTCCTATTTCTTGCAATCTCTTATGCGGAGTTCCAATCCGCAACTTCGAGCGAAGTTCTTCAATCTATTGTTAGAGTTTTCTAATTTACTGGAATCCAATTCTGCACAAGGCTCTGCCCCGCTGCTCTGCTCCTCGCACCCTCAACCGGCCGCTCGCGGGCCGACGGCCTATAATCAGCGTGTTGTGCAACCATTTTTTTCATCTCGTTCAGGCTGGGTTCGACGGCAGTTGGGAGTGGCGTTTGTGCTGCTCCTCTCCCTAGCGGTTCATGCGCGCGCTCAGGCCTCCGCGGAGGGTGTGCGCGCCGCGGGCGGCCGCATCCTGTTGGTGCTGCCCTTTGACAACCGCACCGGCCAGCCCAGCCTGGAGTGGATTCGCGAGGCCTCGGCGGAGATTTTGACCAGTCGTCTGGCGACGGCGGGCTTCAGTCCCATGAGCCGCGCGGACCGCCAGTATGCGCTGGATCACCTGGGGCTGCCACGGGGCTTTCACCCCACGCGCGCCACCTCGCTGAAGCTGGCTGAAACCCTGGACGCCGATTCGATCGTAGTGGGCAGCTATGTGACCGACGGCGCCGGCATTGTAGCTGAGGCGCAACTGGTGGACGTGCCTCATTTGCGCATGAGTGAGGTGGTCACCGCCCGCGGCGAGATGCGCTCTCTGATCGCGGTCTTCGATTCACTGGCCTGGAAGCTGACCCGGCAGCTTGACCCCGGCTTCAAAGTTTCTGAAGAAACCTTTGTGGCCGCCGATTCCGGCCTGCGCCTGAACGCCTTCGAGCAGTACATACGCGGCATCACCGAGCCCGACCAGCAGGAACGGCTGCGCCATCTGAATCAATCGGTCGCGCTCAGCCCGGAGTTTTCGCCGGCCTGGATGGCGCTGGGCCGCGAGGAGTATGCCGGCAAGCAGTACGAACTGGCGGCAGCGGCCTTCGCCAAGGTGGGGGGCAACGACGCCGACGCTCTTGAGGCCAGCTTCTACCGGGGTCTTTCACTGTTTTTCTCCGGCGATTATCCCCGTGCCGAGGAGGCCTTTGCCGGTGTGGCCCGCGTGCTGCCGCTCCCCGAGGTTCTGAATAATGAGGGGGTTGCGCTCGCCCGCCAGAGTAAGGACGGCATTCCGCTCTTCCGCGAGGCGATGGCCGCCGACCCCAACGAGGCCGACTATCACTTCAACCTGGCCGTCAGTCTCCAGCGCCGCGGCGACGACGCCGAAGCTCTGACCGAGCTGGCCCAGTGCCTGAGGTTGCATCCCAGTGACAGCGAGGCCAGAGCGGTGCAGAGGGCCTGGACAAAGCCGGAGAAGCCTACGGCGGCGAGGCCCGTCTCCGCCAAGCTGGGTACGGGGCCGACCGCCCAGCCCGCAGCCGCCGCCCCGGAAGAAGCGGGAGATCTGGACGAGGAGGCTGACGCCAAAGCCGACCCGCTGGAGCGCATCAAGCGCGGCTTTGACGCTACAGCCTTCCACCAGGCCGCTCTCATGGTCGAGCAGGTGGATGCCCCGCGCCTGGCCCAGCTTGCGCCGCGCGAGCGCGCCCAAAAGCTCTCCGATCAGGCGCATGAGTACCTGGAGCGAGGCTTGCTGCTGGAAGCCGAACGGCTCTATCAGGCCGCTATGGCCGCCGACCCCAACTCCGCCGCGGCCCACGCCGGCCTGGCCGAGGTTCGCGAGCGCTCTGGCGACGCCGAGGCAGCCCGCACGGAGGCGGTTCATTCGCTGGAACTGATGCCGTCGGTCGATGCGTACCTGGTGCTGGTCCGCCAGCAGATTGCGGCCAACCATTTGTATGAAGCGCAACGTAACCTGGATGCAGCCCTGCAAATCGACCCGCAGAACAAGCCGGCGCTGGAACTGCGCAAGCAGATCGAGACTCGGGACGGGATGAAGAAGTAGGATTGGATTCCGCAAGTTTGGATATAATTGGCCGTCTAAACAAGATCATCAGGAGGAGCGATGAACATGGCAGATGGACCTAAATCGACAATGTCAATGCCGGAAATATTTGATTTTTTGGCCATTCCAATCTCTTTGACCTTCTTGTTGATTCAATTAGTTTCCCTATCGGCTATCGGAATATTAATACTCATCCTCAACCACGGACGCGTGGATAATTCATTGCAGATTATGTTAGCTATATGCGTTCCCATATCATTAATACTTTTGCGCTATGTTTACGTTTTTTTCTATAAGATGATCCACCGTATGCAGGATACAGGAAACTTATTGCTTTCAGGCGATGAGTTGCAAGCATTCCGTCTACGCTGGAATAATCCACCGATTAAGAAAAAAGTCGCAATTGCGGCATTATTTTTCTTTATAGCTTTCTGTGTAACATACGGTTCATTGAAATCGTCGGACTACCAAGCATCATTTTGGATAATCCCTGTTCTTATGTGGCTCATTGCTATAATTGTTGCAATAGATATCTTTCTAATCAAGGAGTCAAAATGGCCACTTGCAATCGTTGGCATTTCTTATTGTCTTAC
>JBKQLG010000189.1:0-13187 GCA_052147235.1 Occallatibacter sp.
TGATCGTGATCGCCGTCTACTTTGGCATGGTGATCTGGATCGGCTTCTATCTCAAGGGCCGCTCGAACACCAGCGAAGAGTTCTTCATGGCCGGCCGTGAGATGACCGCCTGGATCGCCGGGCTGAGTTTTGTTTCAGCCAACCTGGGCTCGCTGGAGCTGATGGGCTGGGCAGGCTCGGCCTATCAGTACGGCATCCTCGCGGTCAATTGGTACTGGATTGGCGCCATTCCCGCCATGATCTTCCTGGGCCTGATGATGATGCCCTTCTACTACGTCTGCAAAACCCACTCGGTCCCCGGCTACCTCTTCCTGCGCTACGGTGAGCACGCCCGCGTCCTGGCCGCCATCTCCTTCGCCATGGAGATGATCCTGATGAGCGGCGTGAATATGTTCGCTATGGCCGTGGTGATGAAGATCGTGCTGGGCTGGAGTCTGACGTTCAGCATCGTGGTTTCGGCCTGCGCGGTCACGCTCTACGTGGCCCTCGGCGGCTTGCGTTCGGCCATCTTCAATGAGGTCCTGCAATTCGTTCTAATATGGGGCGGCGCGCTGCTGGTGCCGATCCTGGGACTAATCCAAACTGGCGGATGGAGCGGCCTGAAGACCCAGATCATAGCCAATATGCACTCGACAAGCTACTTCCATATGTGGCGCGATACAGGCCACTTTGCCTCGAACCCCATGGGCACGCACTGGACGGGTATCGTTCTGGGCCTGGGTTTCGTTATCAGCTTCGGCTACTGGACCACCGACTTCCTGGTTGTTCAGCGCGTGCTGGCCGCCCACAACTTGCGCGCCGCCCGCATGGCTCCGATCATCGGCTCGTTCTTCAAGATGGCGGTTCCGTTTATCGTCATTCTGCCCGGCCTGCTCAGCCTGGTGCTCTTGCAGAACTCCGACGGCAGCCGCCGCCAATTGGTTCCGGAAGACACCGTGAAGGCATGCATGCCGATGTCGTCCGATTGCGCCGCACTGCTGAAAAAGACACCGCTCTCCGCCTCGGTGCAGCAGGATGTGCTGAATCAGAAAGATACTCCGCAGTCGGAGCTGCACAGCTATAACGAGGTACTGCCGCTGATGATGGTCCGCTACCTCGGCCCCGGCCTGCTCGGCCTGGGCATCACTGCGCTGATCGCCGGCTTCATGAGCGGCATGGCCGGCAACATAAGCGCCTTCTCCACCGTATGGACCTACGACATCTACAAGCCGCTGATCAACAAGAAAGGCTCCGACAGCCATTACGTCCTGGTGGGCCGGTTGTCGATTCTCATCGGCGTCGCGGTCTCCATCGGCGCGGGCTACCTGGTGCAGCACGCGCACGGCATCATGGATTACGTGCAGGCGCTCTTCAGCTTCTTCATCGCACCTCTGCTGGGCGCCATTCTGATGGGCATGTTCTGGAAGCGCGCCACCGCTCCCGCCGGCTTCCTCGGCCTTCTGATCGGTATCGTCTCCTCGGTCAGCATGTTCGTCTGGGTCAAATTCGATCACGCGGCGCTGGGGATTGTAGCGCTTTATACCGACGCAACCGATATGGCCGCGAATCTCTACCGCGCGTGGTGGGCCTTCTCGATTACCGTGATCGTGATCTTCCTGGTCAGCCTGTTCACCAGGCCCAAACCCGTCGCCGAGTTGGATGGACTGTGCTACAGTTGCACGGTTCTGCCCAAGGATGAGCCGGTCCCGTTCTACAAGAACGTCTGGCTCTGGGCGATCCTCGCGGTCTGCATCTTTGCCGCGCTCAACATTTTGTTCTGGTAACGATTTGTTCGCCCTCTCCGCTTGAAGAGAGAAGAAAGGACCACGAATTATGCATGGTTCGGGAATTCAAATCTGGTTTTTCATCGGCGTGTTGCTGCTGATCTATGGGCTTCTGATCTTTGGCTATGGCATCTTTGAACTGGCCACCGGATGCTACCCGGCCGGGGTTCAGTTGACCAGCCTGCACATGCCCATCTGGTGGGGCGGATTGCTGACGGCGCTGGGCGTGCTTTATTGCGTCAAGTTCCGTCCCGGCCGCGCCTAGTTGGAATTTGTATTCCACCATGGCTGCAAAAACTATGCGGCGAGAGTGGGTCACCCGGCACAAAACAATTTCATCAGCCATTTCAACTGCCGCAAACGCGGCAAAGATTAAGGGAGCTAAAACATGGCAGCGCAAAAGAAAGTGACATTCGGCGTAGTGGTAGGCAACCGCGGCTTCTTCCCGGACCATCTGGCGAAGACCGGCCGCGAAGAGATCATCAAGGTTCTGGATGCGGCGGGCGCGAATGTCGTCGTGCTGAGCCCCGAGGAATCCAAGCACGGCGCGGTGGAAACCTACGCGGAATCGCAAAAGTGCGCCGAGCTTTTCAAAAAGCACGCAGACGAGATCGACGGCATCATTATTACGCTGCCCAACTTCGGCGAAGAGCGTGGCATTGTGGACGCGATTCGCCTCTCCGGCCTCCGGGTTCCGGTGCTGGTGCAGGCCACGCCCGACCGCTCCGAGGAGATGACCATCGCCGTCCGCCGCGACAGCTTCTGCGGCAAGATGAGCGCCTGTAACAACCTGATGCAATATAAGATTCCCTACTCGTTGACTTCGCTGCACACCGAAAGCCTTACATCGCCGGAGTTCAAGGCCGACCTTGAATGGTTCACCTCGGTCTGCCGCATCGTCAAGGGCCTCAAGAATCTGCGCATCGGCGCCATTGGCGCGCGTCCCGCGGCCTTCAACACCGTTCGCTACTCCGAGCGCCTCTACGAGTCGAGCGGCATCTCCATCGAGCCGATCGATCTCTCGGAGATCTTCGGCCGCATCGCCAAGATGAACGACAACGATGATGCCGCGCAGGCCAAGCTGGCCGCCATCAAGAGCTACGTCAGCACCGGCAAGGTTCCCGAAGCGGCGCTGCTCAAGATGGCCAAGCTGGGCGCGGTCATCGACACATGGATGAAGCAGACGAATTGTGCGGTGACCGCCGTGCAGTGCTGGACCAGCTTCGAGGAGTATTTCGGCGTTGTGCCCTGCACCATCATGAGCATGATGAGCAACGACCTGATTCCCTCGGCTTGCGAAGTGGATATTCCCGGCGTTCTCGGAATGTACATGATGACGCTGGCCAGCGGCACGCCCTCGGCGCTGCTGGATTGGAACAACAACTACGGCAGCGATCCAGACAAGTGTGTCTGCTTCCACTGCTCCAATCTGCCCAAGCACTTCTTCGCCAAGCCGCCGACGATGGACTATCAGGCGATCATCGCCGGCACCGTCGGCATTGAGAACACCTTCGGCACCTGCGTGGGCCGCGTGAAGGCCGGCGTAATGAGCTATGCGCGCTACTCCACCGACGACAACCACGGCATCATCCGCGGCTACACCGGCGCGGGCAACTTCACCGACGATCCGCTGGAGACCTTCGGCGGCGCGGGCGTGGCCCGGATTCCCAACTTGCAGAAGCTGCTCCGCTTCATCTGCCGCGAAGGCTTCGAGCATCATGTGGCCGCCAGCTTCAGCGACGTCTCCAAGGCCGTCCATGAAGCCGCAACGCGCTACATGGGTTGGGATTCTTACCTGCACGGAGCAGAGGAAGCCTAGGGCCTTTTCGCTTTGTTGTGATACGGGTGCCCCACCCTCGCCGCGTTCTTGTTGTTGCGGCTAGGGTGGGATACAAGCACCCTCTATATCAACGGGTGAAAACTTTTGTTGAACTGTCGCTAACTTGCTAACTCGCTGTTTTTTGTTTAAAACACCTCTCATCCAACAATGGAGTTTAGAGGGAGAAGAAAATGACCATCGTTGCCGGAGTTGATTTTGGAACACTGAGCGTGCGCGTCTCCATCATGGACAGCGAGCGAGGTCGCCTGGGCACGGCGCTGGCCGAGTATCCGCTGCATCGCCGCCGCGAGGACCCCGATTACGCCACGCAGGCGCACGCCGATCAGATGCGCGCGCTGGCTGCTGCCACTCGCGCGGCGGTGAAGGAAGCGGGCATCACTGGCGATCAGGTCGCTGCCATTGCGCTCGACACCACCGGCTCCAGCGTTGTACCGGTAGACGCGCAGATGCAGCCGCTGAATGAATATTATTTGTGGTGCGACCATCGCGCCCACGCCGAGGCGCGCGAGATCACCGAACTGGCGCACAGCGAAAAGCTGGAAGCCATCGACTGGTGCGGAGGCGTCTATTCGCACGAGTGGGGCTTCGCCAAACTGCTGCATTGGCTGCGTTACAATGCTGACAAGCGGGCCAAATTCGCCTCCGCCTTCGAGCACTGCGACATGGTAGCGGCCACGCTCTGCGGCATCACCGATCCCAGGCTCGCCAAGCGCAGCGTCTGCGCGATGGGCCACAAATGGATGTGGAATCCCAAGTGGGATGGCCTGCCGCCGCAGTCGTTTTTATCCAAATTAGACCCGCTCTTCGACGGCGTCCGCGAAAAGCTCTCCGGCGACTACCTCACATCCGATCACCTCGCCGGCCACCTCTCGCCGAAGTGGGCTGAAGAACTGGGCCTGCGCGCCGGCATCCCCATTCCCGTCGGCGCCTTCGACGCGCACTGGGATGCGCTGGGCGCGGGCTGCCGCGAGGGCGACGTCGTCAACGTCGTCGGCACTTCCACCTGCATCATCGCCATCAGCAAGAAGACAGAGCTGATTCCCGGCGTCTGCGGCGTGGTTCCCGGCAGCGTGCATCCGCAATTCACGGGCATCGAAGCGGGCCTCTCCGCAACCGGCGACATCTTCGAGGCCATCGCGCGCCGCGCGGGAACCAAGGTCGCGGAACTCTCCAAAGGCCTCGAGGCCTACAAACCCGGCCAAACCGGCCTGTTGCGCCTCACATGGGACAACGGCGACCGCACCGTGCTCGTCAATCCGGAGCTGGGCGGCGTCACCTTTGGCTGGAATCTTGTGCAGACCGCGCAGGACGAGCTCTTCGCAGCCATTGAGGGCACAGCCTTCCACACCCGCATCATCCTCGAACGCATGGCCGAGTATGGTGTGCCGGTCACGCGCGTGATCAACGCCGGTGGCATTCCGCAGAACAATGCCGTCCTCAATCAGGTCTACGCCGATGTGCTCGGCAAGCCGGTGCTGGTTCCGGCGGGCGTGCCCACCAGCCGCGGCTCGGCGATCATTGCGCTGCTCGCGGCCGGAGCCTTCCCGACGATTGAAGCAGCGCAGGACAAGCTCTGCCTGCCCTTCAATGTCTTCTCGCCGCGGCCCGCCGCCACGGCCATCTACCAGCGCCTCTTCGCGCTCTATCGCAAGGCCTACTTCGCGCTGGGAACGCGCTCAGCTGAGGCAGTGCCGCAGGGCGATATTCTGCCCGAACTGCGCAGGATCGCCGCTGAGGTTGCGGAGCAGGCATAAAGAAGGCTGATTGAGGTTCGTTGTATCCCAAGTCCGAAGATCCGGACCTGGGCACCCTAACTTTATCGGTGATGGGCGAGTAAAAACATTAGCAGCAACAGCACCACCGGAATCATCGCCAGTCCGCCGTAGTAGAGTAGCTTGCGCAAGCCTTGCGATTTTCGCTTCTGCCAGTCGCGCAACTCCACGCGGTCCTCCACGCCCACTTGATCCAGGTGCGCCAGATCCCAGGCAAACTCACTGGCCTTTGCATAGCGGTTCTTCGCATCCCGCTCCAACGCGCGATAAATGACCTCCTGCAACTGCGGAGAAATCGCCGGATTGGCCACCGTCGGCGGCACGGGATAATTCAGCAGGCGGTCATTCATCGCGGCCATCGGGTTCGGTCCGTTGAAGGGCAGCTTGCCGCTGAGCATCTCATAGAGAATCACGCCCATTGAATAAATATCGCTGCGCCCATCGCCGCGCCTGCCCTTCACCTGTTCCGGAGAAATATAGTTCGGCGTGCCGATGGCAGCGGTGAAGTTGGCGTAGGTGAGGCGCTTGGCGCCTGCGTCGCCGGCGATGCCAAAGTCGATCAACTTGATATGGTCGTCCGCATCGACCATGATGTTTTCCGGCTTCAAATCTCGATGCACGACGCCGTTGGCGTGGATGTAATCTAGCCCCTCCAGCACCTGGCCGGCGATGCGCAGTGCGCGCTCCTGCGTGAGCGGCCCTTCGTCGAGAATCGCGCGCAGCAGGCGGCCCTCACACCATTCCATCACCATGTAAATGCGCGTGCGTTCCTCGCCGGCATAGACGCGCATCACCATGGGATGATCGAGCTTTTCGCCGATGCCGGCCTCGCGCTGAAAGCGGTCGAAGAGGATCGGATCGGCTTCCATATCGGGGTGAGGAACCTTGAGGGCCACCTGGCGGTTGTCGCGCGTGTCCGTGGCGCGGTAGATGGTGGCCATGCCGCTGCGCGCCACCGGCTCTTCAATGCGGTAGTAATCGATCTCGAAACCGGCCTCGAAGCCGTCGTGAAAACCCATTGCGCGGCACACTCCATCGTGTCAACTCTCTCTACTGTATCGGGAAACAGCGGGAAAAGAGTAAGGGTTCCGTAAGAGTTTTTGTTGAGTTTCGTCAGGAACTGCCTCAGGCGGGCATCCGGTAAGGCCGACCGCGATACATCCCCACCTGCTCGACCGAGCGGACGCGGATCACCTGCGCGGTGGTGTTGTCGTTGCCGTCGATCTCCACGGCGCGCGTCACCAGTTCGCGGGCAATCTCGTCGATCTTCTTCTCCTGCGATACAATCGCGGCAATCGTCCGATCGCTCATCTCGTCATGCAGGCCGTCGGTGCAAAGCACCAGAGTGTCGCCGGCCAGCAGCGTCAGCGCTGTGGTGTCCGGAGCGACGAACATCTCTTTCCCCACTGAGCGAATCAGAACGTGCCGGGAGTCGGACTCGGCCGCTTCCTGCGCGGTAATCAGCCCCATCTTCCTCTGCTCAGTGACCCAGGTGTGGTCTTGCGTGATCTGTTTGGCCACGCCGTTGCGGACCAGGTAGCAGCGCGAGTCGCCCACATGCGAGACGACCGCCTGATTGTAGCGCAGGGCGCAGGCGACCAGCGTGGTGGCCATCTTCCGGCCCATGTACTCTGGCTTCAGCGAGCAATCGTGAACGGCGGCGTTGGCCAGCTCAATCAGACGCGGCATCAGAGTTGTGAGCATGGTGCCAGCCTGAGCTTTGGGAAATTCTTCGATGAGGGTTTTGACGGCCATGGCCGAGGCAACCTCACCGTAGTCCATGCCGCCTACACCGTCGGCGACGGCGAAGAGATAACCGTGGCTTCGAGCCTGGCGGCGCGACGTGGGAAGGAACGAGCCCATCGCGTCCTCGTTGTTGGTGCGAACTTTGCCGAAATCGCTGACCTGGCCGAACTGAACGTCGAGCATGAGTGGAGCCGCCTGGAAGTATCTCTTCGATGCTTGTAAAAAAGAATGCGGTTCAGAACCAAGGATAACCGGAGCAAGGCCAGGGCTTCGCGGGCTGCGGAAAAAACTTCTGTCCATATCGAATCCACTCCTTGTCTGCAAACGTGCCACCGGGTGGCGCCTCCTTCCTCGACTTTCAGAGCAGGAAGAGCCACCCAGCACAATTCGTTCAGTTAAGCTGCGTTTAGAAGGTCGATTTGGAGGTGAGCAAAATCTCCTTGCCCTTGGCCTTCGAAGTGCGCAGGAAGTAAACCGCGCCGTAAATGCCCCAGACAGCGGAGATGCCCAGCGCCAACAGCGGTTCCTTGAAGGTGCCGAGTCCGAAGACCGGGCTGATCAGGTAGAAGGCCATGCAAACCAGATTGGCCAGCAAGCCAAAGCCGGGAATGATGTAGTGCATCAGCCAGTTGTGGTCTTGGCGCTCGTGGTAAGCAATCATGCACAGGGCACAGCTCAGTGCATACAGGATAAACGTCCCAAAGTTGGATGTGAGCGTGATGGTCAGCAACGAATTGGGCAGCGCGGCCAACTGGTCATGTGAGAGATAGCCCCAGTTGGAGAAGATGCCGTGCGGCAGCGCGGCGATGGCTGTGTCCGCGGGAGCGCTGGCGTCGCCGAAGACCAGTGTGACGGCGATGACGCCGATGACCGCGGAGATGACGGCCAGCGTCCAGATGGCCTTGCGCGGCGAGAGCGACTTGGCGTGGAGTACGCCGAAGTGCTCGGGCGCCTCGTCGTCCTTGCCCATCGCGTAGGTAACGCGGGCGCCGGTGTTCATGCAGGCCAGCGTGGTGCCGATCAGCGCCAGGAAGACGGTGAAGGCTTCCGCCAGCATGAAGTACTTTCCATTGCCGTGGCCGAGCAGAGCGTCGCCGACGATGATCATCATGGCGCCGATAGGCGCCGCCGAGCTGACCGCGTTCTGCATGGTGTAACCGGAGTTGAGGAAGTAATTGGCCGCGAAATACTCGAAGAGATAGCAGACCAGGCCCTGGATCAAGAGCGAGGCGATGACGGCAATCGGTATGTGCTTGGTGGGATTCTTGGCCTCGCCTCCCATCGAGGTCACCGATTCGAAGCCGACCAGGATCAAAATGGCGACCGTGGCCTGGATAAACATGAAGCTGAATTTGTGCGGAGCAATGACTGACGCGGCGTTTTCGTGTGTAAGGAAGTTACCGCTGGCGTCTGTCGTCGGGTAGGTGATGACGTATGGAACCGGCTTGCCGGCCGCGTCGAGCAGGGGTTGGGGCACGCCGCTGGCGTCACGAATCGTGGCTCCGGTCTTGTCGGTAGCGAACTGGTAGTCATAGGTGGCCAGCGTCTGCGTGTCGTACTGGAATGAGGTCGGGCCAGATGAGCCTGCCGGGTGGCTGGCGCGGTAGCCGAGCGCCAGCACGCTGAAGACGACCAGCGCGGAGATCTGGATCACGTTGATGGCAATGTTGACCGCCGTCGAAGCGCCCGCGCCCTTGGAGGCGATCCATGCCACGAAGAATGAAAATAGCACCGCGATCAGCGCCATGAAAAGTGGCCCGGGGTTGGCGCCGCTCATGAAGTTGGGATAGAGGAAACCGACCACGTAACCGACGAAGATGCCGGTTACGGCAACCATCACGCCGGGATAGACCCAGTAGTAAAGGTGCGAGCCCCAGCCGACGATGAACTTGGCGACGCGGGCGTACTTGAAGGCCTTGTCCTTCGAGAGCAGAGCCTGCTCGGCGTAGTAGTAGCTCGACCCGGTGCCGGGATAGAGCTTGGAGATTTCCGCGTAGGCGACCGCCGTGGCCAGGCAGAGCAGCAGGGCGGCAAAGATGCCCAGCCACATGGCAGGAGAGGTGGTGCCGGTGCCCGCCTGGATGACGAAGGTGAGCCAGAGGAATGCGCCGGGGGCGATAAGGGCCATTGCGTTTGCGGTCAGCCCTGTAAGGCCCAGGGTGGCTTGCATCTGAGGTGCTTTTTGATCTGCCATGAGCTTTCTCCTTAGGAATGAATTTCGTAGGTCTGCCCGGCGGTCGGCCCCCGGGAATTACTTATGGTTCATCTGCGCCAGTATCTCTTGTGCGATCCGGTGCTTGTTAGTTGCATGTTAGGAGCGGCTTGATAAGGATGAAATGAGGAAATTGAAATGAAATCTGAACCTCCTCTGATGCAAGAACAGAATCTCCGTTAAAGGTTTGACGGCGCGGTTCCGGTATGGCTCATTGTGAAATAAGCCGGCCGGAACCGCAGTTGGCGCGCTCTAGCGTTTCGGCCTGAAGAATGCAACGAAAGCAACCAGATCAAAACGCCAGTGAGGACAACTTTCATTGCTTACCGCTTGGGACCAAAGAACGCGATGAAGGCTATTGTCAGCGTGGATTGCGATTTCGCCGTATTCGTGGTGTCCTTATGGAAGTAGGCCACATTGGAAAAATCGCCGCGATACTCAATCCGCGTCAGCAACCCTTCTAGCCATTTGTACTCATAAGTCCCGGTGAACTCGTAAAGCTTCTGTGCTGTGCCGGTCATGAAGCCGTTCGGGTCCCTGAAGTATTCGAACCTGCCCGCCACGGCTTGCTTGGCCGAGGCCTGTTCGTGAAAAGCGCCGGCCACGCCCTGCCAGTGGTTCAGGTTGTTGTCGCCCTGCGCTTCAAGAGCGTCGCGGTTCTGGCCATAGTCGTAATTGATGTAGGCGTTGAACTTTGCGTTCGGCGTCAGCAGCAGCGTTGAGTCGATCAGATGGCGGAGTCCATAGGTGGTGTTGGCGTTCTCCGGGCCGCCGTAGTAATTCAAGTCCCAGGTATATTTGGTCTTCACCAGGGCGCTGGTCAGGCCCACCGTCGCGCCGCCATTGGTCTTGGTGATGTTGTTCCAGCCATTGACCACCTGCAAGCCGATGGTTTCCGTCTTCGACACCGGCATCGAGGTGCGCGCGCCGAAGTGCCAGTAGGGAATCGCATTCACAAACAACAGCGAGCGGGAGTAATTCCAGTTGTCCTTCGCCTCAATCACTTCAGCTCCGGCCGAAGTGACGAACTTGCCGAAGTCCATTTCAAAGCCCTTGGCCTTGGGCGGCTTCAAGCTGAGGAAGGCCTGTTCAATGTAGTTGCCCTGATCGGCTGTGGTGCCGTTGGTTGGGGCGGCGTTGATCAGTGAGTTGGTGCGCCCATAAAGAAAGTCAATATGAGCGCCAACCGGGTCCGGATCGTGATTCAGTGTCAGTTTGGCCGCGCTCAGGCTGAACTGATCTGTATTGTCGTTGAAGTTGTAAAGTTGGTTGACCTGGGCATAATTGGGGCCCGTAGGCCGATTGAAGTTTCCGCTGTAATAGCCGTCGATGAATCCGCTGATGTCCATAGGGCCAACGCTCCAGGTTGGCGCCGCAGGGGCGGCGGGAGTGGCCGCAGGAGCCGCGGCGGGAGCAGGTGCAGGCGCGGGCTCGGGTGCGGGCGGCGATTGCGCTCCAGCCATCAAGGCGAGTGCCATGGCGGCTCCAGCCATCGTTTCCAGTATGCGATTCGTGTTCATCATCGGCGCTGTTCCTCCAAAAAAGATTTGTGTTGAAAGTCGCGGTATGAATTCAGCCTAAAGACCAATTCCTCGGGAGAGGATTCGCTCGCTCCCTTAGTACTCCGATCGCTTCGGATTAACTCTAGTAACGCATTGGATATATAAATATTCCGTGAGGAACGAATGATGAACGCATAAGGAAAACGTAAATAGGCTTTTCCCTCTCTTCGAAGGCGGCGGCAGGCATCGACTGGAATTCTCGGAAAAAATCAATCATCTGGCTGATAAAATTCACCTTGAGAGTTTCCTTACGATTTGCGTGAAAGACTTGAGTGGTGATGTTGCAAGAACTCAGGACGACACTTGAAGCCGGAGATACGCTGGACCACTACCATCTGGATGAGATGGTGGCGCGCAGCGGCATGTCCATGCTCTATAAAGCCACCGATCTGAAGGACGGCAAGCTGGTGGCCATCAAGGTTCCCCATGCTGATATGGAGGCCGACCCGGTCCTCGTCGAGCGCTTCAATCGCGAGGCGGAGATTGGCCAGCAGCTCGACCATCCTGGCATCGTGAAGACCTATGACGGCGAGCAGCGCAGCCGCATGTACATGGTCATCGAGTGGGTCGAGGGGCGGCTCCTGCGGTCGATTCTGAACCATGAGAGCCTGAGCCAGGAAGGGAAGCTGCCCATCGACCGCGCCGTCAACCTTACGCTGTCCATCTGCGACGCCCTCGACTATATGCACAAGCATGGCGTGGTGCATCGCGACCTGAAGCCGGAAAACATCATGGTCGACGCCCAGGACCGCATCAAGCTGATCGACTTTGGCATCGCAATGAAGGAGGACGCGCGCCGCCTGACCTTTGCCGGGCCTCATCCGTTACTTGGCACGCCCGACTACATCTCGCCCGAGCAGGTGAAGGGACAGCGCGGCGACCAGCGCAGCGACATCTATTCGCTGGGCATCATGCTCTACGAGATGCTCACCGGCAAGCCGCCCTTCAGCGGGCCCAATCCCCTGGCAGTGATGAACGAGCGCGTGCAGAACGACCCCCAGCCTGCGCGCAAGCTGAGGCCTGAGATTTCGCCGCAGTTGCAGGAGATTCTCTATCGCGCCCTGGAACGCGATCCGCGCCACCGCTACGCGACCGCCCAGGAGATGGCCTGGGAGCTGGAGCACCAGGACCAGGTCGGTGTGGAAGAAGGCGAGCGCCGGTCGGCCCTGGGTGGGCTGCATTTGCCTGCATTGCACAAACTGCTCTTCTATGCGTGCCTCGTGCTGGTGCCGTCGGCGCTCTTTGTGCTGATGCTGCTGCTGGCGCGGCGGTAATCAGACAAGTCGTTTATTCCCCGTTGAAATCGTGAATGTGGCGGGCAGTTTGGATTTACGTGCGGAAAAGTGGTACACTTGTGTACACAACGGAGGTTTTTCATGGCCACACAAAGTATCGGTATTCGCGAATTCAGAGACAAGCTGGCCACCTACCTGCTCCAATCCGAAGGACCGCTGGCGATCACCCGCCACGGCGACACCATCGGCTACTACCTGCCGACGAAACGCAAACGCACGGAGGCAGAGAAAGCCGCTCTTGACGCTGTACATGCGCAGTTGCAGCGGCAGATGGCCGAGGCCGGGGTCACCGAAGACGAGATCATTGAAGATTTCAAGCGACTTCGCGCCGAAGAGCGCCGGAAGAGGAGCCAATCGTGAGCGCCAACGCCAGGATTGTGCTGGACGCCAATATTCTTATTAGAGCTATCTTCGGCAAGAAAGCTTTTGGTCTGTTGGGGAAATACGAAGACAACGTAGAGTTTTACACGCCTGATTACTGTGTACAGGAAGCACTGTCGAAAATTCCAGAAATCGCGGCAAAACGCCAGGAATATCCAGAGCTTGCCGAATTGTTCTTGGTCCTTGTAATAAAGAGCGTCGTTCTTGTCGTTGACCGCAGTTTATACGAGGAATTCGAGCAGCGCGCCCGTGCGCGCATCTCCTCGCGCGATGCCGACGATTGGCCTGTCGTTGCAACCGCGCTGCTGCTTAATGCGCCGATCTGGACCGAGGACCGGGACTTCTTTGGCAGCGGCATCGCCACCTGGACCAGCAACAATGTCGAGATCTATCTGCGCGACGCGTAGCTGCTAGTTCCCTATTCCCTGTCTTACCGGTACGACTCATCCCTGTGAATCACAAACTCCGGATAAGCGCCGCCGCCCAGCTCGTGCAGGTCCATGCCGATGCGTTCGCCGTCGGCGTCAACACGGAAGGGCACCACGCGATTAAGCAGCCAGAAGAGCAGGTAGACCAGCGGCAGCACCAGGCCCAGCAACGTGGCGATGCCCACCAA
>JBKQLG010000190.1:0-11745 GCA_052147235.1 Occallatibacter sp.
TGCCAATCATTGTAAAAGCTGATCCGGTATGGAGTGATGACAATATCTCCAATGCCGAAGACCGCGGCAGAGTACATCAATTCACGATCACGGCTTATTACTATGACAAGGTAACCGCACGGTACACTGGTCCAGTCAACTATGTGACGAGCAGGAAATACTCCGACGGTGAGGATGTAATCGCGTTGGAGAAGCCAAACATTATGGCAATGCTCAAAGGCGCGGCAATCAAGTAGCGGCTGTCGGCGCCTACTTCGCCGCGCCCGTCTCCGGCGCTACAGCGGGCAGCTCCAGCGCATACACGCGTTGCGTGGCCGTGAGCACAAGCAGTTGCCTCGTGGCCGGAATGAACCGGGCCGCCATCGCGTAGTTGTCCAGCGTTACGCGCTTGACTTCCTTCCCGGTCGCAACATCGTAGATGATCACCTGCTGTGGCTGGTTGGTGGCGGCGATCAGCCCCATCCCCGCATCGCCCGCAATCGCGCTGCCTGAGAATGCCAACAGCCGCGCGCCGTCCGTCAGCCGGTAGACCACGGTGTTATTGCTGCTGCCGTAGATCGCCAGCAGGTCGCCGTAGAGTACGGCGCTGCGCACGTCACTACGCCCGAAACCCTTCTCCGGAGCCACTACCACCCGCTCAGGAACACCGGTGCGGCGCGACACCACCTCGACCACCACGCCGCTCTCGAGAAATTCCTTGGTCTCGTCGCTGGTTTGCACCATCAGCTTTCTGTAGTGGTCCAGCTCCTCGCCGCCCGACCGGCTGCGCCGGTCCATCAAGAGCAGAAGCTGATCGCCGTCGGTGTCCAGAAGCAGTGGCGGATTGTAGGGGAATCGTCTTGACCAGAGCGAAACGCCGCTGGCCGCGTCAACGGCCTCGATCTTGATATTAAAGTAAAGCTCCTGATCTTCCTCAAGCGGCACGTAACGCACCATTACGCTGCCATACTGAATCTCTTCCGCTGCGATGTCCAGCCGGGGCGCAACTTTGCCGGTTCGCCGGTCGATCCGCGCATCCAGGGCCGGCTTGAGCTCATGGGCGGCTACACGCGCTTGCAGTTTGTCCTGTTCATCGAACTGCGCATTGCGGAAGGGGCCTCCGAGGGAGACTTGTTTACCGGTGTTCAACTCCCAGACGGCGCCACGGGCACGATCGGAGATCGCCAGGAAACGCCCGTCGGCGCTGAAGTGGGCCGCCTCCAGTGACGGAAACGGCGTCACCGGTAGCGAGAGCGTCTCCATGCTTCCGCCCAGCCGCCCTACAGAGACTCCGCCGCGCTCGGCTTCCGCGGCCAGCGTATCGCCGGCCAGGTCGACCGGGTCGAACTTGAACGAGGGCCCCGCCAATCCTTTGGCAGGCTCGAAGAGCGTTGCCGCCGCGTCGCTGGTTGGGCCTGTCAGCAGCCGAAGCCCGCGGGTGACCCCGGCCATCCACGTTCGGCCCGCGGTGAAGGTGCTCAACGGAAACCCATCTGGAAATGTGGTGTAACACATTTTGAAAGTGTCGCGCGGGCCGTTCTCCTTGAATCCCCAATCGCACTCGAAGGCCAACTTGTCGGAATTGACGAAGGCCATGCGGCTCTCATAGAGATGCGATAATGCGTTTCCCAGGCCCACCGTCTTGCCGGCCTTCACGTCGAAGCCCACCGCCGCGGTTCCTGAAGAAGCGAGAAAGTAGCGCCCATCCTGGCTCCAGGCAACTGAGGCCTGGCGCGGCTCGTAGATGGCGTGTGTGGCAGCTTCAGGGGCCTGGGCCATGAAGTTGGGGAGATAGAAGTCCGTGTTCTCATACAGCAGCTTGCCGGTGCGCAGGTCGCTGAGCTTCAGCCAGCCATAGCTTCCATATCCGCTGAACCTCAACCGGCGGTCGTAGTTGCGGCTGAAGCAGGCAAAGGTATATCCGTTCGGTGAAAGGCTATCCTGCAGGCAGCCGGCATAGTCGGCAAAATCACGAACCATCACACGCTGCCCGGTCGCAACCTTCCAGTCCTCGAAGCGCAGGCCGGAGTAATAAAACACCACATCGGCCGAGTCGGGCGTAAACTGCGCCATCTGCGCTCCTGGTGCGTCGATGGAAAAGAGCAGCTTGAGCGGAGCGCGGCTGAGCACGTGAATCTTCAACTCATCCTGCGCCAGCAGGAAATTGGCGTCGGGGCTCAGGCGCACATTCTCGAGCGCCGGACTCATGGGCGGGTCCAGCTTGATGGTCTTGAGTCCAGCGGTGGGAGCCAGCAGCGGGTCGACTCTCTGGCGGATCAGGAAATCCTGGAATGCCTTGAACTCCAGCCGCTCCTGCGGTGGGGCATTGCTGCACGACGAGGGAAGCGACTTATTCATCTTCTCCGCCATGCGCACCCGCATGGACGTATTCGTGGTCAGGTCAAGAGCATCGGTAATGAGATTGCCCTTGTAGCCTTCGTTGAGACTGGCGCGGTCCAGGATCGAATCAAACGCCTGGGGCGCATAACCGGCCTTTACCATCGCGTAAAAGCCCACCCGGCCGGCCTGCAGCTCGTCGTTCTCCCGGTCTTGGATGCTGAGTTGAGGGTTCCATTTGTATTCCAGGATATCCCTGGGAATATTCAGCATCCTCTGGTACTTGTCACGGACATCGGCCTGGCCGCCAAGCGATTTGACGTCCAGCAGCTTGTCCATCGCCCGCGTGTAAACCGTGGCCGTATGGTGGATGTAAATGCTCCCGATCTCTTGCGCCAGAATCCCCGCCAGCTCATCTTCATTGCGCGCGTCCAGGATCAGCTTGCGGCTGACATAAACATGGCCGCCGGCCAGCGAGAAGGAGCGCACCTCGCCCGACTCGAAGATGCGGAAGGAATAGTGGATCGACGTTGGCGGCAGCTGGGCGAGCAGCTTTTCTCCCAGCTTCGTCAGGTACTCGCTCTTGTCGGCCGGCAGCAGCAAATAGTGCGGTTCGATCCCCTCGGCCTGGGCATCTCCCAGCCACTGCTCCTGCTGGTCGCTGAATATGTTGGCGCGATGGATGGTCAGAGGAGGCTCGGGCAGCGAGCATCCGTTGGGCTGTTGCGCTCTTGTTGTTTCAAGAAAGCCAGCTAGGAGCAAGACAAAAACAAGAGTCCGTGCGAAACGAGCCATGATGTCACCTCTGAAATGCAGCTTGGAGCACGCTTCATCCACGCATCGAACTCGCTTTGCCGGAAGGGCGTTATGCGGCGCAAAGCTGACCGAAGATAAACCCTCTCCAAACTATCACAGCATTAGACACTTGATTCTTCTCATAAGTTACGAGTTAATGCATGCAGAAGCTGCCTGCTACCCTCCAGGGCAGGCTTGCGCGCATAAGCTAGGCTCTCCTATCGAATGCAACGCAAAAAGAAAAAGCCGGGAGCAGCATAAGCTGCCCCCGGCCCGGCTCGACCTTCAAGCCGCTTTTGCATCGGCCGCCAAGCGAACACGGAAGTGCTTCATTTGAATCGACAGCGTGCGCTCGATCTTGCGCAGGTCGCCGCGCTCCGCCGGTCCGGCAAAGGTTGAAGCCACACCGTGCGCCGATGCGCGTCCGGTGCGGCCCACGCGATGCACAAAATCCTCGGCCATCTTGGGCATATCGAAGTTGATCACGTGCGCCACGTTGGCCACATCGATGCCGCGAGCGGCCACGTCCGTCGCCACCAGCACGCGATGACGGCCCTCGGAGAAGCTTCGCAGAGCCTGGTTGCGCTGGGCCTGAGAGCGGTCGCCGTGAATCTGCGTCGCCGAATGGCCGCTGCGAACCAGCCTGCGCGCCACGCGATCGGCGCCGTGCTTGGTGCGCACAAAGACCAGAAAGCTGCCCTGCTCGGCGCCCAGCAGGTGTTCGAGCAGCTCCTGCTTCTTGTCCGGCTCGACCTCAAAGGTGCGCAGCTCGACGTTCTCGGCCGGCTTCAGCACCGAGCCGATCTCGACGCGCACCGGATTGTTCAGGTACTTGCGCGCCACTTCCTTGACAGAGCTTTCGAGCGTTGCCGAGTAGCAGAGCGTCTGGCGCACCGCGGGCAGCGTGGCCGCAATCCGCGCGATGGCCGGCTGAAAGCCCATATCGAGCATCCGGTCCACTTCGTCGAGCACCAGAATCTTCACCTGATCGAGGCGCACCAGCTTGCGCTTGATGTAGTCCTCAAGGCGTCCGGGCGTGGCCACAATCAGGCGCGCGCCGCGGCGAATCGCTTCGAGCTGCGAGCGCTCATTCAATCCGCCCACCACCAGCGCCACGGTCTGCGATGGGTTGGAACGGATGCTGAGAAAGGCCTGCTCCACCTGCATGGCCAGTTCTCGCGTAGGCAGAACAATGAGCGCCAATGCGGCGCTCCGCGCTTCCGCCTTTTGGAGTAGTTCAATGATCGGTATTAGAAAGCCGAGCGTCTTGCCGGTTCCGGTTTGCGCGGTGGCCAGCACGTCGCAGCCTTCCAGCGCGGGAGGAATGCAGCCGATCTGCACCGGGGTGGGGATTTCAAATTTGTTGGCGTCAAGCCGCGCCATCAGGGCGGGCGAAAGAGAGAACTGCGAAAACTGTGTCGTCAAAATTAAGTCATTTCCTTGGGGGTTCCGGAGCCGCCAATGCGGCCTGCAAACGGAACCGGACAGAGAGGCGCGCGCACCCATTCAGGGGCGCAAGCCTGTTTATTGATATGCGTAAGGGAGAACCGAAAGTCGAATCGAGACTGGCCGACATTCAAGGAAAGAACGTCAAAGGCCCGGAGCTGCCGCACGCTGCTTCATCGCCAGACGGCACATTGCCGTGTGGGAGATCTGCGCTCCACCCCAGGAAACAAATACCATTTCTTTGGTGCCCCGGTCAGTTGGGACTTGGGGAAATCTGTGCCTGGCAAACTTGCCTCGGAAGGCTCGCTGCCTCTCACGGCCAAATCACTGAACGCAACTACAGTGTACCACGGATGGGAATCATCGTCTGTCTGCCGGCGCGCAAGGCATCAGAAAGGCGCGCCCTGACACGATCAGGAATCTAATCGAGTATTTCGCAGTCAAGCCCATAGCATCCATTCAAATCACATTCTCTTGTACCAAATACCTTGCAAAAGCCCGTTTGCATCCTCCTGCGTCTAAAGCCTCAGATCATTTCGGGGATGCCATGGATGCCAAGGACCGCTCCGGCCAGTTACAATGCTGAGAGTGGGGCCCGGCTTGAACCGGAGCGCCGGAATCGAAGAGTTCGTTGCCAGCCGGACGGTTGAGCAGTCGTGAGGTTTAAGACCGAATGAAGAAGATCGCCATAATTGCATGTCTGCTGGCCGTGTGAGTGGCAGCAGGCCGCGCCCAGGAAAGCCGCCAGGATATCAGCCTTAGCGGAATGGGGCTCAGCGAGCCGTTTATCGGATCGCCAACGGATGTTTATGTTCACGCGACGCCTTCCTATGGAGTGCTGGCCAGCTACCGCTTCATGCTCACACCCTCCAGCGCCCTCGAAGCCAACTACGGCATCACCTACCAGAACAAAATCACATACCATACCAACCCGCTCGTCGTGACCATTCTGACCCGCAATCAGGAGGCTTCAGCCGCCTACGTCCGCACCTTCAACTACCGCAAATTCAATCCATTTCTTGAGGCTGGGGCGGCCGGATTCATCTTCCTGCCGATTCGCAACTCCGGCACAAAGGCCATTGATGCGAAAATGCAGACCACAATCGGCGCCATCTATGGTGGCGGCATCGCCTACGAGATTAGCCCCAGCTTCGACATTCGCGCCGAGTTTCGCGGCATGGTCACCAAGGTGCCCAGTTTTGGCCTGGGGACGACAAACAGCACCCCCGATATCGCTACCAACAAGTGGTACAACATTTACAACCCGGTGATCGGCGTGGCCTATCACTTCTAGGGTTGCGCCACCGTAGAACCAGGAAGGGGACAGGCTGAGGCCTGTCCCCTTCTTTTGCCGCTAAGCCTTGTGAAGCGCTTCTGGTCACTATGGGCGCAATCCATGTATCCTCAGCGCATGGACAAGGACGTATTCCCCACGCCCGGCGAATCCGGTCCGGCCAACCTCCTCGAAGACTCCGCCTCTTCCTACCTGCGCTCGGCGCGCCATCAGCCGGTCCGCTGGCATCCCTGGGGTGAGGCGGCCTTTGCCCGCGCCCAGTCGGAAGACAAGCCCATCCTGCTGGATATTGGCGCTGTCTGGTGCCACTGGTGCCATGTCATGGACCGGGAGTCGTACGAAAACCCGGAGATAGCCGCGCTCATCAACGAGCATTTTGTAGCCGTGAAGGTGGACCGCGACGAGCGGCCCGACGTGGACGCGCGCTATCAGGCCGCGGTTGCGGCGATTACAGGCCAGGGCGGCTGGCCGCTGACGGTCTTTCTCACCCCCGACGGAAGGCCTTACTTTGGCGGCACGTATATTCCGCCCGACGACCGCTATGGGCGTCCGGGCTTTGGCCGGGTGCTGAAGACGCTGGCCCAGGTGTGGCGCGAGCGGCGCGATGAGGCGCTGGATACGGCGGCGAGCGCAATGGCCGCCATCGAACACAATGAAACCTTTTCCGGGCGAGGCGGCATGCTCTCGCTAGCTCTCGTGGACAGGATCGCCGGCTCGATCCTCGCTCAATTTGATCCCCGCAAAGGCGGCTTCGGCTCGCAGCCCAAGTTTCCTCACCCCGGCGCGCTGGACCTGCTGCTGGAAGTGGGCTTGAATCGCGGCAACGAACGTGCGGTGCAGGCTTTCCGCACGACGCTGGAACGCATGGCGCGGGGCGGGGTCTACGACCAACTGGCCGGCGGCTTTCATCGCTACAGCGTGGACGAGCGCTGGCGGGTACCGCACTTCGAGAAGATGCTCTACGACAACACCGAGCTGCTGCGCAACTATTTGCATGGCTTTCAGAGTCTGGGCCACGAGGATTTCAGTGCAACCGCCAGGGAGATCGTGGGTTGGCTCGACACAACCATGACCGACCGCGAGCAGGGCGGTTTCTATGCCTCGCAGGACGCCGACATCAATCTCGACGACGATGGCGACTACTTTACATGGACGCTGGCCGAAGCGCGCGTGGCATTGCATGCAGCGGAGTTTTCCGAGGACGATGCGGAGATTGCCCTTCGCTACTGGGGGATCGGCGAACTGGGCGATATGCACCACGACCCGGCACGCAATGTCCTTCATGTGGACCATACCCCGGAGGAACTGGCGGCAGAATCAAGGCGGAGCGTGGACGATCTTCTCCCGCTGCTGGACTCGGCCCGCCGCGCGCTGCTGGCGGCCCGCGCCCAGCGGCCTGCGCCGTTCATCGACCGCACGCTCTACACCGGCTGGAACGCGATGGCGGTGACGGCCTTTCTGGAGGCGGCGCGGGTGCTCAACATCGACTCGGCGCGGAAGTTTGCACTGCTCACCCTTGACAGGCTGCTGCGGGAGGCTTGGGATGGCGGCGACTCGCTCTGCCACGTGATCGCCTATGGCGACGCTAAGGCTGGGGAAGGGAAGCTGCCGGAGAAGGTTCCCGGCACGCTGGACGACTACGCCTTCACCGTCCACGCCTGCATCGACGGCTGGTTGTCCAGTGGTGAGATGTGCTACTACCACGCGGTCGTCAAGCTGGCCGGCGCTATGATTGCCGGCTTCTCCGATAGCAGTGGCGGAGGATTTTTTGATTCTGCTGTACACTCCGGCGAAGTGCCGCCGCTGGGCGCTCTGGCCGCGCGGCGCAAGCCGCTGCAGGACTCGCCCACCCCGGCCGGCAATCCCACCGCCGCGTCGGCCCTGCTGCGCCTTGAAGCCCTGAGCGGACGCACGGAGTATCGCGCGATCGCCGAAGAGACACTGGCCTCCTTTGCCGGAATCGTCGAGCACTTCGGCCTCTACGCCGGCAGCTACGGGATGGCCCTGGAGCGGCTGCTGCTTGATCCGATTCAAGTGGTGGTTGTCGGCTCCGGTTTTGAGGCAGTGCGGCTTGAAACGATTGCCGCGGGCCGCTTCGCCGTCAACAAAACCGTGATGCGCATCGGTCCTGAACGGCTGGTTCCGGGAGGCCTTCCCGAGGCGCTGGCCGAAACACTGCTTCAGGTTCCCAGGCCGACAGGCGCGGCGGCGTGGGCCATCGTCTGCCGCGGACGCACCTGCCTGCCGCCGATGACCGACCCCGAGGCGCTGCGGCAAGCATTGCTTTGAAAGGGCGCGGCTATCTCAGCTAATTCGCCGCCTCTCCGCTGAAGGGATTCCCATCCTGCGGCTTGAGCAGGGTGGGGTCGTGCTCCGGCGCGGTATTCGGGTCTGGCCCGCCGCGCCCGCTCTCCGTTTTGTCCATGAATGTGTTGAAGACCCGGTTAGGGTCGCCTGGGAGCAGATGGTTTTCTTCCAGCGCCAGTCGAACGCGCCGCCGGAACTCCCGCACCGGCTCGTATTGCTTGGTGGCCAGCGTCTTGAAGACTACCGGGAAGATCAGCTCCGAGCCTTTGATGGCATCCACGCCCAGAATCTGCGGGTCGGCGACAAATACCTCCCGGAACTCCTCGCTCGTGCGAATCTCCATTGCGATGCCCTGTAACAGCTCCAGCACCTGGTCGGGGTTGGCCGAGAAGTCCACGCTCACGTTCACGGTGGCCATCGAATAGCCCACGCTGAGGTTGGCGACGGTGGTGATCTGCGAGTTGGGAACAATATACAGCGTGCCGTCGGCGTCGCGCACTGTAGTCTTGCGCAGCGTCATCGCCTCCACAACGCCGCTAAGCCCGGCCAGGCGCACCGTATCGCCCACGTTGAACTGGTCCTCGATGAGGATGAGGATGCCGTTGAGCACGTCTTTGACGATGTTCTGCGCGGCCAGGCCGAGAGCGATTCCGGCAATCCCTGCCGAGGCCAGCAGCGGCGCCAGATTCACGCCTAGAGTATCCAGAATCTGCAATCCGGCGATCACCCAGATGATGGCCAGTCCGGTAGTGCGGACGACCCCGGCCACCGTCTTGACCTGGGCGAAATGAGCGGGCGTGGCCGAGTTCTGCTCCGCCACACGGGTTATGTGAAAAGAGATCAGGCGCAGCAGCCGCATGAGAACAAAGGCAATCGCCGCCACCACCAGCAGATGCGGCAGCTTGATGCGGACAAACTCCTCGCCATCGGCGCTCCAATGGTCCAGCAAACGCCCCAGAAATCGCTCTTCGGCAAAGATCCCCGTTCTCATCGCCAGCAAAAATACAAGTGATTGCATACCAAGCTCCTCTCAATAGACTAGACTGCTTTCTCCGGGTTGTTACAATGAACAAAGTTGGTCCAAATTCCCCGTAATTGAATCAAACAGGCACTTGAGGAATAAAGAGAATGGAAGTGGCAGTTTCCAGCGCTCATGAGTCTGTGTTGGAAGGCTCCGGCAGCCTCGGCCCTCGGCAACTGGTTGAGATCTACCGGCTGATGGTTCTCTCACGCCGCGTGGACGACCGCGAAATCCTGCTTAAGCGCCAGCAGAAGACCTACTTCCAAATCTCCGGCGCAGGCCACGAGGCGCTGGGAGTGGGCGCGGCCCTGGCCATGCGTCCCGGCTACGACTGGTTCTTCCCTTACTATCGCGACCGCGCGCTCTGCCTGGCGCTGGGCGTCACTCCGGACGAGATGCTCTTGCAGGCAGTGGGCGCGGCTACAGATCCGGCCAGCGGCGGCCGCCAGATGCCGACGCACTGGAGCAGCCGTGCGCTAAACATCGTCAGCACCTCTTCCGCCACCGCCTCGCAACTGCTGCACGCCGTAGGCTGCGCCGAGGCCGGGCGCTATTTCAGCGGCCATCCCGAAGCCGCTGCCAAGGCGGATGGCGACTACCGCGCCTTCCGCGAAGTGAAGTTTCACGGCGACGAAGTGGTGCTGACCTTGCTCGGCGAGGGTTCCACTTCGCAGGGTGAGTTCTGGGAGGCGATGAACACCGCATCGAATCGCAAGCTGCCGGTGATCTTCTGCGTGGAGGACAACGGCTACGCAATCAGCACTCCGGTCGAGGTGAGCATACCGGGCGGTAACATCTCGCGGCTGGTGGCCAACCATCCCAATTTTTACTTTGCCGAGGTGGACGGCACCGATGCGGAGGCCAGCTTCCGGGCCTTCCAATCCGCGGTGGCCTACTGCCGCGCCGGGCTGGGGCCGGCCTTTGTCCACGGCCACTGCATGAGAGCCTATTCCCACTCGCTCTCCGACGACGACCGGCTTTATCGCACCCAGGCCGAGCGCGAAGCCGACGCGCTGCGCGATCCGCTGGTGAAGATGAGGACGCGCCTGCTGAGCGAGGGCATCCTGACCGAGGATGAACTCGTCGCGCTGGAACATTCGCTGGATCGCGAGGTTGCCGAAGCCGCCGAGCGCGCTCTTGCCGCTCCACTGCCGCTGGTCGCGGAGATTACGAAACACGTTTACTCCGAAGATCTCGACCCCACCAGCTCAGCCTTTGCCGCCGAACACAAAGAAAGCGATGCGCCGGACGCGAAATACCGCACCATGGCCGACCTGATCAACGCCTGCCTGCACGACGAGATGCGCCGCGACCCGCGCATCGTCGTCTTTGGCGAGGACGTGGCCGACGCCAGCCGCGAAGAGGTTCTGGCCGAGGTCAAGGGCAAGGGCGGCGTCTTCAAGCTCACCGCTAGGCTGCAAACGGAGTTCGGCTCGGAGCGCGTCTTCAACTCGCCGCTGGCCGAGGCAAACATCGTCGGCCGCGCGCTGGGTTACGCCGCCCGCGGCATGAAGCCGGTCGTCGAGATTCAGTTCTTCGATTACATCTGGCCGGCCATGCACCAGATTCACAACGAGCTCTCCGTACTGCGCTGGCGCTCCAACGGCGAATGGGCCTGCCCGGTGGTGATTCGCGCGCCCATTGGCGGCTACCTGACCGGCGGCTCTATCTATCATTCGCAATCGGGCGAGAGCCTCTTCACGCACATCCCCGGCCTGCGCGTCGTCTTCCCGTCGAACGCCCTCGACGCCAACGGCCTGCTGCGCACCGCCATTCGATGCGACGATCCGGTGCTCTTTCTCGAACACAAACGCCTCTACCGCGAGACCCACGATCGCGCGCCTTATCCCGGTCCCGACTTTGCCATCCCCTTCGGCAAGGCGAGGCTCGTCCGCGCCGGCGCAGACCTGACCATCGTCACCTACGGCGCTCTGGTCCCGCGCTCCCTGCAAGCCGCCGAGCGCGCCCGCCGGGAGCACAACATCGACGTGGAAATCCTCGACCTGCGGACTTTGAATCCCTACGACTGGGAGGCCATCGCGGAGTCAGTCCGCAAGACCAGCCGCGTGATCGTCGCACATGAGGATATGCTCAGTTGGGGCTACGGCGCAGAGATCGCCGCCCGCATTGGCGAGGAGTTATTCGACTCGCTCGACGCCCCCGTCCGCCGCATCGGCGCCATGGACACCTTCGTCGCCTACCAGCCCATCCTCGAAGACGCCATCCTCCCCCAGCCCGACACGATCCTTAAAGCCATCGTGGAGTTGAAGGCGTACTAGAAGCGTTCCAATAGCAAGCCTTGTATCAGAGCGCGACTTCAATCTTGCCGCCAGCGAGACAAAACCACTTGGCCTTTAACCAGTGCGTTTTTGTTTTGATTATCTGCGTTGGCAGGAATATACTCCTTTCATCAATGGGCGGGACTGAGCTGTGATTAAAAACCGCCCGTTGAGGAGTGTGGAAGCCTATGGATTACCGCAATTCGCAGACGAAATTGGAAGTTCTGGTCCAATACTTCAACGAGGAAAGGATGAATCTGATCCCGATTTTTCAGAGGCCCAAAGTA
>JBKQLG010000191.1:0-3035 GCA_052147235.1 Occallatibacter sp.
GGATGCCGAATGGCTTTGGTGGTGAGACTCCGAAAGAGAAAGCTAAAGCAGATCCGGTGGTTTGTAGTGCTTCGGCCGCAGCGTACAGATTGCACGTGCTCTGCCGTCGGCCAGATGCCCGCACGGAACTGCGGGGCAAATTCCGCATTCTTTCGCTCCTTGCCGGCTTTCACCGGCAGTTGCAGGAGACGACAATATCTTGATCGGACCTAGCAAGGCCCTCTGCGGGCGGCTCCCTTTCTAGTCGCTTTGGCGGAAAGTTCTGTGATCCAACTCACTCTTCGATGTGACCTGGTCTGAACTGTGGTTGACATCTTCGCGATCACCGGTGGCCGAGCCAGCCGATCAGATCGATCCACGCCGGACCATCCGGCTTGATGGTGAAGTAAAACAGCTTCCGTCCCTGGCCGGATTCCACGTCGAACACCGATACTGCTTTGCTACCGGTAGAGACCTCTGTGGTGTTGCTTTCTTGTTCCGTTGCGAGCAGGGCGAGTTTGCGGCCTGAGCGCGACAGCCGAAAGCAACGCAGTTCGCCTGGCACGTCCGTACTAAGGGTTTTCTGCGTGTTCGCCAGCGGGTCCAGGGTGTAGAGATAGGTTCCGGGATGGGCTGAGGGTGGACCCACCTGGAAGTCGCGCAGCAGATAACGCCCGTCCGGGAGCGCGCCCAACACGACGGCGGCGCCCACAGCATTGGCTTGCAGTCCGGGCCGCTTGGGATGCATGGCTGCCTCAGGCGCGATGCGCGCCAGTCCGCTGCCATCCTCTTTCATCACATAACTTCCGACTTGCGACTCCGGCAGCCGCCAGTTGTCATCCTCATCGGACCGGTCGAGGGTAAAGAACAATCGCTCTCCGTCCGGCATCCAGCCGATCGAGGTCACGAACAAATCAAACACCATCTGGCTCAAGTCCATCTTCCGCAGCAGCTTGCCTGTGGATGTCTCGTGAAGAAACAGGTATGGCTTCCCATTTATGACCTTCATGTAACCGATCTTCGCGCCCGTCGGACTGATGAACAGGTTGCGGAAATTGCTGCCCATCGGGACCTCATTTTCGATGTCGAAGATCTTGCGTGCCTTGCCTGACCGGCTGGTCGGGAGCTCGAATACCGCGGCTGGGGAATCCGACCGGCCGTTGGTGTAGAGCTTGCGCTCCACGCCGCGGGAGAAGATCCGCCCCCCTGCCGCCACGATATCGGACTGAACATCGCTTCCTGGCAAGAGGAGGAGTTCCGTATCCGCATCCGAGAAGACGAGCCGCTGCTTCCCACTCTCCGAATCGACGATGAAAATCTCCGTCTTCGGCAAAGCCTGCGATGGCTTTGTCTCGCCCGTGCTGACCGCATACACCAGAGATTCACTGGCTCGCGCAGCTTGCGCCAGAAACGCCACACAAAAGAGGACAAGGATCCGCCGATTCATGAGTGAACTCCGCAACCTGTGCTCGCCAGCCGATTTTCTTGGGTTGTTATTGGTCTCATGGCACCAACGAATTTCAATCCGTCGGCATGCGGCTACGCGGTGATCCATGTCACCGCACAATGTGAGTGGAAGGATGCGGGAGCGTCCCGCAGGCGAGCACCTGCCCTGAGCAAAGCCGAGGACGCGCGCCCCAGGTTCTGTTTACTCCGGCTGCTTCCAGCCGTCGCTGTGGTACTCCATGTAGTCGGCCGTGGCCTGCGCCACCTCGTTGCCGAATCGCTTGGCAACCAGATGCAACGCCAGGTCGATGCCCGAGGTCAGCCCGCCCGCAGTGTAGATGTTGTCGGCCGAGCGCACGTACCGCTTCGACGGCTGCCACTCGACGGCAGGGAACTGCTCCTTGAAGTGATCGATGTACTCGTGGTGGGTGGTGGCCTTCTTGCCGTCGATCAGGTGGGAGCGCGCCAGCTTGCTGGCGCCGGTGCAGACCGACATTAGCGTCACCTTGTCGGCGGCCTGCTTGCGCAGCCACTCCATCAGGGCAGGGGAGTTGCTGCTCTGCGCTCCGATCACCACGATGTCAGGCTTGGGCGCATTGGCAAAAGTGTAGGCGGGGATGAGCTTGGCGCCGTCCGAGCTGCTCACCGGGTTGGTGCTGTCAGAGACAGTGTAGAGCGTGAACGGCATAGCGTGGTCGTCATGCACGGTTTTGCCTTGAGGTATGAGCATCACGTCCTGGAAGACCTCCCAGGGGCCGGCGAAGTCGATCATGTCGAAGTTGTCGGAGATCACGAACGCCACCCGCACTTCCTTCGGTGTTTGCTGGGCCGGCAGCTGTGCCGTCAGCACCATCGTCAAGCCGAACAAGAAACAAAGTGTGGAAACGAGCCGCATCGGATTCTCCTCTTCCTATCTGTAGGTGGGGCCTTTCCGTCGGGCGCCTTAGGTTAGACGTTTTGGAACCGGTTGCGGTAGCCGCTCCGTCAGCCCGCAGCGCCGCAAAAAGGCCCCAAGCGCTAACAGCTAAAAGCTGAGTGCTGACTGCTTTCTACCGCACCACCAGCACTTCGCGAACGTTGTCGCGGGCGAGGAAGAACTTGATGGAAGAGAAGTCGCGGAAGAGATTTTCGATGTGGCGGTTGTTGAAGACGCGTTGCAGACGGAAGCGCGGCCCGCACTGCAGCTCGAGCGTGTCCTCGCCGGCGATGTGATAGCGGTAATAGGGAGCGTCGGGGCCGGCGTCGCGGGTATGGAAGAAGGCCAGCAGGATGCCCTTGGGCCTGAGGATACGGTGGATGCGGTTCACCATCGGCTTGACCAGCGCCTCATGCAGGTAGTCGGGCGTGTCCCAGCACAGAATGGCGTCAAAGGTGGTAGTGGGGCTGAACACCAGGTTCTCAGCCAGGAAGCGGTCAGCGTCGCGGGTGGGGCGGCCATCCTCGGCCGGCACCACCAGCGAGGGATCCTCCGATTCCTTCAGCACGTCTTCGTTGTGGATTCTGTGCCCCAGGCCGGTGACATAGGCGATGTTGGTGGGCGACGTGGGACCCAGGTCCAGGATGCGCAGGCCCTCTTCGCCTTCGATGGCATGGTTGAACTCCGCCAAGCC
>JBKQLG010000192.1:0-26926 GCA_052147235.1 Occallatibacter sp.
GGCTTTATTTCGCAGTTAGCTTATGCGCCTTTCCGGAATAGTTCCGGAGTAGGTCCAACGGGTCTCCGATCTCCCATTCAATTCATCGGCGACTTGAACATAGGCCAGCTATGGCAATACGGCACAAAGGCATCGGATTTCCTATTCTCAGATACTGCGTTTTCGGCATTGCCGAGCGGCACTACTCTATACGCAGGCCAGATACTTGCGCCGCCCGCTTATTGGAACGGAGCCAACGGTAAACGGTATGCATTGGATGTGGTCTACCAGACAGGAACAACGGGCACCCTCAACAGCGGCTCTACCAACTGCACGACGCCCGTTTTCAAAATCTCAGGCGTAAGTGTTTCTTCTTCGCCGGCTAACGTGGCTACTTTCACTGGAAGCTGGAATATAAGTCTGCCAGTAATCCCCGGTCAGATCGTGGTGACGGATTCGGCGCTGGGCCTGTCCGGCACCACCCTGGTTATGAACGTGGGAGCGACAAGCACTTCATTCAGCGCCGCGTACACTCACACTGCGATGAATCTCAAGTCAGACGCGGGCACCGGCATCATGAAAAGTACTTTGCAATGCACGAGCGCCACGGGGCTGTCTACAGGGCAAAGGCTCAGTATCGGCACAGACACAAACAAGACATTGCAATATGTTGATGCATCGAACGCCTCGGCTCCCAACCTGCGTTTCACGTCCAATCTGAGCAGCCAATACACCGCTCAGACTCTTTCTTATTCCGCGCCGGTGCTGGCCCCGGAGATGCAAATGCCCACTAAGTCACCGAGCGCGCCAACCTCTTTGACCTGGTTGCAGGGAGACACGGAGCAGAACTCCGCCGCGGCAGCCAACGGAGTCGCGGCCTGGGTCAATGTAGCTTCCGGCGCGCCGGGATCGTGGGCCGGAATTCCCCTGGGCGACAGCAACGGCAAGATTTCCGCTTCGCAATTGGCCAGTTCTAGCACCGTGGGATCGGGAAGCGTTGTGCTGGCAAATCAACCGACAGTCAACGGATTGACCGTCACCGGCGCCACGACATTGACCGATCTGACGATCAAGGGACGGTGCATCGGATGCACGGGCGCCAGCGTCCGCACTGCGCAGGCCTTCTGCGCGGGAACGGCAAGCTCATCCGGTACCATTCTTCTCTTCGGTGCGGGAAGCTCGCAGACCGCCTGCACAGAAGCGCCCGGGCCGAAGACTCTGCAGCAGGTCATCGCGGCCACTGGCGGCGTCTTGAGCAACCTTGCGGTGCGTTGCGGACATCTGGGGTCGCAGCCCTCCAGCGGGAGATTCACGTTGTGGGATCTGCCCTCTGGAACCGCTATGTTAAATGCTTTCTCAGGAGCCAACACAGGGCTTGCCGTCACGATAGGAAACACAGCCGCGAATGCCAACAGGACCCTCATCGATACACAGCACACCTATGCTTACGCGGCGGGAGATATGCTGCGCATTCAGTTCACCACTGAGGCCAATGAGACGCTGGGCGATTGCACGGCCAGCTTCAATTACTAGAGTGCACGGCAAGCGCCAATTGCATTGCCAATCGCGGCGGCGACTTCTACCTGCTGGCTCATCGTGATGCGGTTAAAGAAGGGCAGGGCCAATGTGCGCCGCGCGATAGACTCGGTGAGGTGCAGTGTGGCCGCGCCCGCGCTGGAATACGCGCGCCATGCCGGTTGCAGACGGATGGGGTCAAAGTAGCGTCCGGTGGCGATGCCGCGTCGGGCGAGAGCATCCTGCACCTGGTCCCGGTCAACCTCTTCCGGCAGGCGGACGAGGTAGACGAACCAACTGATGATGCGGTGGGGAAGGATGAGCGTCGGAAGCTGCAAACCTGATGCGACGGCGATCCCGCTGAGCAGCGCGTCGTAGCGCTCGGCGGCAGCGCGGCGCAGGGCGAGTATCTCGTCGATGCGGCTGAGTTGCACACGGCCCAGCGCGCAGGCCAGTTCGGAGAGACGGTAGTTATATCCCACCTCGCCGTAGTCGAGACAGTTAGTGGTGGAATGACGGCCCTGGTTGCGCAAGCTGCGCAAGTGGTTGGCGTGGCCTGGATCGCGCGCCAGCACGGCTCCGCCTTCGCCGGTGGTGATTTGCTTGTTGGGATAAAAGCCGAAGACGGCCAGGTCGCCGAAGCTGCAGGCGCGCTTGCCTCGGTACTCCGCGCCGATGGCCTCGCAGGCGTCCTCGACGATGAAAAGACTGTGATGACGGGCGATAGCCTGAAGCGCGTCCATTTCTGCCGGAACGCCGAAGGTGTGAACAACGAGAAGGGCGCGGGTGCGCGGCGAGACGGCCCGCTCAACGGCCGCCGGGTCAAGATTGAGGGTGACCGGGTCGATCTCCGCAAAGACCGGCGTGGCGCGCACCTGCAGGATCGCGTTGACAACGGCGACGAACGCGAAGGAGGGCACGATGACCTCATCGCCCTCGCCGATGCCCAGAGTGAGCAGAGCCAGATGCAGGCCTGCGGTGCCGGAGCTGACGGCAACGGCGTCGGGTACGGAATGGTAGGCGGCGAGGGCGGCTTCAAAGGCGCTCAGCTCGGGGCCCATACTCAAGTGCGGCGTGCGCAGCACAGCGGTAACGGCGTCGATCTCGGCCTGCGTGATGTCGGGCGATGAGAGCGGGATGCGCGCGGTCATGGCTGCTCCAGATTGGCTTCGCCGTGCAGCGGCTGCGGCTGCTTGATGAGAAGGCCGTCCAACGGAACCGTAGTGAGGACGCGGGCGATGGCGGCGGCTGCGTTTCCATCGCCATAGGGGTTGACCATGCCGCGCAGCGATTCCCGGAATTCCGGAGAAAGGGCTTGCACGATGGCGCTGAGAATTGCGGCGGTTTCAGCGGGTGCGTCAATCACATTGCGGGCGCGCTCGCGGCCCTGCTGGCGCATTCCGACGTTGACAGTGGGTAGAGCGAATGAGGCCGCTTCCATAATGCCACTGGAAGAGTTGCCCACCATCGCGTCCACTTGGCCCAGCAGGCTCCAGTAAGTGACGGCGTCGAGGTTGACGTAGATGTGCGTCCGCGGTCTCGTGCTTGCCAAATCCTTCATATGTTCGATGAGCGCGTAGCTCCCGGCATCGGCGTTGGGATAGGCGAAGAGAAGCTGGCCGGGGGCTTGAGCGAGTGCGGCGAAGAGAGCGCCGGCCTCGGCGTTGGTGTCGCGCAGGATGGTTACTGGGTGCCAGGCTGTCAGCAATGTAGGCTGTGTAAGCGCGAGGCCAAGCCTGGCTTCGAGCTCTTGACGGCTCAACAGCGCGGAGCGCCGCAGGTGGTCGAGCGAAGGCGCTCCGGCGTGATGAACGCGCCAGGGCTCCTCGCCCATCGCGATGACGCGGCGGCGCGCGGTTGGGGTCGAAGTGAAGTGGATGTGCGCCAGCTTGGTGAGAGCGTTGCGCACCTGGTCGTCGATCGCGCCTTGCGAGATTTCGCCGCCTTCAATGTGGGCGATGGGAATCCTGAGCGCGACCGCAACCGAGGCAGGCGCGAGCATCTCGTAGCGGTCGGCGATGAGCAGCAGCAAGTCGGGCCGCCATGCGCTGAGCGCGTCGGCCAGGCCGAGGATAGCGATGCCGATGGTCTTGGCCATGCCGGTGTCGGTGTCCGAGCTGAGCAGGCACTCGATGCGTGCGATAATCGGAAATCCGTCGCGCTCAATTTCCGCGATTGTGTTGCCGAACTCCGGCGCCAGTTGCGCGCCCAGCGCAAAGACGCCCAGCTCCACTTCAGGATGCGCGGCCAGCTCGCGCAGCGGCCAATAGAGGTGGCTATAGTCGGCTCGCGAGGTGGTGATGACGCCGATGCGGCGCTTTTTCGTGGGTTCACTCATCAGCAGACCCTCGCCGTATTCAGTGCATGTCGCGCCGGTGGCGGCAGAGGAGAACGAGCCGGAAAACTGCACCAGATGAAGTTTTGAAAAATCGAAAGCACAACAAAAGTATAATTGGCTGCGCTCTCCTCTCCGCGCACGCTAACAAAAGGTCCATCTTCCTGTGGATGCGGCTCCATCGGCCATTCGCATACACTGTAAGGTTCCGCGGCTTTCGGGTTGGCAGCTTTCCGGCCGCATTGAGGAAGAGATCGATGAGAATGTCCGGGGCGTTGGCCCTTGCTCTTTTTGTTGCGAGCGCGGCGGGAGCGCAGGCGCGCTATGACGCCGAGGCGGTGCGGCTGAACAATCGCGGCGTGGCGCAGATGAGCCAGCAGGCCACCGAGCGCGCGGCCGCGTCGTTTGCCGAGGCCTTCCAGAAGGACCCAAGGCTGGCGCAGGCGGCCATCAACGAGGGCATTGCGCTAATGGCGCAGCAAAAACTGGACGAGGCCAAAAGGGCCTTGCAGGCGGCGCTCGCTTTGCAGCCAGACAGTGCGCAGGCGTGGTACAACCTCGGCCTTGCCGAGCACGCGGGCAACGAATTGGAGCCTGCGCTGGCCAGCTTTCAGCAGGCGGCGAAGATCGACCCACGCGATGCGGACTCCACTTATTTCGAGGGCGTCTGCTACCAGGAGCTGAAGCAGTTCGACAAGGCTATCGACATTCTGCGCAAGGCGCTGGAGATCAATCCGCTGCACGCCTCATCGGAGTTTGCGCTGGCGCGCGTCTTGCAGCGCTCCGGCAATACAGCCGAGGCCAAGGAGCACTTCAAGCGCTTCCAGCATTTGACCAGCACCAAGATCGGCGCGCCCATCGGGCTCTCGTATGGCGAGCAAGGACACTACTCCACTGTCACGCCGGTTGAGGAGCATGAAGCCGGTAACAAGGCGATGATTCCGGTGAAGCTGGTGGCGAGCCCCATGACTTCCCAGGTCCGAAAATCCGTACCCTTCGACAAGCTCAGGGCAGACTCTGGGGCACCCGTCGTGAAGTGGACGACCACCGGCGGGGCCTGCATGATGGACGTGACCGGCTCCGGCAACATGGACCTGGTGCTGATGCAGTCGGGCGCACAGGCCATTCGCGTGCTGCGCAGCAAAGGCGGCGGCAGCTATGAAGAGTTTGATGCGGCGGCAGCGGGGCTGAAGGCGTCGGGCCATGCCGTTGCCTGCGCCGTAGGCGATTATGACGGCGATGGCTTGAATGATCTGGCTGTCGCGCTGGACGATGCGGTGCTGCTCTTCCGCAATCTGGGCCACGGAAAGTTTCAGGACGTGACGACTGAGGCTGGGTTGGTGCCTAAGAACCGGCCGAGCGGAATCACGTTCATTGATTACGATCACGACGGCGATCTGGACTTGTTTTTGACAGGAGCTCCGTTGAAAGAAGGAGGCACGCCGAATGTCTTGTGGCGGAACAACGGCAACAAAACATTTACTGATTGGACGGAGCCGACAGGATTGGGCGGAAGCGGTAAGACGAACGCTGCAATTCTCACCGACTTCAATAACGACCGCGCCGTGGATTTGGTGACCACCCGTGAGGGGGATTTTGCGCCAACTATTTTTGTGAATCCGCGCGAGGGAAAGTATCCGCTGCAGCCACTCTACGAAAATGCGAAGCTGCCGGCCACTATGGGCATTGCCGTGCTCGACTACAACAGGGATGGCTGGATGGACGTTGCCCTCACGCACGCTGGCGCGCCGGGGTTGACGCTGTGGCGCAACGGTGCGGGACCGGAGTATGTTGGCCGGCGATTTGAAAGAGTGGAACTCCCGCTGCAAGGCGCACTGCGCGGATGGGGTCTTACTCCGATTGACATTGATAACGACGGATGGATCGATCTTGCGGCGGTATTGGAGACCAAGGCAGGACCGTGCGTGAAGGTCTTCCGCAATCGCGGTGATGGCAGCTTTGAAGATGTGAGCCATGCGCTGGGCCTGGACAAAGTGAAGCTGACCGCGCCGCGCGGGCTGATTGCCGTCGATGACAATGGCGCGGCGGATTTAATCGTGACGCAGTTGAATGCGCCACCGGTGCTGTTGCGCAACGTGGGCGGCAACAAGAATCATTCGGTGCGCCTGGACCTCACTGGCTTCGCCGATAACAAAACGGCTATCGGCGCAAAGGTAGAAGTATTTGCCAACGGCCACTGGCAGAAGTGGGAGCTGGCCGGAGCATCGGGCTATCAGACGCAAGGCCCGCCACAGATTCTCGTCGGCCTGGGCAATGCGGAGGGCATTGATTTGCTGCGCATACTGTGGCCCACGGGCGTGCTGCAAGACGAGATCGATCTGCCGCGCCAGCCGGTGATCGCGATGAAAGAGGTTGACCGGCGGGGCAGCTCGTGTCCGGTTCTCTTTGCGTGGAATGGCCACCAGTACAAGCTGGTGACAGATGTGATTGGCGCGGCGGTGGTGGGCCATTGGTTCACGCCCGCGCGGCGCAACACGCCCAACCCCGGCGAATGGATCAAGGTGGATGGCGACGCGCTTGCGCCGGTGAACGGCAAGCTGAGCCTGCATTTCATGGAGCCGATGGAGGAGGTCAACTACGTCGATCAGTTGCGGCTGGTTGCGGTTGATCATCCGGAGAATGTCGAGGTCAATCCCGACGAACGCTTCCTCGACGATCCGCCGTTCGCCACCGGGCGCGTGGTGGCTTCGGCGGGTGCGCGGCTGCCTGTGGGCGCGTGGGATGGAGAAGGGCGCAATGTGCTCGATCTGTTGAGTCGGCGCGATCACAAATTCGCAAGCGGATTCACGCCGACGCATTACGATGGGTTTGCGAATCTGCACGCACTCAAGCTGGATTTGGGTGAAGTAAAGCCAAGCGCTCCATTACGTTTGTTGATGACCGGCTACGTGAATTACTTCAGCGCGACTTCGCTTTATGCCGCGTGGAAAGCGGGTGTGAAGCCGATCTCGCCCTATGCTGAAGCGCAGTTGCCCGATGGTTTATGGAAGCGCATCGCGGATGATGTGGGCTTCCCTGCCGGCCTGGAGCGCACCATTATTGTGGACCTCAGCGGCAAGATACCCGCGGGAGCGCGGCGCATTCGGCTCGTTACAAATCTGGAAATCTATTGGGACCAGGTGCTGATCGATAACAATACCGAGGCCGAGTCGCACACTGCGGAAGTTCCTTTGTCGATGGCCACACTGCACTTCCGCGGTTACCCGACGCAAGTGGAAGGCGCAAGCCCCGGCGACCTCGACTACGATTATGATCGCGTGAGTTTGACGGGGCCCTTCCAGCATCAGCGCGGCAGCTACACGCGCATGGGCGATGTGACGCCGCTGCTCGCGAGCCTAGACGACCGCTATGTGATCTTCGGCAGCGGCGAGGAGATCGCGGCGGAGTTCGATGCAGCCAAGCTGCCCGCACTGCCCACGCACTGGAAACGCGACTACTTTTTCTACGCCAACGGATTCGTCAAGGACATGGACTGGTGGGATGCATCGCCGTTCACCGTGGCGCAACTGCCCTTCCATGCGATGAGCGCGTATCCTTATCCTGACTCCGAGGAATATCCGCAGGACGCGCAGTCCCTGGAGTACCTGTTGAACTGGAATGATCGCTTCGATTCGGGCGAGCCTAACCGCATATATCATTTTGAGTACCGCAACCAGCATGCAACACCAGACGAGGATACGAGGCCATGAGACCGATGGACGAATCCGAGATTCAAGAACTGGCTGAAAGCCCGCGTGAGATCGGCGCGGCTCGCGGAAGCGGCCATCTTCGGCTGGTACTCAACGCCGCGTGCATTCTGATCATTCTTTGGCTGGCGCGTGGTTGGCTGCTGCGGGCAAATCACTGGCTGGATGGTCATTTCCAAAAGGAGATTGCGCGGAGGCTGGGCATCTCGTCCGGGGCTATTGGTTCTCTGTACTTTCTAGTACATTCGGTTTGGCCCATCTTCCATGCCAATACGAAGAAGAAGCAGAAGCGCGCCGAAGAAGAGAAAAAACAATTCAATCCGCGCTATAACCCCATCGCGGAACGGGATTCGGAGAGCTGGAGCCATGAGCGGTATGCCGACTGAGCCGGCCACGCGGCAACTAGCGATGCTGAGGGTGGGCGAGGTTTCGATTGCGGAACTGGCTGAGGCGCACATACAGCAGATCGAGCGGCTGAATCCGCAGATAAATGCATTTGCGGATTTCGACGCGGAGCGTGTGCGCGCCGATGCGAGGCGGCTTGAGGCGACCCCCAAGAACGAACGCGGAATGCTGCATGGACTTCCCGTCACTGTGAAGTCTTCGATTGCGACGGCGGGGTACAAGTGCGAGATCGGCAGCCTGCTGCATGAGGGCGATGTGCCGCGCGAGGATGCGGTCGTCGTCGCTCGGCTGCGCGCGGCGGGAGCGTTGATTCTGGGCACTACCAATTGCCCGGAGTTTCTGATGGCTTACGAGACGGCGAATCTGCTGCATGGGCGCACCAACAATCCGTGGGATTTAGAGCGCACGCCGGGCGGATCGAGCGGCGGCGAATCGGCGGCCATTGCGGCGGGGCTTTCGGCAGCCGGCCTCGGCAGCGATAGCGGCGGCTCGGTGCGCGTGCCGGCGCACTTCCGGCATCTGCTCGCTCAAACCCACGCCGGGCCGCATTCCCGGCCGCGGCCACCTGCCTCCGTGTGTCGGGCCATTCTCGACGCTGGGCGCGATTGGGCCAATGGCGCGCACCATCGCCGATGTTGCGCTGATCTTTCGCACTCTCAGCGGCCAAGACCCGCACGATCCGGTGAGTCCGCCGATTGCGTTGCGCGAGCCGAGTCTCGATGAGTTGCGCGCGAACACCATTGGCTTTTTTGAGGACGATGGATTGGTTCCGGTCACGCCGGAGACGCGGGCCGCAGTGCAAGCCGCCGCGGCTGCGCTGCGCGATGCCGGCTTTCGCGTCGAGCCCTTCCGTCCGCGCACACTGGAGCTGCTGCGTCTGTTGTGGTGGAAGTTTTTTGTGCAGTGCGGGGCGATGTTTTACGCGCTGGGGATTCGCGGACGGGAGCATCAACTGAGTCCAATCTTCAGCGAGTTTCTCAGCTTCTCTGAGGCTTTGCAGCCGTTGACGGCCCAGCAGTTGCTGGACGCGTGGGCGGAGCTGGACCTGATTCGCGCAAAGACTCTCGAAGAGATGAGCGAGCATCCGGTACTGCTGTGCCCCGTGGCCAGCATTCCCGCATTTCGTCACGGCGAGCGCGAATGGATCATCGAGGGGCGCGCGGTGGATTACCTAGACGCCGTGCGCCACACGCAATGGTTCAACGCGCTGGCCAGCCCGGCGGCGGTGGTTCCCGTGGGCCGCTCGCCTGAAGGCCTGCCGATCGGCGTGCAGATTGTTGCGCGGCCCTTTCAGGACGAAACCGCACTGGGCATTGCAGCCTTTGTGGATGCGGCCTTTGGCTATCGGCCGCCTCCCATCGCT
Organism: Occallatibacter sp.; assembly: GCA_052147235.1. Classification (GTDB taxonomy): domain Bacteria; phylum Acidobacteriota; class Terriglobia; order Terriglobales; family Acidobacteriaceae; genus Telmatobacter. Next base: position 9,305 of record JBKQLG010000192.1, read on the forward strand.
TTGCAATAGATACTACACTTTGCTATTAAGTAGCTGAGCTGTTCCCTATTACCAATTCCCGATTCCCTGCACTCCGCGTCTCCACCTTTCGATGGAGGCACTGCCTGTGCGATTCCAGTAGCCTTAAGATTCCCCAGAACGGAGCGCGCAAGGTGCGTGAAGATTGGTGCGAACTATTTGCCGAAAGCCCCGATTGCCTGAAGAGCGCGCGGCGCCAGCAGACCGTAGTGCCGGTGCTGGATTTGGAGATCGGCGGCGGTGAGTTTATCACCATGGCTGGGCCCTGCTCGGTGGAGACGGAGTTCCAGTTGATGGCGACGGCCAATCATGTGCGCCGCGCCGGAGCGCGTATCCTTCGCGGCGGCGCCTTCAAGCCGCGCAGTTCTCCTTATGCATTTCAAGGGCTGGGCCTGGAAGGGCTGAAGATGCTCGCGCGCGCGCGCGCAGAGAGCGGCCTGGCCATCGTGACGGAAGTCCTCTCGGAAGAGGACGCGCCGATGGTCGCCGAGTACGCCGACATTTTGCAGATCGGCACGCGCAACATGGAAAACTTCACGTTGCTGGAAGCGGCGGCGCACACAGGCCGGCCGGTACTGCTGAAGCGCGGCATGGCCGCCACGATTGCCGACTGGCTGCGTTCCGCGCAGTTCATTCTCGACCACGGCAACCCGAACGTCATTTTATGCGAGCGCGGCATCCGCACCTTTGAAACAGCGACGCGCAACACATTCGACGTCTCCGCGATTGCGCTGCTCAAGCAAATCTCTCATCTTCCGGTGATCGCCGATCCCAGCCACGCGACAGGTCATAGCGATCTGGTCCCCGCGCTGGCGCGCATTGCAGTGGCCGCGTGCGCAGATGGCCTGATCGTGGAAGTGCATCCCAACCCGGCCAAAGCATGGAGCGACGGCAGCCAGTCGCTGGACTTTGCGGAATTCGACGAAATGATGGCTGATATTGAGCCATGGCTTGCTCTGCGCGACCGTGAACATTCGCGGCGCCGTCCGGGAGTTGCGCGACGCGAGACGGCTCCAGTACGGTTCATGGAGGCGGTGCGATGAGTTCCGCTTTCAGAGTGCTGGCGATTGTTGCGTCAGCTGCACTCCTGATCCCGCTCTGCGGGTTTGCGCCCAACGTTGCGAAGAGCTACGAGGCAGAGATCGGCGCGGACATCATCGTGACTGCCGCGCCCGCTTACGAGCCGCTTGCGGCGCTACGCGGAGCTGAGCGATTTCCCAAGGGCGCGCAACTGCTGGTCGTGCATGAAGGCAAGACCGAGCCGCTGATAAAGGGCCTTGCGGCCTCCGCGGACGCCAACGTTTCCTTCGATGGCAAGACGGTGCTCTTCGCGGGCAAGCAGGCAGCGAGCGACCCGTGGCAGATTTGGGAATTGACGCTGGCGGATCGCTCCGTGCGCAAGGTGATTGCAACGGCAACCGATGCCGTGCGCCCGCTCTATCTGCCCGGTGGGCGCATGGTCTGGGCGCAACGCGAGCCGTGGGGATTTCAACTACAGTCCGCGGAGGACGGTCATCTGCCGGGATACACGTTCCTGAATCCTACAGCGGGTCCGGGAGTGTTGCCGCTCACCTACACACAGGCCAGCGCCTTCCCCGCCGATGTGCTCGCGGACGGGCGCATTCTCTTTGAAGCCGGCTTCCCTCTTGGCGCAGGCGCGACGCCCGAACTATTTCTGGTTTACGCCGACGGCTCGGGCGTCGAGTCGTACCGCTGCGATCATGGCAGGGCGCGTTGGGGCGGAATGCAGTTGGCCTCGGGTGATGTGATCTTCACACATGGAGCTTCACTGGCGCGCTTCACTTCACCGCTGGCGCACGAGGAGTTGATCGCGGCTCCCCATGCGGAGTATGCGGGCGCGATTGCCGAGACGGCCTCGGGCGCATGGCTGGTGAGCGCTCGGGCAGCGGCGGGAACTCCTTATGCGTTGATGTTGTGGAAGCCCGGTTCGGATGTGTTGCAAGCGGTGTTGACTGTGAGCGGCGAGAATCTTGTCGAGCCGGTTCTGATTGCGCCGCGCTTTGCGCCCAAGCGTCATCCCTCAGGACTGCACCCATGGGACTACGCCAATATGCTTGCGCTCGATGCGCGCCAATCGCGCATGGGCGACCTCAAAGCTGCGCCTGCTTCAGTGCGCCTGGAGGCGCAGGACGCGCAAGGCCACGCAGTTGCGATGGGCACGGCGCCGGTTGAGAGCGATGGTTCCTTTTTTGTGAAGACCCCCGCCGACAAGCCGATTCGCTTTGCTCTGCTCGATGCGAAGGGCGCGATAGTGCGGCAGGAGCACGGATGGTTCTGGATTCGCCGCGGCGAACAGCGCATCTGCGTGGGCTGCCACACGGGACCGGAGCGCGCGTCGGAGAATCGCATGCCCGCCGTGTTGCTGCGCACGACAACGCCGGTTGACCTTTCCGGCGCGAATAGTGCGGCCGCAGCGCAGCAGAAATCGCCGGGAGGCAACTGAGATGAATTATCGTTTTTTTCTTTTATTCGGCGTTGTCTCCGTGGCTGCTGCTCAAACTCTTCCCAATGCTCAGACCGCTCATGGCGCGCAAGCGCCGTCTGCCGCACAGCAGGTGCCGCATGCGGCGTCTGCCCCACCGCAGGCGGTGATTCGCTTTGAAGACGCCAGCAATAAAGCGGGCATCAACTTCACACACAGCTTCGGCTCGCGCCAGTTGGGTTCGTTGCTCGAGGGCACCGGCGCAGGCTGCATCTGGTTCGACTACAACAACTCCGGCCTGGAATCACTCTATGTGGTCAACGGGCGGCCGCTCGACGACTCGATGCATCCGTATCCGCTCAAGGAGAAGCCCGCAACGCCGCCGCACAATCATCTCTACCGCAACAACGGCAACGGCACATTTACCGATGTGACGGAGCAGGCCGGACTCAATCCGGATATGTACGGAATCGCCGTGACGGCAGCGGACTATGACAACGACGGCTATGTCGATCTGCTGGTCACCGGCTTTGGCAAGACGATTCTCTATCACAATGACGGCAACGGCCACTTCACCGATGTGACCAAGAAGGCCGGCATCAACGTGGATGGTTGGGCGATCAGTTCAACATGGCTTGATTACGACAGAGACGGATGCGTCGATCTGTTCGTGGGCCGCTACGTGAAGTTCGATCCCAAGTATCGCGCCTTTTACGCGGCGGACAACTACCCTGGGCCGCTGGATTACGAGGGCGAAACCAACAAGCTTTATCACAACAACTGCGACGGCACATTCACCGATGTCAGCGAAAAATCGGGCATCGGCGCGTACGTGGGCCGCACCATGGGCGTGACCGCGGCGGACTTCGACAACGACGGATGGGATGACATTTACGTTGCCAACGACCGCACGGAAAATTTTCTCTTTCACAATAAACACGATGGAACTTTTGAAGAAGTTGCGAACGATACCGGCACGGCCTACGGTCAGAATGGCGAATCGACATCCTCGATGGGCCCGGTCTTTGCGGATCTCGAAGGTCGCGGCGTGCTCGACCTGTGGGTCTCCGATGGCCACTATAACCGGCTGTTGCACAACACCGGCAAGATGAGCTTTGAAGATATGGGCGCGTCCAACGGCGTCTCGCAGGCCAACGCGCAATACGTGAGCTGGGGTACCGGCGTCTACGACTTCGACAACGACGGCCTGCTCGACATTCTCATCTTTCACGGTGGGCTCATTCATCTGATTCCGCAGGAGCACACGCTCTTTCGCGGACTGGGCAACGGCAAGTTCGCCGATGTTTCGCGCGATGCCGGTCCGGTGTTGAGCGAGCGCACCACAGCGCGCGGCGCGTGCTTCGCGGATTACATGAACGACGGCAAGGTAGATGCGTATGTTGTGAACCTGGGCGGAAAAGGGACGCTGCTGCACAATGTCACCATCAATACCGGCCACTGGATCGAACTCAAGCTCGTGGGCACAAAAAGCAATCGCGACGGCATCGGCGCGCGTGTTGAAATCTTCGCCGCCGGCAAGCGGCAGACTGCGCAGCGCGTGGCCGGCTCCGGCTATCTCTCGCAGAACGACGAGCGCTTGCACTTCGGGCTGGGCTCGGCAACTACGGTGGATAAGCTGATCGTTCACTGGCCAAGCGGGATCGAACAGACGCTGGCAGCGCAGCAGGTTGACCGTGTTCTCACCGTGCAGGAGCCGGGAGAAAGGAAGCCGAAGTGAGAGGGCGCTTCCAAATTGCGGTGAGTACAGGACTCGCGACGCTCGCTCTGGCGCTGCTGGCCATTGCGCTGCGCACCGATCATCCCGTGCGCGCCGCCGAGGCCGATGATGCGAACTATGCTTCGCCACTGGAACTTCTGCTCTCGCCCGAGGGCGCGCGCCTCTATGTGCTCTGCCAGCAAAGCGAAGAGGTGAGAGTACTGGATGCGGCCACGTATGCGGTGCTGAAGACCATCGCCGTTGGCAACGTGCCGCGCGGCATTTCTTTATCGCCTGACGGCGCTCGGCTGTTAGTAACCAACTCTTGGGACGATACGCTTTCGGTAATCGACACGCGCACTCTGGCCGTGACGGCGACGTGGCCGGTGGGCGCGGAGCCGTCGAGCGTGGTCGAGGATCGTGCCGGCAAGTGGCTCTTCGTCGCGAATCGCATCTCCAACGATGTGGCAGTGCTCGATGCTCAGACCGGCGCGGAAGAGAAGCGTTTGCTGGCTGGACGCGGCGCGAGCTATCTGACGCTCTCTCCGGATGGAAGCCGCATCTTCGCGACACATATTTATCCGAATCCGCCGCGTGTGCGGACAGAGCTGGATAATCGCATCGCGCCGGAGTCGGAGATTACCGTGATCGATGCAGCGCGCGCGGTGGTGGTTGACCGCATGCCGCTCGACCGCATTGCAGGCGTCTTTCATCTCGCCTTCTCCTACGATGGCCGCCTGGGCGCAGTCGCCGAATATCATCCCAAGAACCTCGTGCCGCTTGCGCATCTGGAACACGGCGGCGCCTTTGCTTACACGCTGACGGTCTTTGGCGCGGATGTGGGCAAGGCTTCCGTGGAAGTTCCACTAGATGAGTTGGAACGTTATGCGGCGCGGCCCTTCGGCGTGGCTATTGCACCAGACAAGTCGCGCATCTACATCACTATCGGCGGCTCAGAGTGCGTGATCGTCATCGATGTACCGCGGCTGATGCACTTCATCCACACACGTCCGCACCCCGCATCCGGTTCCTTCGCTCAAGATCTTTCCGCGAGCGCGAATTATGTTGTGGCGCGCATTCCCGTCGGACACGATCCGCGCGGGCTGACGTTGAGCCGCGACGGTCGCAGGCTGTTCGTCGCCAATCGCCTGGACGATACGATCAGCGTGATCGACACGCGCGCGAATCGCGTGACCGCGACGATTGTGCTGGATGGGCCGAAGACCATCACAGCGATGCGCCACGGCGAACAGACGTTCTATACCTCCCGCCAGTCTTTCCAAGGGCAGATCGGGTGCGCCAGTTGCCACATCGATTCCACCTTCGACGGACTCACATGGAATCTTGAGCCGAGTGGATTTGGCCGCGACATTGTGGACAACAAGATGCTCGAAGGCATCAAGGACACAGAGCCTTACAAGTGGAACGGCGGCAATCCCAACATACCGACAGAGTGTGGCCCGCGAACGGAAAAATACTTCTGGCGCGCGGAGAATTACGACAATCTGACACTCGCCGATCTGTCGACCTACATACGCGGCTTGGAGCCACGACCCAACCGGTGGCGGCTGCCCGGCCGCGAGATGACTCCTGCCCAGGAGCGTGGCGAGGAGATATTCGAGCGCTCAGTGGACAAGTTTGGCAAGCCGATTCCAGAGAGCAACCGCTGCTCCTATTGCCACAGCGGGCCCAAGGGAACGAACCAGAAATTGTTTGACGTGGGAACGCGCAAGCCAACCGACAACTCCGGCATGTTGAAGTCTGCGCCATTGACTGCCATCGCTCTTACCGCGCCGTATCTGCATGACGGCTCGGCACACACGCTGGAAGAGATCTGGACGGTTTACAATCCAGACGACAAACACGGCCGCACCAACGATCTGACCAAAGATGAGCTCAACGACCTAATCGAATATTTGAGGACGCGATGAATAAGCTGGCATTGAAGACACTCTTGATTAGCGCAATGATCGCGGCCGTCGCGCCGTTGGCGAATGCCGCGCCGCCGCAGATGCCGCGCTTTCGCTTTGAGAACTTCACTACAGCCAACGGCCTGCCTGACAATCACGTGTACTCGGTGCTGGTGGATGGGGAGCGCATCTGGGCGGGCACGGACAACGGGCTGGGACTCTACGAGAACGGCAAGTGGAAGACCTACACAACGAAGGACGGCCTGGCGCATCGCGCCGTGCTTTCGCTGGCTCTGGACAAAAGCACCGGCGATGTATGGGCCGGGACTATGGGTGGCCTGAGCCGCATCTCCGGCGGGCGCATCGACAGTTTCACGCAGTTGAACTCCGGGCTGAGCAACGATGTGGTCTACGGCGTCTCGGTGGAAGGTGAAAACGTGTGGGTGGCCACGGCGGCGGGTGGCTGCAAGCTGAATACGCGCACCGGCCAGTGGGCGCTTTACAACGAGCGCAACACGCCGATGATCGAGATCTGGGTCTACGGAGTCTCTGCCGCGCCGGATAAGGTTTATTTCGCGGTGTGGGGCAGCGGACTACTCGAATACACCCAGAATTCCGGACGCTGGGATATGTATGAAGACCCAGACAAGGAAAACGAGATCGTGCTCTTCAAGGACCAGTGGCTGATCCACGAGATTGTCACTTCGGTCAGTTATGTGGACAATATAGTTTGGGCTGCAACCTACTTCGGAGGCAGCCGCTACGATGGCCGCTACTGGCACAATTTTCTGATGAAAGATAGCGGGCTTCCCTCAAATTTCATCAACTTCATCAAGGGTGTGGACGCCAAACGCGCCTGGTTCTGCACCGACAAGGGGCTGGCTTATTACGACGGCGTGAGCTGGGCTGTCTATCGCCCGTCACTGAAAGACGGCAAGCCGGAGATGACAGTGCGCGACGCACAAGGCAACGTGAAGCCGGTCGCGGTCACCACCGCGCCGGCTCACAACTATGTTCTCGGCATTGACTTTCAAGGCAGCGACATCTGGGTTGCCACTGCCAAGGGGCTGAGCCACGGAATTTCACAGAAACAATAAGTCAATAAGGAGCAGTAATCATGAATGCATTTGCGGATATTCCGGAAGCCATCGCGCACGCGCCGATCGAAAAGCGCGCCATGACCAATCACGGCGTACTCAACGAGGCATACTCTTACCCGAAGCCGAGCTCTTTTTCGCGCGGCATGAGGATCGACATCGGCGGGGTTTGCATTCTGCTGATCTCCGGCACGGCGTCGATCGACGAGCAAGGCAAGAGCGTTCACATCGGCGATTTTTCAGCGCAGTTGCGGCGGACCTTCGACAACATCACGGGCTTGCTGGAGAGCGAAGGCGCCACCTGGCACGACATCGTGCGGACGACGTGCTATCTGCGCGACATCGACCGCGACTACGACGTCTTCCACGCGGGGCGCGCGGCTTTCTTCATGGAGCTGGGGCTCGATCCGCTGCCCGCGTCCACGGGCATCCAGGCGCATCTCTGCCGCCCCGAATTGCTGATTGAGATCGAGGCCATCGCGATGTTCCGCACGGACAAGGGATCGGGCAGCAAGGAGTAGTTTTCATGCGCAAGGGATGGATGTTGGTTGCGTTCTGCGCGGCAGCAGCAGTTATTGCTGCACCGCTGGCCGCGCAGTATTCGACCCAGGCCGCGGACGAGAATACGAGTCCGATTACGATCTCGGGCAAGGGAACGTGCGCCTGCGGCGCGCATCCGCCGGGTCCGCCAAAGGATCGCGTCGTCGAGCCCTACGCGAATGAGCCGGCAGATTTGAGCCCCTTTGAGAAATTTGCCACGCCTTACTTTCTCAATTACACCCATCCCAACATCTACTCCGGCGCGGGGCGGGATATTCCCGATCCGAAGAATGTGAGCGAGGTCCGCATCGGCTTCTACGGGCCAATCGAGCACAATCCAGATGAAGTCTTCGGGTTGCGCATGTTGCACGGCGCGCAACTGGCGATCGAAGAGGCGAACGCGCACGGAGGCTACGGCGGCAAGCCCTTCCGCCTGATGCTGCACAACGACTACGACAACTGGCAGGCCAAGGCGGTCTATGGCGAGGAGCGGCCCACCGATCCCACCATTTGGGGCTCGGCTTCGAATGAAACGGTCAAAATGATCTACGATGACCAGGATTGGGCAATCTTCGGCTCGATCAGCTCCGAATCGACGCACATCATGCTGCGCATGGCGCTGCGCGCAGAAATTCCCATCGTCAACTCGGCCTCCACCGATCCGACGATTCCTGAGACCTATATTCCCTGGTTCTTTGAAGTTCTGCAGGATGACCGGGTGCAGACGTTTACCTTGGCGAGGCGGATCTACACCGAACTCGGAATGAAGCGCGTGGGCATATTGCGTGTGAACAACCGCTATGGCCGGATGGGCGTACCAAAGTTCCGCGACGCATCGCGGCGGCTGGGCCATCCCGTGGTCATCGAGCAGAAGTATATGCCGGGGGACACTGACTTCGCGCGGCAGTTGCGGGTCATCCGCGGGTCGCGCGTTGATGCCATCGTGCTGTGGGCCGACGAAGCGGAGACAGCGGAAATTCTGAAAGAGATGCGCGCCTTGGGCATGAAGCAGCGCGTCTTCGGCTCGTATCGCACGCTGGGGCCAACGCTGCTGGCCGAGGCAGGAAACGCGGCCGAGGGTTTCGAAGCTGTCTTCCCCTACGACCCCACGCGCAACGACCAGAAGTGGATCGACTTCAATAAAAGATTTGAAGCGCGCTTCCACGAGAAGCCGGAGCAGTTTGCCTCACTCGCCTATGACGCGATGAACGCGCTGCTGGATTCGATCTGCAAGGCAGGCTTGAATCGCGCGCGCATTCACGATGCGCTGGCTGACATTGAAGAGTACGACGGCGTCACCGGGCACATGGTCTTCGATCCCAATCAGAAGAATGTCGCTCCCATGTACCTGGGCACGGTGCATAACGGCGCGATTACTTATCGCGTTGCAAAGATGGATAAGACTCCTCTACTCCCACAAATCCCTGCCGCACCAGCGGCGTCTGCCGCACCGCAGGTGCCCGCGCCAGCGGCGTCTGCCGCACTGCAGGTGCCCGCGCCAGCGGCGCCCGCCGCACCGCAGGTGCCTTATGCGCGTGTCGGCGAGGATGGCGTGGATTATGCCGGGCCGCATCAGGCGGACCTGGCAGGGCCAATCCGCGTAGTACTCTTTGGACCGCACGCGATGGACGTTGCACATTCGCCGGATGTGCGGGCGGAGCTTGCATCGAGAGCGGCTAACGGAAAGCCGTGGACGCTGGTGCCCGTCGCGAGCGATCAGAATTGGGGCGCGGCATCAACGCAACTGGTTCACGCGCTGAAGGACGAGCACGCTCTGGCAATTGTGGCGCTGGACCGCGACTCGGCTCACCTGGCCGAGCAACTGGCGCTCAAAGCATTCGTTCCGGTGGTGGCGCTGAGCAGCGACAAGAAGCTGACTTCGACGAACATTCCATGGATCTTCCGGCTGCCGCCTGAAACCACTCCAGCTGCTGCGCTGCGGATGCTGATGGCGGCCGAGAGCCGGAGCGGCGCTAATGCGGAGCGGCTCAGGAACGTGCTGGCTTCAGGAGAGACGGTCGCGGGCGTTGCCTTCCTGCAGACCGGCGAGCCGCGCTGAGTCGATAAACTTCTACTCCTCGCCCAACTCGTAAGGAATGCCGAAGCGTCCAATCTGAATCAATGCCTTGTCGGCGGGAGGCCAGATGTGCAGGCTTTCCACGCGGCTAGACCCGGCGATGCGACGCGCCTCGGCGGTGCCCATCAGCGCGCCCGTCGCAGCCACGTAGAAGTGCACGTTCAGCGCATCACCGCTCTGCGCGCGTGTCCATCCAAAGACATATTCGCCGGGCTTGAGCGCGACACCGCCGATGCGGATCGGCGTTTGCACAATCAGATAGTGCGAATACTTGCCTTCCGCGGAGTACCCGGCCGTCAGCAGCACTACACCGGCGATGGTGTGGCCGCGGCCATTCACGATGCCGGAAGCGGTGCGCATCTCCGTCTCGATGTGCTCCTTTTCCACCTGCGCGCGCGCCGGCAGCAGCGATGCAAGCTCCGCATCGGTGGCTTGCCGCCAGGCTGATTTTTGCGCCTGCGAATGCGGGCAAATCAGCAGCAGAATCAATGCAAACAGAATATTTTTTTTCATGGCTTCGGCTTTCTCAGGGATTCGAGGGTAACAATGCCGCGCTGGAGTGCGGCCGTTGCCGCCTGCGTCCGGTCGGTCACGCCCAGCTTGCTCAGCAGGTTGTTGATGTGGGTTTTAACAGTGGCCTCTGAAATCTCCAGCTCGGTGGCGATATCCTTGTTGCTCAGCCCGCGCACAATCTGCTCCAGTACTTCGAACTCGCGCGGCGTCAGCTCCTCGGTGCCCATGCGCTCGGCCAGCCGCTGCGCAATCGCCGGCGGAATATGCGATTTGCCCGCATGAACCGCGCGGATGGCGGCGATCAACTCTTCCGAGGTCATGCCCTTCAGCAGATAGGCGCGGGCGCCGGCCTGCAACGCGCGATAGATGTCCTCGTCGCCGTCATAGGTCGTGAGCACAATGAAGCGCGCATGCGGCGTCTCCATGCGGATGCGCTCGATGACCTCGACGCCGCTCAGTCGCGGCAACCGCAGGTCGATCAATGCAATGTCCGGCTGATGCCTGCGATACTGCGCGATGGCCTCCACGCCGTCGGCAGCCTCGCCCACCACTTCCAGACCTTCCACCACGTTCAGCAGCGCAACCAGTCCCTGGCGCACCACATGGTGGTCTTCCACAACCAGCACGCGAATCGATTCCTTCGTCACTGTTGCTCCTTAAGTGTCTTCCATAAATTCTGGGTGCCCCATCCTTCCGCGCATTTTGCGGAAGGGTGGGAGACCACAAATCTAATCGCTTCGCGCCTCACTCGGCGCCGCAGTCCGCAGCCGTACAGTGGTTCCAACTCCCGGCTCGCTCGCAACCTCAAGCGTGCCGCCAATCGCCGTTGCGCGCTCGCGCATTCCGGTCAGGCCATAGTGTCCCGGCTGCGGCTCAGGCTCCGTCGCAAAGCCGCGCCCATCGTCGCGAACTTCGAGCGCAATCTCTTCCGGTCCGTACTCCAACTGAACAAACAAATGCCGCGCCTCGGCGTGCTTCTTCACATTATGAATGGCCTCCTGGGCCACGCGCAGGAATTCGCGCTCCGTCTCTGTAGGCAAAGGCCGGTACGCGCCAAAGAGACTGAAGCCGGCCTCCAATCCGTGACCGCCTTCGGCCTCGACGATGCGGCGCAGGCGCACCGGTAGAGTGGTCTCGCCCGCGTCCTGCGAACGCAGCGCCCAGATCGACTGCCGCGCTTCGGCGAGGCCTTCGCGCACGTAGCCGCGGGTCAGGTCGAGATGCCTGACCGCGGCCTCCGGCTTGTGGTGACGCAGCAGTTCGCTGAGCACCTCCAACTGCACCGAGATGCCCACATAGCCCTGGGCCAGCGTGTCGTGAATCTCGCGCGCGATGCGGTTGCGCTCGCCCAGCACGGCGCGGAACTCGCCCTCAGCCCGGCGCAGCCGCAGCCGCAGCAACAACACCACAACTCCCACCACTACCGCCAGCAGCAGCGCATAAAACCAGAGGGTCTGATAGAAGTGCGGGCGCAGTTCAAAGGCCAGCGCCGCGCCCTCGGTGTTCCAAAGGCCGTCGTTGTTGGCCGCCTGCACGCGGAAGGTGTAGCGTCCCGGCGGAATATTCGTGTAGTAAGCGGAGCGGCGCGCGCCGGCCTCGGTCCAGCCGCGGTCGAAGCCCTCCAGCATGAAGCGGTAGCGCACCTTCTGCGGCGCGGTAAAGCTCAATCCCGCGTAGTCGAATTGGAAGTGCACATGGCCGGCTGGAACTTCCAGCGGAAAGGCTGCCCCACGCAGTGGCGTCGCACGCAGCGTCACATCGTCCACAGCAAAGCGTTCCAGCACCACCGGCGGCGGAACAACGTTTACCGGAAAATGCGCCGGGTCGACCTCCACCAATCCCTTGGGCGTGGCAAACCACAAGTGGCCGTCGCGCGAGCGCCACGCAGAAGGATGGCTGTTGGTGGCCGTCTCGCGGCTGCGCAACCCATCGGCGGCGCCGAACTCGATCCAATGCGAGCATTCAGCCGCCTGCATCCCAGCGCCGCCACAATCGCAGCGCGCGATTCCGTTGCCGGTTGCAAACCACAGATGGCCGCTGCCGTCGTCGAGAATCGCGTGGATGGTGGTCTGATTCAGGCCGCCGTTCGTCTCCATGGTAAAGTGCTGCCCATCCCACAGGTTCCATCCGTGCTCCTGTGTGCCGATCAGCAGCATCCCGTTCCCGTACGGCAGCAGCGCCGTGACTACGTTGCTGGAAAGCCCATTCGCGGTCGTGAAATTGACAATCTTGCCGCCGCTCAGCCGCGAAAGGCCGGCGAGCGTGGCTACCCACAGATCGCCCTTCGCATCCCGCGCCATCGCGCCCACCAGATCGCTGCCAAGCCTATTGGCCTGCGTAAGCGTCACCATTCGGCCGCCGAATATCGCTCCAGCCTTCAACCACATCCAATGCGTCAGCCCGCGCCGCGTGCCAATCCAGAGAGAGCCATCGGCATCGGCCAGCAGCGAACGGATAAAGTCGTCCGGCAGCCCGTCCGCCGAGGTGAAGGAGTCGATCTTGCCCGCGCGAATGCGGTTGAGGCCGTCCGGCGTACCCACCCAAAGGTCGCCATTCGGCGCGGCAGCCAAGGAGAGAATTACGTCGCTCAGCAGACCATCGCGCACGGTGTAATTCTTAACTTGATTTTTCCCGTCACCACTCCGGCGCAGTGCGTTCAGCCCGCTGCCATTTGTTCCTACCCAAAGCGTGCCCGCGCCGTCCTCTACCACGGCGGTCGCAGCATCGGAAGAAAGCCCCTCCCGCGCGCCCAGGGTGCGGAAGCGCTGATCGCGCAAAATGTGCAGGCCGCCGGTCTCTGTCCCCACCCACAGATTGCCCTCGTGGTCCTCCATCAGCGAGAGTATCGACGCCGTGGCCAGCGGGTCAGTCACGGGAAGCAATTGCACACGAGCGGGACTGATATTCGCTGTTCCGCCGGTGGAGGAATTGCGATCAGGGGGAGGCGGCGGCAAATGCACCTGGCCAGGCAGAAATCGCACCAGACCGGAGTTGGTGCCAATCCAAAGGCTGCCCTCATGGTCGACGAGGATCGTCTGAATGCGACTGCCGGGGAGTTCGTGACCGATGGTAAGGCGCGCCAAGACTCCATCGCGGATCACAGCCAACACCACATTCTTGTTCGCGGCCGAAAATTGCCCAGGTTGAAAAGCTGCAAAGAACTCCGCTCCGGCATTGGGGAAAAGACTGCTAAACATCGGCCCGGCCCAATGATTGTCGCGGCTCAAGAAGAAGCCCCGCGCTGTGGCAGTCCACAGCATCCCCTCTTTGTCCGTTGAGAGAAAATTGACGGTTCCAGAAGGCAGTCCTTCGGTAGCTGATACGAACCGTTCCCCGGCCAACCGGACGAGACCAAGGTCCGTCGAGACAAAAAGCCCAGCAGCCGACGACTCGGCCAATCCTCGAATCCCATTCCCCGGCAATCCATCCTGTGTAGTGAAGGCCGTAACAACCCCGTCCTTCCACCGCGCCAGTCCCTCGCTAGTCCCAATCCACAGCGCACCGTCGCGCGACTCCAGCAAACAGCGCACGTCGTTCCCCGGCAGCGCCGGCATTGAATTCTTGTCGAAGACCGCAAACCCGTTGCCGTCAAAGCGAACCAGCCCCACCTCGGTCCCCAGCCACACAAAGCCGTCGCGTGTTTGAACCAGCGCCTGCACGGTATTCTGCGGCAGCCCGTTCTCCATCCCCCACGACTGACGGCCGTAGTTGGCCAGCGGAGTGGAAGGCTCCAGCGCCAGGCCGGGTAGTCCGCAGCCCAGCAGCAACGCTGCTGCCAGCAGGACGCGCAGCGCCGCCGCGCGAGGATCTCCGCCAGCCACTGGCAAGCGCCGGGCCTGCTCCGCTTCATCCATCGAATTGGCGTGATTGTGGACCACGGGATCGGGGGCAACTCCCCTCAAACAGTCTTCAACCTGCGCAAAAACTGCGCACTACCACAGTAATTGGTCGAAGCGGAAATGCACAGAAGCATCCGCGGGCAATCACAGAAATGCCGGCGCCGCTCTCCACCTATCGATGGACTCCCGGCTCATTCATTTGGCTCAAGACACGGCCTCGACCTGCCGGTACTCTGTGATTGTCTCCTGTATTGGTCTCTCAAAGTGTGACTTACGGTGGCTGCCTACTCGCATGGCAGCCACTATTTTTTTAGGCCGCTGTTTGAGGGCTTGCTCGCCTTCGCCGGCGTCGGAGCCGTACCTGCCTCCGCGCACGAGTTGCCGCCGCACAGCGCCCCGGTAATCCCATGGCCCTCGGTAATTGTATAAATGCGGTCCACTGCGGGCAGCTTCACCTTCTCCTTTGCGCCGGAAGGCCAGTGTATCTCCGCCGTCCCCGCATCGGTCGCGTCGCCCAGCCCAAAGTGAACGCGTAGATCGTTGGAGGAGAGATAGCTTCCGCCGCTCAGCACGTCTCCACGCTGGCGCATGCCGTTCGCCGCCAGATAGACAGTCGCTCCAACCGCATCGCGGGGACTCTTGGGCCCTCCAATCAGCTTGAGTTCAACCCAGTTATGGTGATCCGGATTCACGTTGCGCAGCAGCACCGGAACCCCGTCCATGTTATTGATAATCACATCGATTTTGCCATCGTTGAAGATATCGCCGAATGCGGCTCCGCGGCCCACGCTGACCACGGCAAGCCCGGTACCTTCGACCGCTGGAACCAATTCAAACTTGCCATTCTTCAGGTTGTGATAGAGCAGCGGGCGCTGGGCATAACTGCTCCCCCAATCCGGGTGTTTGTCCACCTCCGGATAAACGTGGCCATTGATGACGAGCAAGTCCTTCCACCCGTCATTGTCGTAGTCCAGAAACCCGTCCGCGAAACCGACAAATGGAATCGATGACTCCGCAATGCCTGCCTGATAACTCACATCCGTGAAAAAACCTTGCCCGTCGTTCTGAAAAAGCACATTGTAGTCGTCGGCAAAACTGGTATTCACTATTGAAAGATGGCCGTTGTTCTCGTAATCTCCCGCCGCAATGCCCATATTTGAGATCTCGCGCCCGTCGCCGTTGAGCGCGTATCCGCTTTCATAACTCTGATCCTCGAAGGTTCCATTTCCCTTGTTCATATACAGATAATTAGGCGTGGAATCGTTGGCCACCAGCAGGTCCGGCTTGCCATCCCCGTTCACGTCCACAAACAAAGCGCCGAGGCCGTAGTATCCGTTGGGATCGTCCACTCCCAGTTTCTTGCTCACATCCGTAAAGGTTCCGTCGCCATTGTTATGAAAAAGATGGTCCTGTTCGCCCTTCAAGCCGCGCGGGCCGCACATCGTCTCCACCCCACGGTACTGGCAGAATGCATAGCCGACCGCTTTCGACCCGGAAAGCGGAGGATCGTTCAGGTCAATTTTCGCGTAACCCGCCACAAACAGGTCCAGCCGCCCGTCCCCATCGTAGTCGCCGAAAGTCGCGCCTGTGGACCAAACCGGATGCTGCGCCGTGCCAACAGTAATGCCGGCCTTTCCCGCCACATCTGTAAAGGTGCCGTCGCGGTTATTGTGATACAGACGGTTCTCTCCGTAGTTAGTCACATATATGTCGGGCCAGCCGTCGTTGTCGTAATCGCCCACCGCGCACCAATATCCCCAGCGGTCGTTGGCGACGCCGGCCTTCTCCGTTACATCGGTGAAGGTTCCATCGCGATTGTTATGAAAAAGCGCCGCGTGCGGCGGAGTAGCTTTGCCCGCGAGCGAATCATAAGTCGAGCCGTTTACAAGATAAATGTCCAGCCAGCCGTCATTGTCATAGTCCAGCAGACAAACGCCCGGGCCTTTGGCCTCCAGAATGAGGCGTTTTTCCGGCGTGCCAGCCTTGTGATGCCAGCGCGTAAGATGGGCTGCATCGGCAACATCCATGAAGATAATGGGGCCGGTTTTAATAAAGCCGCCGGCGGTAATAGGACGATGCTGGCTGTCGAACTGCGCCTTCTGCGGACCGGCATTGGCCATGCCCATCTGCGCCATTCCGCTCGCGGTGGGCTGTATCCCGTGCTGCTGTTCTTGCGGTGAAGTCTGCGCCGGCAAAGACGAAATATAACAAAGAAGCGACAATGCGGCGAGCGCTGCTGATAATCCAGGCCGGTAAGACAAATGAAAGTCCTCCATCGCCTAAATTATATCGCAACCGGCGCATCTTCCGGTGAGCGTCCCTATTTCTTCTGCTTATCCCGGCAGGAGCGCAGGTAAGAGATCAAATCCGCAATCTCCGTATCCTGCAATGTTTCTCCGAAAGGCGGCATCAGCCTGCTGCCTCCGGTGATCTGCAGGCGCATCTGATCTTTGTTTAATCTCCGACCCACGCCCGATAGGTCAGGCCCTTTGTGGCCGCCCTCATTGCGGATGCTATGGCAATGCGAGCATCCGCTGGCGGCAAAAACAGACGCGCCGTGCGCTTTCTTGCTGCGCGAAGAGGCAAAACCCGTGGAAGAGCAAACCATGAGAATAACCAGGACTAACAAGCCGATCCTCATGGAGAAACCGCCTCTCCGCCTGCGGCCCTCTGTGCCGTCAAGTCGCTGTGCGTGTGCCATGGTACGCTCTCTGAAGTGATCTCCGGATGTTTGCGCAGGAATTCCAGAGCATACGTGCTGGCCGTGGGATCGTCTTTCTGATCCGCAAAGGCGCTTGCCTCGCGCGCGGCTAACTCCTTCATGCCCAGCCGGCGATAAACAATGGAGAGAATGTAATGCGCCGCCAGGTCATCGGGATCGATTGACTGAAGCGTCTCGTATTCGCTTCGCGCATCGTCGTACTTATGCTGCTGATAGAGGGAGAAGCCGAGTTCGCGGTGCGCGTCGCGCGACCTGGGAAACTGCGCTGTGACTTCGCGCAGATCGCTGATCGCGGCGTCCAGATGCCCCTGAGTGCGCTCCACCAGCGCAAGGTAATAGAGCGCTCGTGCGTTGTGCGGAGAAAGCTGGAGTGCTTTCTCCAGGTTAACTCGCGCGGCGTCGAAGCGTTCCCATTGAAAGTTGGCGATGGCGACATTGGTGAAAGCATCAGCATAATCGGGGCGCAGTTCTGCAACTCTTGCAAAGGCGCGTGCGCTTTCGGCATACTGCTGCGCATCGAGCAATCCGATGCCGTAGTTATTCCAGCGCATCCAATCCTTGTTATCCTGAGGATCGGGCGCCGCGGCCGGATTAGCGCCCAGAGCCAGAGTGCGCGTCCGCGTGGCCACTTCGGCCACAGGCATGGCTTCATGGTGGGGGACAGCATAGTCGATGAAATGCTGATTGAAATTGCGATAATTTACTTATATCGGAAGAGCAAACGTATGAACACCAGTCACACGGCC
>JBKQLG010000193.1:0-6537 GCA_052147235.1 Occallatibacter sp.
AGGAAGAGCATGGCGGGGATGGCGCCGATCCAGTACCAGTGCGTGGCCAGGATGCCGTATTCGTAAGCCGTGCCCGCCCAGCCCATCTGCTCCAGCGAGCCGAGATTGGCGGATACGAAGCTCAGGCCGGCGATCCAGGCGGTCATCTCGCGGCCGGCCATGAAGAACTCTTCGCCGGTGTTGGAGCGGCCTTTGAGGTAAAAGCCGATCCAGATCACCATGGCGAAGTAGACGGCGATCACGATCATGTCGAGGATGCGCAGATGCGCGATCGGCGCGGCGCTGACGGCCAGCAGTGAGGGCGATACAAGGTGGGCCATACAGTTCACAATCACGGTTTCAAACCTCTTTTCTGAGCGGCCAATTGCTAGATCTTCTCTTGTCCATAAGTTGCATCCGCGCCATGTTTTCGGTAGTAGTGCCGATCCAGCAGCGCCTGAGAAACGCCGGAGCCTTCGGGATTCAACAGACTAGTGTAAACAGCCATTCGGGCTACTGTCTCCAGTATGACTGCGTTATGCGCTGCGTCCATCGGAGTCTTGCCCCAGGTGAAGGGCGCGTGCCCGGCTACCAGCACGGCCGGCATGGCCATGGGGTCGAGAGAGCTGAAACGGCGCACGATGGCCTTGCCGGTGTTCAGCTCGTATCTGCCCTGAATCTCTTCGTCGCTCAGTTCTTCGGTGGCCGGCACTGGGCCATGGAAGTAGTCTGCGTGGGTGGTGCCAAAGGCGGGAATACTGCGTCCGGCCTGCGCCCATGAGGTAGCGAATTCGGAGTGGGTGTGCACCACGCCGCCGATGGCCGGGAAGGCCCGGTAAAGCTCCAGATGCGTCTCCAGATCAGAGGAGGGTTTCAGCCGGCCTTCGATGATCTTGCCGTCGAGATCGCAGAGAACGATATCCGCGGCGGTCATCCGCTCGTAGGGTACGCCGCTGGGCTTGATGGCGATGATTCCGGCTTCGCGGTCGATGCCGCTGGCGTTGCCAAAGGTGTAGAGGACCAGCCCGCGACGGACGAGTTCGAGGTTGGCTTCCAGCACTTCAGCTTGCAAACGCAAGAAATCCATGCAAATGCTCCACAAGGCACAGAGATTATCCTACCCCGGCACAGAGAAACGAAAATGCACAGAAACCGGGGACGGCGGTAAACCTTTTCTCAAACCGTAAGATGAAAGTAATTTTTATTCCCATCGCCTGTCAAGCAACCCATGTATCGTATTATGTAAACGCATTCTACATTGTCCCCATGACTGATCGCACCCCCAAGACCAAGCGGCGCGCGCCACGAAATCCAGAGCGCATGGATATGCATACTGTTGCGCGGATGGCCAAAGTCTCCATCGCCACTGTCTCGCGCACCATCAATCACGTTCCTACCGTGAACGCCAAGATGGCTAAACGGGTTTGGGAGGCGATCAAAGAGCTGGATTATCTGCCCAATACCCAGGCCCGCGCGCTGGTCAGCGGGCGCAGCCGGCTTCTGGGACTCATCGTCTCCGAGATTACCAATCCGTTTTTCCCCGAGTTGATTCAAGGATTCGAGGATGTGGCCGTGGAGTTCGGATATGAGATGCTGATCAGCTCGACAAACTACGACCCCGAGCGGATGAAACGCTGCATACGCCGCATGGTCGAGCGCAAGGCAGAGGGCGTCGCGGTGATGACCTTCGGCATTGAAGAGCCGCTGCTGGGACAGTTGGCCGAGCGCAAGGTGCCGCTGGTGTTTGTAGATGTGGGGCCGGATGCGCCGGGCATCAGCCTGCTGCGCGTGGACTATCACCAGGGAATCCGCCAGGGGGTGCAGCACCTGGCCGCGCTGGGGCACCGGGATATCGCGTTCATCAGCGGGCCGCTGCGCCTTCATTCAGCGCACTCGCGGCTGGCGGCCTTTCATCGCGCGCTGCAGGAGTGCGGCATCACGGTCGAGACAGAGCGGATTGTAGAAGGCGATCACACCATGGAAGGGGGCATGGCCGCCGCGGAAAAGCTCTTAGCCGGCGGCGAGATGCCCACTGCGGTGATGTGCTCCAACGATATAACGGCCATCGGCGTGCTGCAGAAGGCCTACCGCGCCGGGCTGCGCGTGCCGGATGACCTCTCCGTCATCGGCTTTGACAACATCCATCTGACGCAGATGACCACGCCGCCGCTGACCACCATCCAGATGTCCTGCTTTGAACTGGCGCGGGCGGCGGTGATGGCGCTCCGGGCGCACGTGGAGGGTACGCCGGCGTCGCGGCGCGACTATCCCATCGAGACGCGGCTGGTGGTGCGCGAATCGACCGGATTTCCCCGCGGCTCCATGCTCGATCCGCGGAAATAGTCCGAACGCTAAATCCCGAAAGTGCGCTGTTTTTCGACGAAGTGGTCCCTCTTGCACATCTTTTCCGCCTCCGTTAGAGCAAACTGATTGCGGAGCAGAGTGCCGAAGCCGAGCGTGGTGATTTATGCCCGCTTGCCGTTCTTCATCCCCTAGAGGAAGCCCATGAATGCCCTGTTGATCTACCCGGAATTCCCCGATACCTATTGGAGCTTCAAGCACGCGCTCAAGTTCCTGGGCAAGCGGGCGGCGCAGCCTCCGCTGGGGCTGATGACGGTGGCCGCGCTGCTGCCGAAGGCCTGGAAGAAGCGGCTGGTGGACACCAACGTGGAGCGCCTTAGCGACCGCGACCTGGCCTGGGCGGATGTGGCGCTGGTGAGCGCAATGCACATCCAGCGCGAGTCGTTGGCGGCTATCGTCGAGCGCTGCCGGGCGCGCGGTTTGCGGACGGTAGTGGGCGGGCCGATTGCCAGCAGCCTGTCGGCCGCAGAACTCAAGGCGGACCATGTGGTGATCGGCGAGGCAGAGAGCCTGATCACCGGCTTGGCGCGCGATCTGGAGCAAGGAAGAGCCGCGCCGGTCTATCAGGCCGCGGAAAGGCCGGAGATGGCAACCAGCCCGTTGCCCGATCTGAGCCTGATCAAGATGCGCCGCTACTCGACGATGGCCGTGCAATACTCGCGCGGCTGCCCCTTCAACTGCGAGTTCTGCGACATTATTGAGATTTATGGCCGGCGTCCGCGCACCAAAGCCGTTGCTCAGGTGCTGGCCGAGCTGGACCAGTTGCGCGCGGCTGGCTGGCGAGAGGCTGTCTTCATCGTCGACGATAACTTTATTGGCAACAAGGCGCGCGCCAAGGAGTTATGCGTGGCGCTGGCCGACTGGCGCGGCCAATACAAGACCAGCTTTGACTTCAACACCGAGGCCTCGCTGAATCTGGCCGACGATCCGGAGCTGATGCAGTTGATGAAAGACGCCGGCTTCGTCTCCGTTTTCCTGGGCATAGAGACGCCCGATGAATCGGGGCTGATCTCGAGCAACAAGTTACAGAACACGCGGCGCAGCCTGCTGGAGAGCGTGGCCACCATCCAGAGTTATGGGATGCAGGTGATGGGCGGCTTCATCCTGGGCTTTGATACCGATGGCGATGATATCTTTGACCGCATGGTGGAGTTTATTCAGAAGAGCGGCATTCCCATCGCCATGGTGGGGCTGCTGCAAGCTATGCCCGGAACCCAGTTATTCCGGCGATTGTGGAAGGAAGGCCGAATTGTGGACGCGGGCCGCGGCGATAACACGGACGACAAGCTGAACTTTCTTCCTAACATGGACGCGGCGCGCCTGGTGGAGGGTTATCGCTCGGTGCTGAAGAGGATCTACTCCAGCGCGGCCTACTATGAGCGCGTGAAGCTTTACCTGAGCCGCACGCATCCGCGAACCGGCGAGAGAAAGACCCGGCAGCAATGGTTGACCGTCGCCAATGCACGCGCCTTTATAACTTCGATCCTGCGCCAGGGAGTCTTCGGCAAACAGCGCTGGAGCTACTGGAAGTTTCTGCTGACCGTGGCCACGCGTTATCGCCATTGCATCGGCGCGGCGATGACTCTGGCAGTAATGGGTTATCACTTCCAGGTGATGACCCGAAGACTCTCCGAGGCCGCGAGCTCGCCCGCCGCGATGGGTAAGTGCCTGCCCGATGCTACCGGCGAACAGGCAGGATGATGGGTCTCGTGTGATAGATTCTCCGTGTAGGGTGAGAGGAGGGTCTATGCGTCGGTTGTTGCTTATGGCGCTGTTTGTTGGGGTGGGTGCGAGTTTGTCCGGTGGACAACAGACCAGTTCGTCTACACCTCCTGTCACAGTGGATGCGCAACCGGCCAAGGTTAAGGTCTATACGGTGGGTCCGGGAGTGACAGCGCCGGAGCTGCTTTCACCCAACCTGCAGCCCATCCCTCCGGAAAAGTGCAAGAAGAAGGTGGACGGAAAGGTCGAACTCTCACTGCTCGTGGACGCGGCGGGCCAACCGCATCGCATCTTCTTTCTTCACCCACTTGGCACGGACTTGGACAAAATTGCACTCCAAATCGCCGGAGCGGATCGATTTAAGCCCGGAACCCATGATGGCTCACCGGTTATAGTCGCGCAATCCCTGGAAATGGGTTTGCAAGCCTGCATTGTCGAAAAGAAGGATGATGCGGGTAAGAAGACCTTCTCGTTACGGCTGAGATCCCAGCCGCAACAAACTTTTACGCCAATCCCATTACAGACGGATATTCCAGACAAGTTTGATATTTCCATATCCAACTCCGCTATCACTAAAGTAGGTGGTCAAGTCAGCCAACCAGTTCCTTTGAACAACGTTGAAGCGGTCTTCACCGACGCGGCACGAAGGGCACATTTCCAAGGCATCTGCCTGCTCTCTTTGATTGTTGATGTACAAGGGATGCCGCAGAATGTGCATGTGGTGAAGCCATTGGACTATGGACTGAGCGAAAATGCAGTCGATTCAGTTAATCGATATAGATTCAAGCCTGCGATGAAAGATGGAATGCCCGTCCCGGTCAAGATCAACGTCGAAGTCAATTTTCGGCTGTACGACCGTCACACTTTTTAGCTACGTGGATATTGATTCAACTCAGAGCGTTTGGACCATTCCGAAACCCCCGCCACGATAAACTGCGAATGAGGGCGTAATTTTGGGCGGGATGGATCCAGCAATGCCGGGGGATGTGGCCGAGGCCGGCCTGAAAGCGGAGCCGCGCGCCGGCGTCTCCCATGCCTGGCGGGCGCTGCGCCATCGCAACTTCCGGCTCTTCTTTGGCGGCCAGACCATCTCCTTAATCGGCACTTGGATGACGCGCGTGGCCACCGGCTGGCTGGTCTACCGGCTCACCGGCTCGGCTCTCTTGCTAGGCACGGTCAGCTTCGCCGGGCAGATTCCCAGCTTTCTGCTGGCGCCCTTTGCCGGCGTCTGGGTGGACCGGCTCGACCGCCGCCAGGTGCTGGTGTGGACGCAGACGCTGTCGATGGTCCAAGCGCTGGCGCTGGCGGCTCTGACACTCTCCGGCCACATCACCATTCCGCTCTTGCTCGTTTTAAGCGTGATGCAGGGCTGCATCAATGCCTTCGATATGCCCGGCCGGCAATCCTTCATGGTCAAGATGGTCGATGACAAGCGCGACCTGCAGAACGCCATCGCCATTAACTCGTCGATGGTGAATGTGGCGCGTCTGATCGGCCCTTCGCTGGCCGGAATGTTGATCGCGGTCTCCAGCGAGGGCTGGTGCTTTCTCATCGACGGCATCAGTTACATTGCCGTCATTGCATCGCTGCTGCTGATGCGCCTTCAAGCGCCCGTGGTGAAGCGCGCGGCCGCATCGATGCTCACGGAGTTACAAGCCGGCTGGACTTATGTCACGGAGTTTCTGCCCATCCGCACCATCCTGATGCTCTTTGCCCTGGTCAGCCTGATGGGCATGCCCTTCGTGGTGCTGATGCCGGTCTTCGCCAAGACGGTGCTGGGCGGAGGGCCGCACACGCTGGGATTCCTGATGGGCGCGATGGGCCTGGGCGCGCTGCTTTCGGCGTTGTCTCTGGCGGCGCGCAAGCACGTGCGCGGGCTGGTGAAGATGATTCCCATTGCCGCGGCGGTCTTCGGTGCGGGACTCGTCGGCCTGGGTCTCTCGCACTGGTTCTGGCTCTCGATGGCGATGGTCTTCATCGCCGGCATGGGCATGATGCAGGGCATGGCTGCCAGCAACACCGTGATTCAGACGATTGTCACAGACGACAAGCGCGGGCGGGTGATGAGTTACTATACGATGGCCTTCATGGGCATGGCGCCCTTCGGCAGCCTGCTGGCCGGGACCATGGCAACCGCGGTGGGCGCGCCACGGACGGTGATGATGACCGGTTCGGTGGTGCTGTTGGGCGCGGCCTGGTTCGCGACGCGCCTGCCTGCGCTGCGAAGTCAGATTCGGCCGATCTATCGGAAGATGGGAATCCTGCCGGCGGCGGAAGAAATCCAGCAATGAGCGAAGAGAAACCTTAACCTCAACGTGAACTGCTCGGTACGCAAAGAATTGAGATGCAAAAAAGCATAGTCTTTTCCAATCCAGGAATGAGCCTGAACGTCGAGTTCGAGGCGGGCAGCGCGGACGGCTCCTTTTCGGGATTTTTTCACACTCAGCTCGTTGTAGCCGCGGCGGTGGGAATGTG
>JBKQLG010000194.1:0-22775 GCA_052147235.1 Occallatibacter sp.
ATGAATATTTGACGAATTCATCCACTTTTAACAAAGTTATCGTCTATCTTCGCACGTCGGGCAGGGCTATAAATTAACATTCTTTTAATGTAGAAAGTTATCCAGATTTGATAGTTATTTCGCCGGGTTCGAGCTGCTATGGGCGCGCGGCGCTCTCCCGGCCGGCGCTGAGCAGGTTAGCCAGCAGTCGATAACTTCCCGGCACTAACTCGGGAAGCTGGCGATAGAGCGCATAGGCGACATAAATATAAGTCCCCTTGCCGGGATGCGCCACCAGCAGGCCGCCGCGCTGCGGGGATTGTCCGTGGTCGGCGGTCTCGGTCAGCGGCGTGTAACTCGCATCCCAGCTATCGAGAAAGGAGTGCCCGCGCTCCTCGACCCAGCCGTCAAAATCCGCGGCTCCGATCTCATTCGGCCAGCGCAGCAGCGAATTAGCCGGCTCCAGCAGCTTCACCGGCGCACTCTCGTCCACCACACGCTCCGCCATGCGGCCCATCGACAACGGGAACGGAGCAGGGAAGTTGCCGCTTTGGTACTGAACGACAAGCGTTCCGCCGCGGCGGACAAACTCGTCGAGCCGCGGCTGAGCGGCGGCGAGCTCAGGGCGAGCGGAGTAGGCGCGAATGCCGAGGACAATCACGTTCCAGGCGGAGAGGTCGGCGGTGGTCAGCTCGGTCGAAGTGAGCAGGTGCGGCGCAACGCCCAGGCCTTCGATTGCCTCCGGAACCCGGTCGCCAGTGCCCATTACGTAGCCGATGCGCAGCCCCGGCGCTAGCTTCACGTCGATCTTGCGGGTCTTCAACTGGGCGGGCCGGTAAAGGTTATAAGGGCGCAGGCCGGGGTAGCCGATGCTCTGCCAGCCGGTTCTGTACTCGTGGCCGTCGGAGCGGGCGATGGCCTGAATCGTATACGCGCCCGTCGTAGCGCCATCCGTCGTAACGGAAAAGACCAATGGCTCCGTATCGCCGGCAGAGGCCAGATGGAAGCGTGCCTCGGCCGGTTGAGCGGTCCATCCGGCGGGCAGGTTGAGTGTGACCGAGCCTTCGGCTGCGGCCTGCGCATGGACGGTGACGCGCACCGGCAGAGCGCTTCCATCGAGCGGAAGAATGCGGGCTTCAGGGTCGATGCGCAGGCCGATCAGGGGCGTGACGACTAACGGCTCATAAACGCCGCCCACGACAGGAACGCGCTGCATCGTTTGCACCACTTGGCCAATGCGGATAGGAAGTCCATCAAAGGTGAACTCGGCCCAGGCCGCCAGTGGGTAAGGCGCAAAGGAGCGCAGGCGATACTCGGGCTGGGTCAGGTCATAGTACGGCTGCTCGATGGAGGGGCGCGTGAAGTAGGGCTGAGTGGCTTCAGCGTTGTCGGCGGCATGAACCCGGAAATTCGAATCGGCGACCCATGCAGTTGGGTCGATTTCGCCAGGCAGCTTCTCGGTCTTCCAGGGATCGCCGCTGCGACTCTCCAGCCAGACGCGGCTCAACTGAACTTCATTGCTGGCGCGCGAGGTGTGAATACGAACGAGGAACTCCTCGCCCGGCGTTACGCTGCGCGGAGTCTCGTCGGCAGAGCTTCCCCTGCCTCCGAAGCTAGGCTGATTTTCTGCCTTGGTAGTGAAGGCGATCAGATCGAGGCCCAATAATTCCCTTAACGCTGACTGAAACTCGTTGATCTTGGCGTCGAGTTCGAAGAGAATGGACGCTTTGGAATGTGCGTCCAAACTGCTTGCGACTACCCGTGAGCGCAGGCTGATCGTCTGCCTGTAGACCGAGGCCAGTTTGTGCGCCGCAAGATACCGATGGGCCAAATCGACCTGATCCATTCCCAGCTCTTTAATACGATCGATGCCGGTTGAAATTTGTTGCAGTTGCACAGTGAGCCACGGCGGAGGCGTTCCGGTTGCCAGGCTGGCGATTCCCTCGATTCGGGTGTTCATGCGCGCCAAAGGGTTGTAGAAGAGGCTGCCGGACTCTGGATAGACATTTGAAGGAACTTTCGCTTTGGGGTCCACTGCCCACAGGTGATAGCTGGTCGTCGCCGGGCCGCTCAGCGCCGGATTTGCGCCGCCGTTCTGCGACTTCTGCTCGCCCCAGCCCTGACGCGCAATCTGCACATAGCTGCGGCCCAGCGCCGGGTCCTGATTGCCCACCGGAATCGTCACATCGGCCGAGAGCGCGCCCTCAATCCACTCGCCGGTCACGTAATTCTTGAAGCGTGCCGGAGCCCATTTGCCGGTGGCGTAGTCGAAGATTCCCTTGTCGGTGATGGGCGCAAAGGGGACCATCGAGTAGACGGCCAGCGGCTGCCAGGGCTGGAGGCCGTCTTTCAGTTGATCGGGAAAGACGGTAGGATCGGCGGCGGCTTTGAAGACCTCCTGCGCAATCTCGCCGGAGACCTGGTGGTGGCCGTGGCCGTCGCTGACCGCGCCGACAAAGGTGGAAACGATCACCTGCGGGCGCTCGCGCCGCACGGCCAGCACGGCGTCGTAAAGCACGCGCTCGTGGCCCCACTTGGCGAACGACTCCTCTTGCGTCTTCGAGAAGCCGAAGTCCGCCTCCGTGCCCCAAAGCTGCTTGGCGCCGTAAAACTCATCGGCACGCAGCAGTTCGTTGGTGCGGAGGAGGCCCAGAGAATCGTCCGCATCGGCGCTCATTGCATTCTGGCCGCCTTCGCCGCGATTCAGCGTCAGCAGCGTCGCCCGCGCGCCCATGCCGCGCGAGAGGTAGGTCAGCAGCGCGCCGTCCTCGTCGTCCGGATGCGCCACGATCATCATCACACTGGCGGTGGTCTGGAGGCGCTTCAGCGATTGTTCCAGAGCCTCCGCGCCGCGGTCCTCGGGCAAGGGAAGCGCGATCTCGCTCGGCTCGGGAAGAGGAACTGTGGCCAACTCGGAGGCTGGTATTGCCGCTGGCTGCGCGGCCTGCTGCGCCGTCAGCGTCAACGCGCCCGCTGCCATCAGGCTCGCAAGGGCCGCCAAAACAACTGCACGAAATGCTCGCTCGGTTCGAATCATACCTGTCGCCAGTGTACAATCCGGGGAGCGAAAGAGCCTCATGCCCTTGGCCTCCTCCAACTCCGCCAACCCTCTTCAGCGCCGCATCGGCCTGCGCTCGGCCGTGACCTTCAACATGCTGGAGATGATCGGCGTCGGCCCCTTCATCACACTGCCGCTGGTGATTGCCGCGGCGGGCTACCGGCTATCAGTATGGGCCTGGGTGCTGGGCGCGGTGATCGCCGTGGCCGATGGGCTGGTCTGGGCCGAGCTGGGCGCGGCCTTCCCACGCGCCGGAGGCTCGTATGCCTTTCTGCGCGAGATCTACGGGCCGGAAAAGGCAGGGAATTGGCTAAGCTTTCTTTACGTCTGGCAGGTCAGCTTCACCGCGCCTCTCTCGATTGCCTCCGGCTGCATCGGCCTGGCGAGCTTTCTGGCCTGGTTCTGGCCGGGGCTTGATCAAGCGCCCTTCGCCGCCCTGCCCGCGCTGCACGGCTCGAACATCGCCGCTGCCGCAGCCTGCCTGCTGGTCACGGCGCTGCTCTATCGCAATTTGAGTTCCATCACGCGGCTCGCCTGGGTGCTCTTTGCCGGGGTGCTGGCGGCGATTGCCGGGGTGATCGTCTCCGGCTTTGCCCATGCGGCCGTCACCGGCGGCTGGCAGATGCCCGCGTCGCCCGCGCTGCCGCTAAGCCTGTCACTGGGCGGCCTGGCGCAGGCCACGCTGCTGACGACATACTGCTACTGGGGCTACTACAACATCTGCTTCCTGGGCGGCGAGGTGCGCAGGCCGGAGCGCACGATTCCGCGCGCCATTCTGCTCTCGGTGCTTTTTGTCTCGGCGTTCTACGTGGCGATGAATCTGGCCGCACTGCCTTCCATGCGCGACGCCGCCTCGCACGCCGGCGCGGGCGCAGCGGTTCGCCTGCAAGTGGTGGCCGACATTGCGCGCTCCGCCTTTGGCAGCGTGGCCGGGCGTCTGATGGCCGCGCTGATCATCTGGACGGCCTTTGCCTCGGTCTTCTCCCTGCTGCTCGGTTACTCGCGCGTGCCCTACGCCGCCGCCAGAGACGGCAACTATTTCCACTTCCTGGCCGCTGTGCATCCCAGGCACAGCATTCCCCACCGTTCGCTGGTGGCTCTGGGAGTGGTAGCCGCGTGCTTCTGCTTCTTTTCGCTGACGCAGGTGATTACCATGCTGGTGATCACGCGCATCCTGCTCCAGTTCTTCCCGCAACAGGTGGGAGTGATGCTGCTCCGCGCGCAGCAGCCGGAGCTGGCGCGGCCCTTCAAAATGCCGCTTTATCCGCTGGCGCCGCTGGTGGCGATGGGAGGCTTTGTCTTCCTGTTGGTCAACCGCAGCCACGCGCTGGGGGGCCTTGCTGTAGCCGCCGCCATTGCCGTCTCCGGCACGCTGATTTATTTGATTCGCGCGCGGCGGTTGGGGCAATGGCCGTTCGCGCGGGCTTCATGAAAGAAAAGCTGATTTCGGGCCGGATCAAAAGTCCCTACTTCACATACACCTTCGGTTCCACTGACAGCCCCGGCCTCAGCTCGTGATTGGGGTCTTCTTGGGCCAGGTCGGTGAAGTCGATGCGCACCGGGACGCGCTGGACAACCTTGACGTAGTTGCCCGTCGCGTTCTCCGGCGGGAAGAGCGAGAGCACCGAGCCGGTCGCGCCGCCAATTTGTGTCACCTTGCCGTGGTAGGTCTTGCCGGTCGAGTCCACGTCAATCTCCACAGCCTGCCCGGCTAGCATATGTCGCAGTTGCGTCTCCTTGAAGTTGGCGGTCACCCACAGCCCTTCCAGCGAAACCAGCATCATCAGGTTCTGCCCCGGCGCGACGTTCTGGTTGATTTCCACACTCTTGTGGGTGATAATGCCTGCCGCGGGCGCGACAATGCGCGTATAACTCAGATTCAGTTTGGCCATATCGAGCTGCGCCTGCGCTTGCTGCACCTGCGCCTCGGCCTGCCTGGCGCGGGCGCTCTGCGCGGCCACCTGATCAGGCCCTGTCTGGGCGTACTTCAATCCGGCCTGGGCCTGCTTCTCCCGCTCCTTGGCCACATTCACGGCCTGCTTGGCCGCATCCTCGGAGTGGCGGGCGTCGGAAAGTGCGGCCTTGGCGGCGTCGGCGGCGGCCACGGCGGCGTCAAACTGCTGCTTGCTGATCACATCCTTCTCCACCAGCGGCTTGTAGCGCTCCAGATCTGCCTGGGCTTTGATGTTGTTGGCCTTGACCTGGCCCACATGGGCGTGCGCGGCTTGAAGCTGCTGCTCCGCTTGCTCGACGGCGGCAGCCGAGCCGCTCACATTGGCGTCTGCCGAGGTCAGATTGCTGCCGGTGTTCACGGAGGTGATGGGCACATTCACATTGGCCGCGGCGGCGTTGGCCTGGGCGCTGGCCAGAGCTGCCTCGGCGTTCTCCACCGCAACCTTGTAGTCGGAGGGGTCCAGCTCGGCGATCACGTCGCCCGCCTTCACCACCTGGTTCTCCTCGACGTAGACCTTGGCGACCTGACCGGCAACGCGCGCGCTCACCTGGATCAGGTGGCCGTTGATCTGCGCGTCGTCGGTGGTCTCGCTATAGGTGGAGCGCCACCAGAGCCCGGCGGCAACCAGCACGAGGACCGCAACCGCGACAGCGATGATGCCTCTGCGGCGAGAGGTCGGCTGCGCGATCTCATCGCCCTCGTCAGGATCGATTTGCGTTGGTGTTGGAGTAAAATCCGCCACGTCTACTTCCCTCCCAGATAATTCTTGTAATTCTCGCCCGCTCCCAGCGCGCGCGCCAGACTGAGCTTGGCCACATTGTGCCGGTAGAGGCTGGTCACGTATTGATCGTTGGTCTGGGCCACGGACTGTTGCGCCTGGCTAACGGCCAGATTGTCGCTGACGCCGTTGGCGTAGCGCTGCTGCGCCTCGCTGAGCGCCTCGCTCGCCAGAGCAACACTCGATTTGGCGACCTCGACCTGCTTTTGCGCCGAGGCAATGTCCAGCAGTGCGTCGCGCACATCGGCGTCCACCTGAGCGTTCTTGTCGCTCAATTTGGCTTGCGCGGTGTCCAGTTGCGCCTGGGCCACATGCGCCTCGCCGCGCAGGGCAAACTCATTGAAGAGCGGAACGCTCAGCGTGCCGGCGGCGTCGCCGGTGCCGTGCGAGTGCGACAACGTGGTGCCGATGTCGCCATAGTCGCCATTGAAGGTGAGTGTGGGCAGCCGGTCGGTGGTTGCCGCCTTGCGCTGTTCCTCGGCCGCTCGGGTCTGCTCCACCATCGCCGCTAAATCTTTTCGGTTGGCGTGCGCCTCGCGAATGGCCTTCTCCACGTCAATCTGGTCGAAGGCCGCGTAAGGCGCTTTGTCGGCCAGCGTAAAGCTCTGCGCCAACGGAAGTCCAATCACCCGCGCCAGGGCCAGCTTGTCCTTCTCCAGGGTGTTCCGGGCCACAATCAACTGCTGCTCCAGCGACTGAGAATCCACGCGGGCGCGCAGCTCATCCAGCAGCGGTGCGGTCCCGGCTTTGTGATTCTCCACCGCCTGGTCAAGCGAAATCTTCGCTGTGGCCACCTGAGCTTCCACGCTGGCCACGCGGGTTTCATCGGCCAGCGCCAGCAAGTAGGCATTGCCCACCACCAGCACCACCAGATCGCGCGCGTCCTGGGCCGACAATTGCGCGGCGGTAAAGTTGTGCCGCGCGGCCAGATAGTTGCGCAGCGAAGACACATCGATCAGCGACCACGTCAGCGAGGCCCGCAAATCGGTAAATCCAAAGGGTCCGATGATGGTGGGAAAGCCGGGGACACGCAATCCCTCGGCGGGCAGGTCCAACTGCATCACGGTTTCCTTGGCGCTCGCGTCCACCGAGGGCAGCAGTGCCTGTAACTGGCTCAGCCGTTCGCCGCGCGCCGCGGCCGTCTGCGCGCCGCTCAGGATGACGCCCAGGTTGGCCTTCAGCCCCCTCTGAATAGCGTCGTCGAGCGTGAGCACGATCGGCTGCGCCGAGATCTCGCCCGCCGCCACGCTGCCCAGAAAGGGAGACGCAGCAGGCGCGATCGACTGGCTGGGAGGCGCTTGAGCGGCCAGCCCGCAGGCAAGCAGCCCCGCGAGGCTCAGCGCCAGGGCACAGCCTATGCTACCGATCGAGTTGTTGTTAGATGCATTTGAGGACATCAAGGCCGTTCGACTCTCATCGATGCGCCGCGGAACGGTAATCTTCGCTCCACGACGGATGCGAGTGACCGGCGGCAGCTTCGTATCTCTAGTGTAACGAACAGACCGGGCGGGCGTCTGGACTCTGCCGCAAACGCCTGACCCTACAGGGAAGTCAGGGCACGTCTCTGTCATTTATGAATACGGAGAGGAAAGGAGGTCGCGGAGAATCGCCAGAGCCATCGAGCGCATTCTCTAGTCCCTAGTCCCTCAGTCCCTAGTCCCTGAGTCCCTGGTCCCTGTTTTTAAGCAGTTGCGATGCCAGCGAGCAAAGCCCTTGCCGGAAGACCTCGCGCGCCGCCTCCGGGGTCCATGCGGCGGCTTGCGGCCCGCCGTGCGCCTTCAGCAACTCTGCCGTCTCTGCGGCGTTGAAGCCGGCCACCGCGCGCAACACGAAGACAGTCCGCATCCACGCAGGCAGGCCTTCCAGCCACTCCCTCACCCGGTCGCGCTCCGGTCCGGCGATCATGCCTTCCAGCTCCTCGGTCGAGATGCCCGCTTCAGCCAGGTCGTCCTCTTCGATGCAGACCGAAGCCGGTGTCAGGCCCTCAGGTGCGGCCAGGCTGCCGGGGTCGCGCTGGGCCAGAAGCTCCAATGCCGCGGCGCCCAGCGCCCGCCGGCTGCTCTGCCGCGCCACCATTGGATCCTGGCAGACGGAGACCTCCGCGCTGGCTACCGCCGCCTCCACCAGCCGCATACTCTGTTCGCCTTCGCCCACCAGCATCGAGGCCAGGCTGTAGAGTCCCGCGGCAACCAGTTCGACCACCTCCTCCATTCCCTCGAAGGCCGGAGAGCCATCCAGAATCGGCGGCAGCGAAGTCAAGCGATCGTTAGGCCTGTCGTTCAATAGGGTTGATTCCTGGCGCATGGTATCGGCTCCTCTCTCAGGATGTAGCATGCTGCTCTTATCCTCAACCCGCCGGGTCATCTTGGTCAATGCGAAGCTTTTATCGCAAATCCCGGGAAACTCCATCCATACTTGGGTACCCCATCCTCACCGCTGTCATCCTGAGCGAAGCGCAGTGAAGTCGAAGGACCTGCTTCTTGCACTTGTTGCGGCTTCGGGGTCCCCAACGACAGGTCTTTGTCGTTGGGGTGAACTAGGGTGGGAGACCACAAAGCTCAACCGGCCGCACTCCATTTAACAATCAAGTCAACCCCTCATAAGATTCTTCGCGTTATCATGAATGCGTATGGCACTCCCAATCAAAACCTGTGTCATCTGCTCCGAGGAATTCGAACTCCGCCCGGACAAGCCCGGCTTCGCTAACCGCTGCCCCGCGTGTAGCGAGCCGGATTTCGTCGAACCCACAGCCAAGCAGCGCCGCGACGCCGCCGCCCGCAAAGCCGAGAGCGAATTGAACGAAGAGAGGCGTAGAACCATCCGCGATATGCTCTACCGCAAGGAGAGCTGACGGCCTTCCTATTCCCTCTTCTCCCAAAACGCTGTAGACTGCCAACACGGCATTATTCGGATTCCATGGCAAGGATTACGCAGAAACAAAAGCTCTTCAATGGCCGGGACCACTCCTGGATGGAGTTCAACCGGCGTGTGCTTGAAGAGGCTGAGGACCCCGCCAACCCGCTTCTGGAGAGGGTCAAGTTCCTCGCCATCACCGCCTCCAATCTAGATGAATATGTCGAAATCCGACAGGCCGGCCTCTTGCAGCGCATCGAGGACGGATATCGCGAGCCGGGCTTCGACGGCCTGCGCCCCGACGAATCCCTCGCCGTACTGACCGCCGAGATTCACAGCTTTGTGGACGCGCAGTACCGCTGCTGGAACGATCATCTGCTGCCCGAGCTGCGCCGGCAGGGCGTGCGGCTGCTGGAATGGGAGGAACTGGACGAAGAGGCCCGCGCCTATGCCCAGGAGTACTTTCAGCGCGAGGTCGACCCGCTGCTGACGCCCATCTCCATCGATCCGGCCCACCCCTTTCCGCGCGTGCTGAACATGGCGCTCTGTCTGGCGCTGTTGCTGCGGCTCAAACGGCGCAGCTCCGGCCCTCAAGTGCTGGGCGTTGTCACGGTGCCGCGCGCGCTGCCCCGCTTCGTGCGCCTGCCCTCGGCCGACGGCGTTCATGACTACGTGCTGCTGCAAGACCTGATCGCGCAGAATCTGGCCGGCATGTATCGCGGCTATGAAGTGCTGGCCCGCGCCGCCTTCCGCGTCACCCGCAATTCAAACTTGTATTTCGAGGAGGAAGAGGCGCGCTCGCTGCTGGAGACCATTCGAGTCGAGCTGCACAACCGCCGCAAGGGCGACGCCGTGCGCCTGGAAATTGAGTCCGGCGCCGATCCCGAGATCATCGAGCGCCTGCGCGTCAACTTCGAGCTGGACGAGGATCAGGTCTTTCGCGGCGATGGCCCGGTGAACCTCTCGCGGCTGATGTTCTTCTATGGTGATGTGCACCGGCCCGACCTCAAATTCCCGGTCTTCACACCCCGAGCCTTCAAGCTGGGCCGCAAATGCGACAGCATCTTCGACGAGCTGCGCCAGCACGACGTGCTCCTTCATCATCCCTATGATTCGTATGATCCGGTCGTCGATTTCATTCAGCAGGGCGCGGAAGACCCCGCCGTGGTCAGCATGAAGCAGACGCTCTATCGCACCAGCCAGGACTCACCCGTCTTCCAGGCGCTGATTGAGGCCGCCACCACTAAGGAGACCACGCTGGTCGTTGAACTGATGGCCCGCTTCGACGAGGCCTCGAATATCCGCTGGGCGCGCTCCATGGAGGACGCCGGTGTGCAGGTCTTCCACGGCGTCGTCGGCCTCAAGACCCATTGCAAGCTGGCCATGCTCGTCCGCCGCGACGAAGACGGCGTCACCCGTCGCTACTGCCACCTGGGCACCGGCAACTACAACCCCGTCACCGCCCGCTTCTACACCGACCTGAGCCTGCTCACTTGCGATCCGAGGATGACCGAGCGCGTGCACATGGTCTTCAACTACCTGACAGCCCACGCCGAGATCGACGACTATCGCCCGCTGCTCGTTGCGCCGCTGACCATGGCTGAGAGCTTCCTCGGCCTCATCCGCCGCGAGCAGGAATACGCCCAGGCCGGACGCCCCGCCCACATCGTCGCCAAGATGAATTCGCTGCTTGAGCCTTCAGTGATCGAAGCGCTCTACAAAGCGTCGCAGGCTGGCGTCGAGATCGACCTGATTGTCCGCGGCCTCTCGATTCTGCGCCCCGGAGTGAAGGGCCTCTCGGAGAGGATTCGCGTCCGCTCCATCGTCGGCCGTTTTCTGGAGCACTCGCGCATCTTCCACTTCGCCAACGGCGGCAACGACGAAATCTATCTCGGCTCGGCCGACTGGATGCCGCGCAACCTCTTCGAGCGCTGCGAGGTGGCCTTCCCGGTCCGCGATCCGGCGGCTGTGGCCCGCATCCACGACGAGATTCTCCCCGCTTATCTTGCTGACACGGTCAAGGCCCGCCTGCAGCAGCCCGACGGCAGCTACCTGCGCGCCAGCAAGCTCCTCAAGGATGCCAAGCCATTCTCTAGCCAGGACTTCCTCATGCAACTGGCCGAGGGCAAAGCAGAGCTGAGCGCCATCCCCCGGTCCACCGCCGCCAAGCCGCCGGCAAAGAAGGCCACCGCCGCCGACTGAATGTATGACATTGAGTAACTCGACTCGCTGCGACGACTTACGCCGGCAATGAACCCGCCAACTTGCCAACTCGCTTTCACCGCGAAGCGGTGGCTAACTAGCTAAATGGTTGATCAGTCCTCGCGGGCTCGACGTAAGGATGGAGAATACCTAGGGAACCTCTGAAAATCGCCCGTGCCCCATCCATTCCGCGTTCTTTGTGGAATGGGTGGGAAACCTCGAACCTCAATGAGTTTTGTTCATGCGAAGTCCGAGCATTGACGTTATTTCGGAAGTTCGATGACATGCGCGCCGAATCAATTGTGGACGTCGCCCGCAGCCCAGCCCCCCGTGCCCAGGCTCCGGCAGGAGAGGCTTGCGATCTGAGCGGCGCGCCGCAAAGCCGGCTCAAACTCCATGCCGCAAGCGAAATAATGAGCGAAGGCTCCGTGCAGCACGTCTCCCGCTCCCAGCGTGTCCGCCGCGTAGATCTGCTCCACCTCGATCTCGAAGCGCCGTCCGCGCTCCCAGCCGAGGATGGGCTTTGCCCCGCGCGTAAGCGCGATGCAGGCAACGCCCCGGTCCGCAAGCCATGCGAAGAGCGACTCCATATCGGCGTCTATGCCGGGAACTGCGAAACGTTCGCTACAAATCGCAACGGAGAGCAGGGGAGCCACTTCCGCAGTTCCGGGCTTCCAACTGCCGCCGTCCAGGCAGATCGCGGCGCCGGCGGCCTTGCAATCGGCGAGCAAGGCCAGCGTCTGATCAAGATGAAAGCCGTCGGTGAGAACAACCGGTGGAACAGCTCCCCAATCGGCGGGTACACTCTTCTCCCAGCTTCCTGCCAGCGGCGTAAGCTGGACTGCGGAAAGCGGCGGATTGAGAATCGTTCGGCTGCCGCTCGCGGCGTTCACCAGCACCGTGGTCAGCGGCGTTTCGTAGTCCGTGCCCGCGGCCAGATCAAGCAGCCGGACACCGTGGCGTTTAAGCTCGGCGCGTACCACTCCGGCCCATGGACCGCCGCCGACTGTGCTGATGAGCATCGCTTCACCGCCCAGCAGCGCGTGGGTAATGGCGGCGTTCAGCGCCGGCCCTCCCGGCGCGGCATGGAACTCGCGCGCGTAGACCTTGGTGTCTTCGGCGGGAAGACCGTCGAGGCGATAGAGAGCGTCAAGGGTGCTTCGGCCGAGAAAAAGAACGCGGGGAGAATTCATAGGCGGATCAGGCCGCGACAGCTTTGACGGCGTGGACTTCGAGAACCGTGCCGTCAATCTTCTGTAGCAAAGCAACCATCTCGAAAAGATTGCGGGCCTGTGGATTGCCTTCCGGGCTGAGCATCCGCATAAGGCTCTTGGGCGACTTGGAAAGCGCATCTCCCAGAGCGATGAAGCCTACGGTCCCGTTGATGTATTCGCGCAGGACCGCCTTGGCCGTATCCAGGTCGCCGACGACCATATTGGCGACTGCCTCGCGCAGGAACTCGCGGCGAAACTCCAGGCTCGCGAGCTGCTCTGTGATCGTCTCTCTGAAGCTCCGTGTGAGGGGCATTTATTCCTCCCGCTTTCGCTTTTTGTATTCAATAAATCTGGAAAAAGGTTGTGTTGGTGGGGCCTGATATCAAGGCAAGCGGTAGAGAGTCAGTTTCAGCGGAGAGCCGACAACGAACATTGATCCATCGGGAGAGAATGCGGTCCAAGATTGTTCCTCGGCGAGTTCTTCTGGCTGCACTTCCGCAACAGGCTCACCTGTATCAATAGAATAGACGATAAATCGCTCATGTTTGAGTGAGTGCATTCCAGTATAGCTCCCAGCTTGTAGAGCAAATCGTTTGCCGTTTTGCGATACGCCCGCATAAGAAAACTCACTCTTCAAGGACAAAGTCCTAACCAAGTCACCTTGTACATTGACGATCATGGGACTCTTGCATCCGGGTTCGAGGATGAGGTCATTGGTCAAAAACTGCGGCCTTCCTCCGCATTTACCGTGGTAGAGCAAGTGATTGCCTGCCGCATCGGTAAAAGTGACGAAGCTAATGTCCTTTGGATACGGGCCAATCCAGTGAATGTTGTCCGATACGAACCCCGTTCGGCTTACAGATGTGTCAACCACGCCATTTGTTGTAAGTTCCGTAGCTTTCAGTGTTCGCGCATCAAGCAATTCAAATCCTGGGCTTGTCGCATTACCCAGCGTGGAACCATCCGGCGAAATATTTTGTACTCGTCCATACTTGTGCCCCGTCGCATAATAGTCAAAACTTCCATCGTCTTTCAGTTCTGGCGTCAGCCGCAACACGCTCGTGCCGGCGACAATGACGTGAGTGTCATTGGTTGCAAAGATCGCTCGTACTCCGAATAACTCACGAGAATCTTTTACCGCGCCTGTTTGCATATCCAGCGACAAGAGTTGATAGACGGTTACTGAATTCTTCCTGCCTTCAACCATCCGTTCTCCAACTCGCGACATAAGGATAATACGGTCTCCTGCGAAAACAATGCTACGAGTTGCTAAAAAGGTCGATTGAGTTTGAGAGTCGACGTGTGGACCTGTTAATGTGGGGCCTTCAGAGTTGAAGATAATGCCCGTCACAGGCTCGGCCTTTGTCAGCGGTCCTACCGACCACAAACGTGTTGGCGTTTGTAATTTCTGGGCCACGCCAGCAGAAATTGATCCCAGTAGCAACAACAGCCCAATCCGAATGATCTTTAGTGACAGTGAATTGAACTTCACAATAACGTCTCCTTTGCTTCCCAGCAACAAAACTAAGGTGTCTCCGTCAGCGCTTCGGTCCGCTTGCTCATCTTGGCGGTGCGTTCCAGCTTGTCCCAGTTGAAGGGCTTGCCGTCGATGGCCCGCTTGACCGTCTTCAGCAGCACAATCGAGAAGACCTGGCGGTAGGCGAAACGTTGCAGCCAGATGTGGAAGAGCAGCCAGCCGTCGCCCTTGTTGGCGGGATGGCGCCGCTCCAACGAAAAAGCGATCGACGAGGTGATGAAGTCGATGACCAGGAAGCCGAGGAAGTAGACCAGCAGCTTGTAGAAGTCGGCGGACGAGGCTGATTCGGGGTGGAAGTATCGATCCATGAAGTAATTGATGATGCCCCAGAGGAACATCATGTCGATGAAGGGCGAGACCAGGGGCAGGAGCATCTGGAAGATGAGGATGTTGGGAAGCGCGAACAGGCCCATGGCCTTGTTGCGCACAAAGGCCATGCGATGCTTCCAAACCGCCTGAAGAATGCCGAAGGACCAGCGGAAGCGCTGGCGCATCAATCCCTTAGCGTCGATGGGGGCTTCTGTGAAGGCCAGCGCGCGGTCCTCGTAGACGACCTTCAACTTCTGTTCCAGCAAAGCCATGGTAAGGTCGGCGTCCTCGGCGACAGTGTTGATGGGGTAGCCGCCAACCGCTTTGACGGGGCCGGTGCGCCATGCGCCGATGGCTCCGGGAACCACGACGACGACGTTGAATAAATCAAGAGCCCGGCGCTCGAAGTTCTGGCTTGTGATGTATTCCAGTGCCTGCCAGCGAGTCCATAGGTTGACGCGGTTGCCAACCTTGGCGTTTCCGGCGACGGCGCCGACGAGCGGGTCTTCAAAGTGCGGGATCAGCTTGCTGATGGCGTCCGGAGCAATGACGGTGTCGGCGTCGATGCCGACGTAAAACCCTTCCGTCATGCGGTCGAGGGCGAAGTTCAGCGCGGCGGCCTTGCCTCCGTTGGGCTTGCTTAGAACCTGAACGCGGCCGGCGGCGATCTGGGTGGCGTAGGCCGTGCGCGCGACCTCGGCGGTACGGTCGCTGGAGCCGTCGTCGATCACGATGATGCGCAGGTTGGCGTAGTCGGAGTTGAGCACCGAGCGGATGGTGCGGACAACAACCTTCTCCTCGTTGAAAGCGGGGATGAGCACGGCTACGCGGGGGTTAAAGCCTGGCGAGGCCACGGCGTGGGGGCGGAGCAGGCGGTCGATGACGGCGAAGATGCCCACCAGGATGAGGCGCGCGCTCATCAGTATGTCGCCTATGAAGAAGACCAGAACAATAAACCTGCCGATGATGGCAAGGCTGGAAAAAGCAATCGAGTCCGGCAGGGCGCGCAGGTATTGGCGAAAGGTGAGACCGGGCATGACCTGGGCGGTGGTCTTGCCCATCAGCGCGGAGACGGGGACGATGGAGTAACCATTGGCGCGCAGCGCGTCAATCAGCATGGGCAGCGCGGCCACGGTGGCGGAGCGGTCGCCGCCACCGTCGTGCAGCAGGATGATGGAGCCGCGGAACTGCGGCTTGACCTTCATAACCTGCAATTGTTTGAGGATGGTCTCGGTGATCTCCTCCGGCGTCTTGCGTGGATGCATGTTCCAGTCGTCAGTGTCCAGCTTGTTGCCGATGATGGTGTATCCGTCCTGCTGGATGCGCTCAACAGGGGCGGCCTGGTCGTCGGTGTCAGGCTCCTCGTCGATGTCGTAAGGCGGGCGGAAATAGAGCGGCTGAATGCCCAGCTTGCTGGCGAAGAGACGCTCCGTCAGCTTAAGCTCAAGATCAAGCTGGCGGTTTGAGATTTCGCTGATGTCTGGATGGCTCCATGTGTGGTTGCCGATCTCATGGCCTTCGCGCACCACCCGCTTCATCACGCCGACGTACTGCGCGGCCTCGGCGCCAATCAGCATGAAGGTTCCCTTGACTTGCTTGTCGCGTAGAATGTCGAGTATCTTGGGCGTCCATTTGGGGTCGGGACCGTCGTCGAAAGAGAGCGCGACTTCATTGGCGTGGTAGCCGTACTGCTCGATGGTATAGGTGCGCGGATAGACGTCCATGTGCTCATCGATGATGAGCTTCTTGCGCGGATCGAGTTCGTCGGTGTCAACTTTGATCGTGCGCTTGCCCGACTGCGGCAATCCGGTCACGCGGATGATGTCGCCGTCGCCCTCATTGTCCACGTCGTGGCCGGGCAGTACCGATCCCAGGGCTTGCAGCGAGTCGGGGCTGGTGGGCTTGTCCCAGATATTCCACAGCGAGCTGTCCTCCTCGCCCAGCCGCCACAGCGCGAAGGTTTGCAGGCCCAGGGCGCGGGCGGCGCGCAGTTCATTCAGCATCGTCACGCCGTCCAGGAACCAGACAATGTGCCGCTGGTTCAAGTCCTCGTCGATGTACTCGAAGTGCGGATTCAGGGTGTCGTAATCCAGGTTCAGGTCGGCGTCCGCGTCGCTGGCGCGCCGCCACACATCGGAGACGTGCAGATCTTCGGTCGTCACCACGAGATTGGGATGCTTGCCGGACTCTCTCTTTTTCTTGGTGGGGGCGGGTATCGAGAGCGTCCAGTCATATCCGTAGTTGCCCACCGCGCAGATCAGCTTCTCCTTGGGAACCAGAGCGAGAACGCGCCGCAGGTTGCCCACGAACCACTCCTGGCTGGCGATGGGGCCCGGCTGGCTCTCGATCTGGTGCTGGTCGTAGTTCATCAGGATCACGCCGTCGGAATTGGCGGCTATCCCTTTGAAATCGTCGTCGGTAGTCAGGATCTGCGTATTCACATAGAGCTTTAGATTGTGCGTGTGCAGGTCGCCGTAAAGCTCCTGAAGAAAGCTCATGTACGCGGGGCTGGCTTCATCCGGCAGGTTTTCAATGTCCAGCGAGAGGCCGCGATAGGCCGGGAAGGCGGCAAAGAAGCGGAGGATTTGATCGCGTAATTCGGCGCGCTTGTCCGGGTCGGCCAGCATCAATGCAATTGCCGGATCCCAGCTCTGCGTGTTGGGGTTGAAGTTGTTCAGGTGAGGAAAGATTTCCGTGTCTTCTTTGGCCGCCTGGATCACCCGCTTGATCCTGTTCTGGTCGTCGGGATCGTGCACGGTGTTGCCTTCAATCACCGTATACTCATGGTGGTTGTCGCTGCTCATGGCAAGCAGCGTGGCCTCTGGTGCGTCTATGTGCAGCCATTCGGGGAAGAGCAGATCGATCTGGTGGACGTGCTCCTTGAACGAGGAGTAGCTAGCCGGGTCGTAGGGCACGAAATAAGCCGCGCGCAAACCTTCGCCGGTGTTGAAGGGGATCTCCGATGGCTTGCGGAGAGTCTTGCGCCGCGCCGGGCGCGGGCCTTTCGGCGGTATCCGCTCCGGCATGGCCTTGTAGTTGTGCTTGGGGGTGGCCAGCAGCAGCTCCGGCAAATGCTGATAGCGCAGCACGTTGAAGATAAAAATCGCCAGAACCAGCGTGAAGACCACGGCCGTCGCATCGAATATGCGGCGCAACCGCTTCCATCGCTTTCGTTGCGGATCGAAAAAAATCTGTTTATCCGGCATGAATGGCCTGGCTTATCCTTTGGAAAACCGTAAAAACCTTGGCGAAATCCCGTAAAAACAGTCTACGCTATACAATACGAACCCTATGGAAGCTACCTCTCCCAGTCCATGGAAGACCCGCCGCCGGATTCTCGCCCGCGCGGCTCCCGGCCTCTTTGTCTACCTGGCCCTTAATGCCGGCCTCGCCTTGCGCCTGTGGATGCTGAAGAAATATTTCCTCGTTAACGGCGACTCGCTGATCTACGGCGACATGGCCAAAAACCTGCTCCTCCATGGCCAGTATGCGCTCACCGGCGTTGCCGGAAAGCTCAATCCGACACTGATTCGCCTCCCCGGTTATCCGGTCTTTTTAGCGCTCTGCTTCCGCGTCTTCGGGTTGGAAAACTACGCCTCCGCAGCGTGGGTGCAGATTGCGCTCGAGCTGGTCGGCTGCCTGCTGCTGGCCGATTTTGCCGGCCGCATCGCGCCCGTCGCGCTCCACGGCTTCAGCGGTGGCGCCGGATTCAGCCGCGGGGCCGCGCACGCCACGCTCTGGCTGGCCGCGCTCTGCCCCTTTACGGCGATCTATGCCGCCGAGCCGATGCCCGAGGCGTTAACGCTCTTCATGATCGCGCTGGCGCTGTGGTCCGCGGCGCGCTTCCGGGAGCGGCCGGCGTGGGGAACGGCGCTCTGCTTTACCTTTGCCGTCACCTATGCCGCCCTGCTCCGGCCCGACGGCGCGCTGGTCGCCGTAGCGCTGGTCCCGGCGCTGGTGATCGGATTGGGTCGCGGGGAAGGGAAGCAAGCGGCCGGAAAGACCCCCCGCCTGGCCCACATAGCCCTCGTATGCGCGCTCCTCGCGCTCGCGCCCTTTACCGCCTGGACCCTCCGCAACTGGCAGGACTTCCATCTCTTTCAGCCGCTCGCGCCGCACTACGCCAACGACCCCGGTCAGGAGACCTATCCCGGATGGCAGCGATGGGTCAAATCCTGGTCTCTCGACTTCGTCTCCACCTACGAGGTCTATTGGGAGGTGCCGGGAGCTCCGCTTGATCTGGCCAAACTGCCCAGTCGGGCCTTCGACTCGCCCGCGCAGTACGAAGAAACCGCCGCGCTGGCCTCTGACTACAACGATCGGGACAATGCAAAGGATATTGTGCCGGATGTGGATGCGCGCTTCGGGCAGTTGGCCGATGAACGCATTGCCGCCCATCCGCTCCGTTATTACCTCTGGCTGCCGCTGGGGCGCGTAGCCGATATGTGGCTGCGCCCGCGCGTCGAAAACATGAACATCGACCTGGATTGGTGGGTCTACGCGCATCACCGCGCGGAGACCCGCTTTAGTTGGGCCTACGCGGGGCTGAATGCCCTCTATCTGCTGTTGGCGCTGGCGGGGCTTGGGTTGCGTCCGCGCTTCTGGCCGTGGATGGTGGCCTATATGGTGATGCGCAGCGCCCTGCTGATGACCGTCGAAGCTCCCGAGGCGCGCTATACGCTGGAGTGCTTTCCCATGCTTTTTGCGCTGGGGGGAATCGCTGTCTGTGCAAGCTTGACAGGCCGTCACCCGCGCCGTAGGCGCAGTGGTTATTAGCCCCGCGCTTTAGCGTGGGGTGGGGTAGGCGAAACCAATAATTCATCCGGAGTCCCGTAGGGACGGCGCAAGGACATTATTTAAGCAGGAACCAATAACCCGCCGACACGCTCTCTACAGCGCCAGCCCCTTCAAGTACGCCCGGAATGGCGGACCAAGATCGCCTCGCTTCAGCGCAAACTCCACTGTCGCCTGCAACATGCCGAACTTATCCCCGACATCGTACCGCTTGCCATCAATAATATAACCAAAAACCTTTTCTTCCTTGAGCAGCGCCTTGATGCCGTCGGTAAGTTGTATCTCGCCGCCCGCGCCGGGTTTTGTCTCCTCCAATAACTTGAAGATGCGGGGAGTAAGTATATAACGGCCGACGATGGCCAGCTTCGAGGGTGCATCGGCGAACTTCGGCTTCTCCACCATTCCGGTGCAGTTGAATATCCGCCGGTTATCAGGATCCTGCGAGCCGGCCAGCACGCCATACGCGCTGATCCCTTCGCCCTCCACGGTTTGTGCCGCCAGCACTGAGCTGCCTCGCTCGTCAAAGACGCCCATCATCTGCTTCAGGCAAGGAACCTCTGCCTCGATCACATCGTCGGGCAGGATGACAGCAAAGGGCTCATCGTCTACCAGATTCTTGGCGCACAGCACCGCATGGCCCAGCCCCAAAGGCTCCTTTTGCCGCACATAACTGATCCGCGCCAGCGACGAGACGCCGCGCGACACGGCGAGTAACTCATGCTTCCCTTTTCGTTCCAGCGCCGCATCCAGCTCGAAGCTATGATCGAAGTGGTCTTCCATCGCGCCTTTGCCACGCCCGGTCACGATGATGATGTGTTCGATCCCCGACGCGACCGCCTCTTCCACTCCATACTGGATGACAGGTTTGTCCACCAGCGCCAGCATCTCCTTGGGTATTACCTTAGTAGCCGGCAAAAAGCGCGTGCCCAGCCCGCCCGCCGGAAAAACCGCTATTCGTACCTGCTTGCTCATCTCATCGCCCTCATCTCAATAACATCTTGGGTGGCCCAGGTCTCGATTTTGAGACCTGGGATATATACTGCGGGTGCCCCACCATCGCCGCGTTCTTGTTGTTGCGGCTAGGGTGGGAAAGAATACCGCTCACAGCGCCGGCGAATCATCCCCCAGCAGCGCCTCCCGCACAATCTTGATCGGCGGAAATCCCTGCCGCAACAAGTTATTATGAAACTCCTCCAGCGAAAACGCCGCTCCCTGCTTCTTCTTCAGATCCTCGCGCAGCTTCATAATCTCCAGCTTGCCCAGCGTGTAGTAGAGATAAGTCGGATCGCCGGCCCCTCGCTTGGTCTCCACCGTGGCTGTTTCCTTCGATTGATAGCCTTCTTTCTGGAAAAACGCAACCGCCTCATCAAAGCTCATCTTGCCGCTATGCATTTGAATGCCGGCAATAAAGCGCGCGTTGCGCAGCAGCGCATCCTGCAATTGCCCCAGGCGCAGAAACTTCGCCTCGCGCTCGTCCTTGGCTCCCGCCCCCGGCTGGCCGTAGCCCTCGTCGAGCATCATCTGCTCGGTGTAGTGCGCCCACCCTTCAATATCGGTATTCGCGCCCAGCAGCTTGCGCACCCGGCTGGGTGCCTGCGGCAGCCAGAGAAACTGAATGTAATGGCCCGGATAAGCCTCATGCACCGCCGTTGAAATTACCGTGCCGATATTGAATGAATGCATATAACCTTCAACTTGCGCGGGCGTCATAAACGGATCGGGAAGAGTTACATTGAAGTAAGCTTCCGTCGCATGACTCTCATACGGCCCCGGTGTATCCATGCTGGCAAAGGTTGTAGCACGCATGAACGGCGGAGTCTCTTCCACGATGGGTCGCACATCCGATGGGATGGTTACAATATGATGCGCGCGAATGAAGCCGATCAGCCCGTCGAATGTTGCACGGAAGCTATTTAGTAATTGATCCGGAGCGGGGTGATTCTCTCCTAACTCTTCAAGCACCGCGCCGCGTGTCTTGTCCGGTTCCAGTTCCTTCGCAACCTGCTTGAAGTGCTCTTGGTTCTTGCGCAGATCGGCC
Source organism: Occallatibacter sp. (assembly GCA_052147235.1). Classification (GTDB taxonomy): domain Bacteria; phylum Acidobacteriota; class Terriglobia; order Terriglobales; family Acidobacteriaceae; genus Telmatobacter. The sequence continues at coordinate 20,717 of JBKQLG010000194.1, forward strand.
CAGCCAATATCCAGCAGCTTGTCCAGCGGCAAATCCACCATTTCGTCATACAAAAGTTTCTTCGAGAAGGTCTCCGCGCCGATGCGATAATCTCCGTTCGACTGTGGCAGAAGGTCCGTCTTCAGCCAGGTGAGATAACTGTTTAATGCCGCAATCACAGCCGCGTTCGTTTGTGCAAACTCCGCCTTTAGAGCCGCGTCCCTGGCGTCTGCAAAGGCCAGCGGAACATCGCGCTCAAAGAAAGTAACAATGTCGGGCAACTGCTCGATGGCTATCTCGGTGAAAACACGCGGCGGATTCTTCAGGTTCACGCGCGCCTCGGCCAGCACAGTTGGCATCTGCTTCTCCCGCGCGATCAGCGAACGCAACCGCTCATCCGGCGAAGCAAACTTGCGCTCCATCAGCACAAACGCCCCGTTCGCGCAGGTGCTTGAATAATTGTCCGCATTCTTCTCCCATGGCCGAATCGTTTCCAGCGTCAGAAGCGTGGAGCGGATATTCGATAGCACGATCTCGCGATCGCTTCGGGGAACAAAGTTCGCCGCGGCGGTATCCGGATGAATCGCCTCAATGCGTATCTCGAAGCTCTTGAGCGCGGCGATCTCCGCATCGATATTCTTTCGCGAGTAATCCTCTAACTGCGTGTCGTACTGGTGATAGCCAACTTGAGTCCCGCTCGTCGGGCTATAGTGAAAGTACACTTGGTCGAAGAAATCGTTTGAAACCTTCTCGAACTGCTGCTTCCAGTTCTCATTCGCGGCATAAACAGGATTCGCCGAAGTCATAAACACTCCAATCGCCAACAGAACAAAGAATTGTCTCATATGCGTCCTCGCTATCGAACTTCATTTTCTTCCTATGCGTTTACCGGCGCGGGCGCCAGGTTAGCCAGCAGTTCGTGAATCTCCAGCAGAACTTCGTCACTTCGCGTGGCAGTTAAAGGATACTTCAACAGGCCTTGTGGCGTGAACTGCGCGCCGCGTTTTGCATTCCGCGCCACCAGTCTCATTAAAGTCTGCGGATCGATAGCCGCATCTTCCATAAAGCGAATATGCAGCTCGGAGCGCTTGCGATCCACCTGCGCAATGCCGATCCGCTCGCATTCGAGCCTGATCAACGACGCCTCCAGCAGGTAAACCGTTGCATCCGGCGGCGCGCCATAGCGGTCTTCCATCTCCGCGCGCACCTCGTTGACTGCGGTTTCACTGGCAGCTCCGGCAATCTTCTTATAGAGCCGTAGCCGTTGATTCTCTTCCGGCACATAACTCTCATCGATGCGCAGCGCAATCCCCAGGTTAAGCTGCGTCGCGGGACGTTCCTCGCTCGCCTCGCCCTTCATCTCCTTCACCGCGGCCTCCAGCATCGAGGTGTATAACTCGAAGCCCACCGCCTCGATATGCCCGCTCTGCTCGCCGCCCAGCATATTGCCCGCGCCGCGCAGTTCCAGGTCAAGCGCGGCAATCTTGAAGCCCGCGCCCAGGTCGCTGAACTCCTTGAGAGCCGCAAGGCGTCGGCGCGCAATCTCCGTCAATTCATTCTCCGGAGGAATCAGCAGATAGGCATAGGCGCGCCGGTTCGAGCGCCCCACGCGCCCGCGCAACTGGTATAACTCGCTCAGCCCGTGCCGGTCCGCGCGATTGATGAGCATCGTGTTCGCCAGTGGAATGTCCAGCCCGTTCTCGATGATCGTCGTCGCCACCAGCACATCATACTCGTGCCGCATGAAGAGCCTCGGGAAGGCAGACCGTGAGAGTCGGCTTCGAGACATTGCGCACGCTGACGATCACCGTGGTGCCGTCTGGCTGGATCTCCTTCTTGACTTGCTCCTCGCCGACCGTTCCGACCTCGCACGGCGGTTTCCCGGGCCAGACGTCGAGAGTAGTCCGTGTGGTGTCGGCGGTGACGCCGGCTGCCTGACCGAGAACGAAGGCCAAGCCCATGCAAACCGTTGCCGTCCTCATGGTTGTCTTTCCGCGCTCCGAGAATCACCGAGATGACGTTGGACGGGCGTTCTTCTGCAACCCCTCCGCCAAGTAGTTCAGGGCCGATTTCCACTTGG
>JBKQLG010000195.1:0-10428 GCA_052147235.1 Occallatibacter sp.
ATTACCGCTAACCTGGGCTGGTATCGTTTCCATTCAACCGGCAAAGACACGAAAGGCCTGTGCGCCCGCACAGGCCTTTCTGCTTGAACGAATCAAAGAATGCGCCGTGAGACATGGCCGGCTCTTACTGTCTGCTATCCACGCGACTGACAGGAGCGGCAAACATAATCCAACACTTTGAATCCCAGCGGATTTTCGAATCGATTACCGCAGCGGCTGCAAACGACATAGTCCATCTCCGCGGGTGGAGGCGCGGCCGGCGTCGCGGCCAGAGGCGGCGCGGGAGCCATGGTCTGTTGCACCGTTGGCTGCACAGTTGGCGCGGCGGGCGTGGGGTCGGTAATGCCCTTGAGGCCTTCCTTGAAACCCTTCAATCCTTCGCCCAATCCCTTGCCCAGCTCGGGCAGCCGCTTGGCGCCGAAGAGCACAAACAGCAAAATTAAAATTAAAATCCAATGCGTTGGTTCACTCAGGAAACCCATCGTCCAATCCTCCGCGCGCCGGGTTCGCGCCCGCCGCACATATCTCAATGGATATTGTCGCACAATGCCGGATGCTCGCGCATATCTGCTAATAGGATTAGCTCCTGAAGTCTATTGCCGCGTAAGCGGCGTCTGCCCCACCGCAGGTGGTCAGTTCACCTGTGCCGGCTTACCCAGTCTTTCCGTGACCATCGCATAGAAGGCGCGCAGGTCTTCCTCATCGCCCACCGTCAGCCGCCGGTAAACCTTCATCAGTGGAAACAAGCGCGAGCCGCGCACCTCGATGGCCGGAACCGACATCGCGCCGCCGGGATACTGGGTCATCTCCCAGTTGCCGGCATAGCGGCGGCGCAGCACCTCGCCCAAATAGCTACCCCAGAGCCGCACCTCAAAGTCCAGTTCCAGCTCCGGGCTCTCGCCCACCACGACCAGAATCTCGTCCAGCGCGTCGATTGAATCCGAGGTAAAATCCAGCTTCTGGTTGAACTCGCTGCGGCCCAGCTCCGCCGCCGCTCGCGCATAGCCCTCCATCATCGCCCCCAGGTCATGGAACTGCGACGACTCCAGACGTATGCGCAGATTGGTTGAGTTTCTCATCTTGTCCTCAGAGTATAAGCCCAGCGCCGTCAAGGAATGCATCCACAGCGGAGTTAGTGCAGAAAAAAATGCTCCTCTTCAGGCGTGTGGCGTTGCAATACGGGTTTATGGCAGACTGAGAGCAGTTGTGGAGGAATCTCCGTTGAAGACCATCAAGTTTCTTGTTCTTGCCGCGCTGCTGGCGCTCGGTGCAGGCAGTGCTCTCGCAGCCGGACGTGCGATTTATCCCGATCCGTCGCAGGCTAAGACCGACCTTGCCGCCGCAATCAAAACCGCAGCCGCAAGCCATAAGCGCATTCTGCTGGACTTTGGCGGCGACTGGTGCGGCGACTGCCAGGTGCTCGACCTCTACTTCCACGACACAACCAACCGGCCCATTCTCGATGCGAATTTCGTGCTGGTCCACGTGAACATCGGGCACATGGACGCCAACGTGGAGATTGCCGAGAGGTACGGCATCCCGCTGCAAAAAGGCGTGCCCGCGCTGGCCGTGCTCGACGAAAAGGGCGCACTGCTCTACAGCCAGAAGAGCGGCGAGTTTGAAGACATGCGCCACATGGAGTCGGCGGCGGTGACGAAGTTTCTGCTGCGATGGAAGCCGGTAAAGCCCGGCTGCTCGGCGGTGATGGTGAGCTGCTGAGTCCGGCCGCACAGAGGCGGCCATTCAGGCTATCCCTTATCCCATCGGCGCCAAATGCTTGGTGTTCTGGTAGGTATAAATGATGCGGTGGGCTACGGTGATGGTGGAGAGCACGGCCAGCACCCAAAGCGCCGGGGCCATCACGCCCCAGTGATTGAACAAAGCGCCCAGGATCACCAGCACGATGCGCTCCGGCCGCTCCATGAAGCCAACCTTGCACTGGCCGATCAGCGCCTCGGCGCGGGCGCGCGTGTAGCTGACCATCAGGGAGGTGACCATTACGAAGGCCACCAGCACCACATACCTGAACCGGTTGATGCGGCCGTAGTAAACCAGCAAGCCGAAGAACAGAATGACGTCCGAGTAGCGATCCATCACGGAATCGAAGAAGGAGCCGAAGACGGTGACCTGGTTGTTACGCCGGGCCACGCGGCCGTCGAGCATATCGAAGGCGCCGGCAGCAAAGATGACCATGCCGGCGTAGAAGAACATCCAGTCGGCGTTGGCGGCGTCGGCGTGGCCGAAGAGGAAGGCGGCGACGATGTTAATGGCCACACCGATGACGGTCAGCGCGTTGGGCGAGATGCGAGTCAGCGCAAGGCCATGCACGATTTTGTCGAGAAGCCATCCGCAGGCGCGGCCGAAAGCGCTGGTCCAGGTGATTGCCATCGGTTTTACTCTTGCTCCGGGTTCTGCGCCAGATTCGGATCTGTGCCGGCTTCATCCAGCGCCGCTGCGGCTTCATCATGGATGGTGGTCAGTTTCAGTACCTCCAGCTCGCGCTTGCCGTTAGGCGTGACTATGACGGCCGTATCGCCCACGCGCTTGCCTACCAAGCCGCGGCCGATAGGCGATGTGGTCGAGATCAGTCCCTTGGAAACATCGGACTCCTCGCTGGTCACCAGACGATAGACGATCTCCTCATCCTTGGTCGAGTCGTACACCACAACCGTCGAGCCGAAACCCGCCTTGTCCTTGGGAATGTTCGAGAGATTAACCAGCGAGAGCTCGGCCATGCGCCGCTTGAGCTGGGCCAAGCGGGCATCCACAAAGGTCTGGCGCTGCTTGGCCATGTGGTACTCGGCATTCTCCGAGAGGTCTCCCATGGCCACGGCCTTCTTGATTTCGGCGGGTAGCTCATGCTGGAGCTCGTGCTCAAGAATTGCGATCTCGGCGAGTAGCTGCTTTTTGATGTGCTCGGGCATTCAGAGTCCATTGCGGCGAGCGGGGTTTGCTCCATCCGCGAGAGATAGAAGAACTTCACTCTTCATTATACGCGGGGGAAAGAAACAGGGAACAGGGATCAGGGGTCAGCCGGAACATCACCGCACTACGTATGCAATCTTGCCCCGGCAGCTCGGGAGGCGGCCAGGCGGCGCTCCATGAAAGGGCGCATTCTCGCTTGCAGCGTTCGCTGCAGATCGGGGGAGGCGTTGCGGGGCGAGCCGGAGTCGAAGGGCGGATGAGGATCGTACTCCAGCAGCAACTGCACGGAGCGTGCGATGGATTCGCCCCAGAGTTCGGCGAGGACGGTCAACGCGAAGTCGATGCCGGCGGTTACGCCGCCTCCCGTGATGCGATTGCGATCGATAACGACGCGCTCCTCGACGGCAATCGCTCCCAGCGGCGCAAGATTCTCCATGTACAGCCAGTGTGTAGTGGCCCGGTAGCCATCGAGCAGTCCCGCCGCGCCCAGCAACAGTGAGCCGGTGCAGACCGCAGTGATGTAGCGCGCACAAACCGCCGTGCGCCGCAGAAAACCGAGCACCTCCTCGTCGTCCATCAACTCTACCTGTCCCGGTCCGCCGGGAACAAAGAGCAGATCGATCAACGTGTCGTCGGCAAAGCTGTGCGTGGGGATCAACTGCAGTCCGGAGTTGCTGGCAAGCGGCGCGAGCGTCTTCCAATAGAGGCGCACATCCACGCCGGGTACCTTGCTGAAGACCTCCTGCGGTCCCGCCAAATCCAGTTGTGTGAGGTCGGGATAGACGAGCATCGCCACGCGAAACGTTTCTCCGGGCTTCAATTGTTCGGTCATCGGCATCCTCGAAAGATAGTCGATTGAACTTTCTCGTGATTTTTCATTATGCCAGAAGAAGTAAACTTGCCTTCAAGAATTTGTCGCGAGTGGGATCATGCGGAAGAGAAAATCCCAACCAGCGCCGTCTCCGCGCAACTCGAATCGCTCGCTCCGAGTGAAGAAAGCGCGGTTCAATTCGGTATTGGAAAAAAATTGTTGACTATTTTTCCACCATCACGTCGTTTTTGTCTTGACACTTGCGTTATATGTATCTATATATGCTTCAACTGCAGTAACATTTGCAGCGATGGAAAAATCGTCACAAGGGAGAATAGGCAAATGGCAACCAAAAAGGCACCAGCCAAGAAGGCACCCGCGAAGAAGGCGGCAAAGAAGGCCGCAAAGAAGAAGTAGCGGTACCTCCAACCCAAAGGCAACAAATCAGGGGAGCGCTTCCAGCGTTCCCCTGATTTGTTTTTGGAGGAAGGATTACACTGGTACACGCAGAGGACGGGAGGAATCGATGACACGCCGCCGCTGGATTGCCGAGCATTGGGATGAAGCCACCGCGACGCTCACGGGCGCGCAGGCCGAACACATGACGCGCGTGTTGCGCGCGCAACCTGGCATGGAGGCCGATGTGGTGGCGGGCGGCCACGTCTTTCATGCGCAAGTGGTCGCGGTCTCCGGCGATGAGGTTCGCTTCAACCTGATTGCCGAACTGGAGGCTGATCCGGCGCTGCCGATCACACTGGTGATGGCCGTCTACAAATTCGATCACATGGAGTGGGCCATCGAGAAGGCGACCGAGTTAGGAGTTGCGGCGTTTGCGCCGGTGATTGCGCGGCGCACGGAGAAGCATCTGGCGGCGGCAGCGCACAAGCGCGCGGAGCGCTGGCGGCGCATCGCGCATGAAGCGGCGCAACAGTCGCGGCGGTGCGACGTGCCACTGGTCTACGATCCTGAGCCGCTGGCCGCGCGCGTGCGCGCCGCCTCGGTAACAGCGCGCATTGTTCTGGCCGAGCAGGAGCGCACTACCACGCTGCGCAATGCGCTGGAAGAAGCCGTGGCCGCGGCGGGAACAGAAATGCCCGCACTGGAGATTGCCATCGGCCCCGAAGGCGGATGGGCACCGGAGGAAGAAGCGCTCTTCGACGCCAACGGCTGGAGAGCCGCCTCGCTGGGGCCACGCATTCTGAGAGCCGAAACTGCGGCCATCGCCGCGCTCGCTGTGGCGGCTTCATACCTGGAGTAATTCCGATCTTCTCCTTGTCTCATAGAAGATACGCACAGAAGTGTCCACGGCAGGGCTTCAGAATTCGGCAACTGATGCGCTGCCAGGTTCTACAAAAGATCGCATGATTGTTTAGGTTGTATGATTTAGTATTTGCTTCTGAACAAGATCGGGCGTGGACGCCCGCTTTACAGCCGGTCTGGAAACCGGCGCTACACTCCAGTCATGACAAAAACGATACTAGGCGCGCGCGCTGCCGCTGCGCTTGCGGAAGACCACCTTCAGTTCGCGCCGCCAATGTTCAGTGAGCGCGATCAGCTCCCACTCGACCTGCGGGGAAAAATAGCGCAGCACCGGCTCGTTGGCGGGATGAATACGCAGCGCGGGAGCAGCCAACAGTAAACGTGGAGCCAGCGGCGAAACCTCTGCGCCGGAAAAGTAACCTTGGCGTTCGAAGGCCGATAGCGGCCGTCCGCCCTCGTTGCCCGCAACCGGCTGCCTATCGTCGTTCAGCGCGCGTACGCGAATCCAGTAGTCGAGCGCCTGCAAGGGCAGATGCAAATCCTCGTCAGCCTTCAGCTCGATCACCGTCAGCCGTCCGTTGCGATCCAGCGTCAGCAGGTCAAGCAATCCCCGGTCGCCAGTGGAGAGCGCGGGCACCTGCGAGTAGAGCAGATCATTGCGCAGCCCCGGCAGCAGCTCAGTAATCTCCGCGCGCAGCCGCGCTTCAAGCCAGCGCTCCGGTTGCAGGCGGAAGAGCGGATCGGTGTGCACGCCGTCGCCGTGACGGCTCAGAAACAACCGTGAAAAGAGATCGCGGCAGAGCGGCTCGGTCTCCGTTGTAAGCGGCGTTTCGTTGGCGCCCGCGCCGAAGCTGATCGCGTCTTCGCGGGCGAAGGTGTTGGCGGCAAAGCCCTGGCGCACTCGCGCAAATTCGAGTCCATGCAGCAGCAGCCCCACTTCGGTGGCCGAGCTGGCCCGCACTTCGACCCGGTTTTTCGCGGACGACGGGACCAAAGAAAGCAATCTATCTATTCCGGCCTGATTGCGCTCAATAGCGGCAGTGGCTGAAAAGGCATGCACCAGCCGCGAATCCAGGTTGCCGGTGTCGCGAAAGTCCACGGCAACCAGCTCTTCGCTGCGCTCGTCCAGCGTGAAAAACTGGAAGTCGGCGGCTGCGTGATTCAGCCAGGCTATGCGCTCGGCGGTCGTTCGACCTGCCCCGGCGGGCACGATCACCTTCAGCCCGCCAAAGTGCCGCCTTACGTCGCCGTGCTGACGGCAGTGGTCCAGCCAGAGAATTCCCAGTGTCAGCACGCCGTCCACCATCGCCGCAGACTCCGCACTGCCGACGCCGATCACCGCGTCCGCGGCGGTTCCGCGAAGTAGTCGTCCGCGGGCGTAGGCCGGCCCAAAGCTGTGCTCCAGGTCCATCGCCGAGCGCAGTCCGTCAACCTTGCAACCGATGAAGTGGCGGGTCAACACACGCTCCAGCAGCCGCTGATAGTTGCGCCGGGTGGCTTCGCGGGCGGTGGGTGTACGACGGTCGCTGGTGGGAACCAGCTCCAGCGTCTGCGGCTTGGCAGCGCCCATGCGACGTGTCGCCAGGCGCAGGCATTGCGCGCGCTCCTGCACGCCGGTCACGGTGCGGATCAGGTTACGCTCCTCGCTCCACAGTTGCAGCAGGCAACGGCCATGCTGCTCGCTCACCGCATAGCGGGCAGAGCGCATATCGAAGAGCACACGCCCATCCTCCAGCAGCGCGGCCGCCGGGTGGTCGGTGAGGTATGTTTCAATTGCCTGAGCCAGCCGCTCGGGAGACGCAGCCTCAGCGTCGGCGGCCATCTGCCTCTACCAGCCCTGACGCGCGCGCAAACCGGTGATGTGCGCAGTGTGGTGGCGCGAGTGCCAGTCGTACATGGCCAGCCCCTTGGCAAGATCCACGCGCCCATGCTCCGGATGATTGAAGCCCTTGTGGAAGTCTTCTTCGGAGAGCGATTCCAGCAGCGCAACCCAGTGCGCGTGAAGCCCCTCAATCATCGCCAATGAAACATCGATGGGCAGCTGGGAATCCGGCAACTGAGCCCAGGCAGCCTCGTCATAAGGATTGATGGTAGGCCAGTCGGCGGTGAGCGCCAGCTTGCAGCGAGTGTAAGCCATCGCGTGGCTGTCGGCGAGATGATGCACCACCTGGCGCACGGTCCAGCCGCCTTCGCGGTAGGGCGTGTCCAGTTGCGCATCGCTCAATCCGGCAACGGCGGCTCGCAGGCGCTCGGGCAACAGACGCAGCGTTTGAATGTGTGCGGCGCGGATATCGGGCAGACTCGCAGCCGTCGGGCTGAAGCGACCGATAGGATAACGGAGTGCTTTCAGGTCTGTCATAGCTCAAACCCTGCCATGTTCATTTGCAGATAGAAAACCGCATCAAGGCGTCCGGCCCGGCGGCAGCGCCGTTTTGGGACCCAACCGGCTCTATGCGTGATGGTGGTGATGGTGATGATGGCTACGATGCGGGTACTGGTGGTTATGCTTCGTGGCGAAGGCTGGGCTCGCAAGGACCAGCAGAAGCAGGACGGCGGCAAGAATCTTCTTCATGGAGAAAATGTACCACGAGTCAGGCATTGACGGAAGAGTCCCGTTCACCCAGCATCAAAAGAGAAACGGGTTTCAGCAGAGACGCAATTGGGGGTAAACTTGTAAATATGATGAACATACCGCCCCCTTCCCCGCCTCCCAGTCACAAACGTTACTTTTTTGAGAAATTCGGTCTCACCGAGCGGCTGCTGGAGCGCTGCCTGGGCGAGGCCTTGTCCGCCGGCGGCGACTATGCCGATCTGTACTTCGAGTCGGTGACGGCTACCTCGCTCGGCGTCGACGAGCAGATCGTCAAATCCGCCAGCCAGGGCGTCAGCGCCGGTTGCGGCATTCGTGTGCTCAGCGGCGAGCGCACCGGCTACGCCTACACCGACAACCTCAGCTCCGAGCGCTTGCTGCACGCCGCCCGCACCGCTGCGCTGATCGCCAGCGGGCCGGCCACGCAAATGGTGCAGGGCTTCACGGAAGCGCCCGCCGCCGACCTTTACCCCGTGCCACTGGGCGGCTACGATCTGGACCTGGCCGCGCGGCTGGAATTAATTCTGCGAGCGGATCGCGCCGCCCGCGCATTTGACCCGCGCATCGTGCAGGTCAAGGCAGGCTACGCCGAAGAGCTGCGCCGCATCCTCATCGCCGCCTCCGACGGCGCCTTCGCCAGCGACACGCAGCCCCTCTGCCGGCTCAACGTCTTCGTTATCGCCAAGGAGGACGCAACCGTCACCAAAGGCACGGCGGGCGGAGGCGGGCGCGCCGGACTCAACCAATTCACTGGCTCCAAAAGCCCGGAGACCCTGGCGCGAGAGGCTGCACGCGGAGCGATTCTGCAACTCCAAGCCGTGCCCGCTCCGGCCGGCGAGATGGAGGTCGTGCTCGGCCCCGGGTGGCCGGGAATATTGTTGCATGAGGCGGTGGGCCACGGCCTCGAAGCCGACTTCAACCGCAAGAAGACCTCGGCCTTTACCGGGCTGATCGGCCAGCAAGTCGCCAGTTCCAAGGTGACCGTAGTGGACAACGGGACGATCTCCGGCCGCCGCGGCTCGCTGAACGTGGACGACGAGGGCACGGCTACGCAGGAGACGGTCCTGATCGAAGGCGGCATCCTGCGCGGTTATCTGACCGACAAGCTCTCGGCGCGGCTGATGAACTCCGCCAACACCGGCTCGGGCCGCCGCGAGAGCTATCAGCACATTCCCATGCCGCGCATGACCAACACCTATATGCTGGCCGGCGACGACTCGCCTGAGGACATTCTGCGCAGCGTCAAGCACGGCCTCTATGCGGTTAACTTCGGCGGCGGCCAGGTGGACATCACCAACGGCAAGTTTGTCTTCTCGGCGTCGGAGGCTTACCTGATCGAAGACGGCAAGATCACCGCCCCGGTACGCGACGCCACGCTGATCGGCAACGGACCGGAGGCGCTGAAGCATGTCTCGATGGTCGGCCACGACCTGAAGTTAGACGAAGGCATAGGCACCTGCGGGAAGGATGGGCAGAGCGTGCCGGTGGGCGTCGGCATGCCGACGATCAAGCTGGATAAAATGACCGTGGGAGGAACTGTGAGGTAGAGACGCTGGCAAGTTTTTTACTCAGAAAGGGATATCGTCGTCGGAGATTTCGGTTTGCTGGGCGTAGTCGTCAGCGGAACTGTATGTTTCGCCAGCGGGTTGGAAGCGAGCATAAGCATCCTTCAGTGCCGCAATCCATTTCTCATCTGACTCGTCCGCAAACACATCTTCGCCGACGAAAGAGAGCGCATTATAGGTTGGTCGGTCGTGTTGCCTGAGAAGCATCTTTAGACAAATTAAAACAGAAGGCCCCGGAGTCTGACGAATCCTACGGAGGGCCTGAAAATGATATTCATATACGTAAGCACGGGCAGCCGGAGAGGCCGATTCAAGTCTCGTAATAACTGCGGCTGCATAATCCTCCTTCAGTTCCATTTTGTCGGTTAGACCTATGACCCAGGTGCCTAACGCCCCCTTAGTGCATGTTCTCTTGATTTGGTCAAATTCGCCTTCGCGAGTTGATTCAATAAGTCGGTGCTCGGTTCGAAGGCGAGCAATCTCAGAGATCTTCTCCCAATCATTCTGGGCGATCTGTATTATCGTCCTAAACACTGAATCAGTTGTTGCGTTCTCCAATGATTCTGATACGACTTGCCAAAAACTAGATTGTTCTTCATCGCTCAGGGTTTTAAGCGCCGATTTTATAAATAGTTCAACGTTTTTCCCCGGAGATTCAGTGCGGCGATGGAATATTTGAATAAGAATTTCAAGTAGTTTGCGTACTGGTACTCTTGCAACGATTAAATCAGCGTATTTCTCACTTTGACCAAAAAGTGGATCGAAAACTTTTCCAATTGTTTGGTCCGCATCAAATGGAGAACGTGCCTTGTCTATGAGGCTAAGAAGGTAGTCTACGAAAAGAATGATTGAGTCTGCGACTTCAGGAGTATCTGACCGCTTCTCATGACTTCTTGGGTTACGAATTGCCCGATAAATTCCCATCAATAAAAGATGCATCCCTTGCTGCTCGTCCTGATCTGACTGTGTATGCATCCCGTTGATTTTGATTATTGGATTCGCGCCAGAGAATGCAGACGTGATTAATTGAACGCCGTCTGATTCCAAGCCGCTTTTGTCTCGGATAACATCGCTTAAAAAGTAAATGCTATCTAGGATTGCTCCGGAATAGTTTCCGGCCTCATAGGTAGCACGGACCGAGTGCCAAAGGCGCTCATTTATGGTTGACGACAGATTCATAATGGTATCTCTCTGAATCCCTCCAAAGAGTGTATATCGAAGACTGAGAATTGTCTAGGGAACCTCTGAAAAACGCCGAGTTTAAAGAGCGCGCAGTA
>JBKQLG010000196.1:0-4237 GCA_052147235.1 Occallatibacter sp.
CCACAGTTCACCGCGACGGCCTGGGCAGTGCGCCCAGGCCGCCGTTATTTATGGGGGCCGGAAGGTCGGCAAGCCGGGATGGGCGGTGCTGCGATACACTCAGGGCCATGCGGGTCTTTGGCATCGATTGCGGAACGGAAGTGACCGGTTTTGGTGTCGTCGAGTCGGACGACGCGGGGCGGCAGCCGCGGCTGGTGATGAAGGCGATGGGAGCGATCCGGCTGGTCAAGTCCAAGACGACGGCCGAGCGGCTGGAGCAGGTTTTTGTGGCGTTGTGCGCCGAACTGGAGCGCTGGCAGCCGGATGCAGTGGCCATCGAGGAGGTCTTCTACTCGGTCAACGCCAAATCGGCGCTGAAGCTGGGCCAAGTGCGGGGCGTGGCTCTGCTGTCCGCGGCGGTGCAGGGGCTGCCGGTGGCCGAGTATGCGCCTCTCAAAATCAAGTCCAGCGTGGTGGGCTATGGGCTGGCCAGCAAGGAGCAGGTTCAGTTCATGGTGGCGCGCCTGCTGGAGCTGACCGAAGCGCCGCAGCCGGCCGACGCCGCCGACGCCCTGGCTATCGCCATCTGCCACATCCATACCGCGCAGACGCTGGCGGCGCAAGGGGCAGGGCTGGGCTGAGTTCTGGACAAGTGCGGGCGTGAACACCCGCACGACAGCCGGTCTGGAGACCGGCGCTACATTCCTGCTGCGATACGATCAGGCATTTATGGTTTGCAGCACGCGCCAGAGAGCTGCGAAGCTCTCGATGGACAGTGCTTCGGCGCGGGCCATGGGGTCGATTATGGTCTCTTCCAGCGCGGCGGCAACGGCTGCGGGCGGAAGACCGGCGGCGCGCAGGTTGTTGGCCAGCGTCTTGCGCTTCTGCGCAAAGGCGGTGCGCACCAAGCGCAGAAAGCTCGCTTCTTCCACTCCCAACTCATCGAAGCGCGGCGCAAATCGCCAGCGAAAGACCGTCGAGTGCACCTCAGGCGGCGGCGAGAAGGCGGCGGGGGGCAGCGTGAAGAGGCTCTGTGCCGGCCCGTAGATCTGCACGGTGACCGAAAGCAGTCCGTAGTCGCGCGAGCCGGGCTGGGCGACGACGCGGTCGGCCACCTCGCGCTGCACCATCAGCATGGCGCGGTCGAGCGCGGCGTGGCTCGAGGCCAGCTTGAGCAGAATCTGCGAGGTGATGCCGTAGGGCAGGTTGCCGACCACCAGCAGGCGCTCGCCCGCCGCCGCGGATGCCGCCGCAAAGTCGAAGCACAATGCGTCCTGCTCGATCACGGTGACGCGGGAAGCAGAACCCAATAGAAACTCGACGCGCAGTGCGGCGGCCAACTGCGGGTCCAGCTCGACAGCCAGCACATGGGCGGCGCGGGCGGCCAATGCCGCGGTGATCGCGCCGCGGCCGGGGCCGATCTCGACCACGGTGCGGCCGGTGAGATCGCCGATCGAGGCCGCAATGTGCTCAATGGCCTCGGAATCCACAAGGAAGTTCTGGCCGAGCTTTGGTTTGGCGGGCATGGGCTGCTTTGATGGTAGATGAAGTCGGAGGGGCTGAGCTCCTCGTTTGGAAACTTCGCATGGGTTCAACTTACCTCTCATAGTGCGCGAGGGCCTATTATCTTCTATGTGGAGAATCTTATGAAGGTACATTTCGCAGTAGCTCTGGCGGTTCTGTCCGCCACGGTTGGGTGGGCACAGTCTTCACCGCAGCAGAGCCAGGCGCTGCCCGAGTTGCAGCATATCGACGTGATGCAGGTGGATAACGCCGTCGATCCCTGCGCCAACTTCTATCAATACGCCTGCGGCAAGCTGAGCGCCGCGAATCCTATTCCGCCCGATCAGATGAGCTGGGGTCCGGACGGCTTGTTGACTGAGTGGAACCGTCAGGTACTGCGTCAGATTCTGGAAAAGAACCAGGCCGTCAACGCCTCGCGCACCGCTAATGAACAGAAGATCGGCGACTTCTACGCGGCCTGCACAGCTCAGGCGGCCTCCAAGGCCGACGATCTTGTCTCGATCCAGCCGCTGCTCCAGCGCATCGAGAGCATGCACGAGAAGCGCGAGATAGCCCCGCTGCTGGCTGCGCTGCATAGCTCCTTCGGCAGCGCCTGGGAGAGCGGCGACAACCAGACCAATACGGCGCTCTTCGGTTATGGGCCGACGCCGGATTACAACGATGTCAGTCGGGTGGTTGCCGGCGTGGATCAGGGCGGACTGGGCATGCCGGGCCGCGATTACTACCTGGACAGCGACGCGGAAACCAAGGCGATCCGCGAAAAATACGTAACCCTGATTGAGACGCTGCTCAAGATGGACGGGGTGAGCGCGGCGGCCGCCACGCAGGATGCCGCCACGATCCTGCGCGTGGAGACGGCGATGGCGCGGGCGCAGATGGATAACATTACCCGCCGCGATCCCAACAAGGTCAACAACCGCTATACTCTGGCGCAGCTACAGGCGCTCACTCCCGCCTTCGACTGGGAGAGTTATCTCGGCGCTCTCGGCGCTCCCGCGGTCCCGCTCTACGAAGTGTCGGCGCCGGAGTTTTTCCGCGCCATGAACCGACTGCTGGTCAGCGAAGACCTGGCGACGTGGAAGCTCTACCTGCGCTGGCAACTGCTGCACAGCGCGGCGCCCGTGCTGGGCAATGGCTGGCGCGATGCGGCCTTTGCCTTCAGAAAGGCGCTCACCGGCCAGAGCCAGCAGCCGCCCGACTGGCGCCGCTGCACCTCGGCGACGGATGCGTACCTGGGCGAGGCGCTGGGCCAAGCCTATGTGGCGCAGGTCTTTCCGCCGCAGAGCAAGGCCCGCGCGCAAAAGATGGTCAAGGAGATCGAAGCCGCCATGGGTCGCGACATTGACGCCGCAACCTGGATGCAGCCCGCCACCAAGCGCGAGGCGCACCTGAAGCTGGCCGCGGTGCTGGACAAGATTGGCTACCCGGACAAGTGGATCGACTACAGCTCGCTGGCCATCACGTGGGAGAGCTACCCGGCCAACGTGGAACGGGCCACGGCCTTCGAACTCAAGCGGCAGCTCAACTTTATCGGCAAGCCGCTGGACCGCACCCAGTGGGGCATGACGCCGCCCACAGTGAACGCATATGAAGACCCTCAGACAAACACCATCAACTTTCCCGCGGGCATCCTGCAGCCGGTCTACTTCGATGTTGGCCAGGACGACGTGATCAACTTCGGCGCGGAAGGCGCGGTGGTGGGCCACGAGCTGACCCATGCCTTCGACGATCAGGGCCGCAAGTTCGATGTGAAGGGGAATCTGCGTGACTGGTGGACGACGGAAGACGCCAAGGAATACGACCAGCGCGGCGCCTGCATCGCCAACGAATATACCGGGCCGGTGCCCGGCGTGCCCGGCGTACAGCAGAACGGAAAACTGACTCAGGGCGAGGATACCGCGGATAACGGTGGCATCAACCTGGCCTTGTCGGCGCTCTTCGAGGATCTGCAGCAGCAGGGCAAAACGCTGGAGGACAAGGACACGCACGGCCTGACCAATCTGCAGCGTTTCTTTATCGCCTACGGGGAGAGTTGGTGCGATCAGATCCGGCCTGAAGCGGCGCGGAACATGGTACTGACCAATCCACATTCCATGCCCGAACTGCGCGTCAACAACGTGCTGGGGAATATGCCGGAGTTCCAGAAGGCATTCAACTGCAAGGCCGGCCAGCCCATGGTTCATGCCACGCGCTGCCGCGTCTGGTAATGCGGCCATAGGGTAGAACGAGGTCCAGGATTGGCCTTACCGCAGAATTAACGCGGTGCGCCAATCCCCTGATCGCTGGAACTGCCGATGCTTTTGAGAATCGCGTCCAGCTGAGCATTGATCGTGTCGAGTTTGTCCTGTTCATTTCGCAGTTGTACTTCGCAATCATTTTCTAGCGTCTGAGCTTGCTGCTCCGCGGCCGTCGATGCATCAAGTTCGGATTTGAAGTGGACGAGTTCATCATCGAGCATTTTTTGTTGCGCCGGACTCTCATCGTCGCTTTGCGAATCTTCCAGCCGCTTATACTCGGTTGTCTCATGCTGCCGGCGGTCTTGCGCAGCATCTAACTTCGCGCGTGCTGCGTCCAAACGGTCTGACGCGTGCGTAACGACTGATTGCTGAGTTTGCAGGCGAGAGAGCAAAATCTGCGCAGTTTGAATTCTTGCCAGCGAAGACCGCAACTCCTGACGAAGCGCGCGGACTACCGTTAATAGAGCCTGCAATGTCTGCGGGTCGTTTGGCGCCGC
>JBKQLG010000197.1:0-3798 GCA_052147235.1 Occallatibacter sp.
TCGGTGCCGGCCGTGCGCTCGCTGGGCTGGGCGGTGGGGATCGGCGTGATCGGCTGTGCCCTGGCGACGCTGTTCTTTCTTTTTCCGCTGTTATTGTGGATTGCCGGAAAACGTAATGAGCAAATCAGCATGGACCATTGAACCCGCCGCCGGCACCGCTTGTGCGCGATTTCCGTCCTGCCACTGCCCCTCATCACGGCGACACCGGCCCGATATACGACGTCGCCGCCACGACGTTGTCATACCACTTCCGGGCGATGGCTTTGGGGTTGGATTTGATGTGGAAGCACAGGCCGAAGCGGTCGATCTTCGTATCCGTCCGACCAACCGCATCTTTAATTTCGCTGGCGGCATTGTCAAGATGCCCTCATGAAAAACATCACCTCCCGTGCGGGCCGTGGCCCGAATCGGGATCCGGACAAAGAGAAGTTCTGGCGCACCACCCTGCGGCAGTTCGCCACCAGTGGGCAGAGCGTGCGCGCCTACTGCCAACGCCACGGTCTGGCGGAACATTCCTTTTACTCTTGGCGGCGTAACCTCGCCCGGCGGGAGTCGTCACGGCGACCGCCGGCAAAGGAGCCGGCCTTCGTCGAACTCCTGCCGCGGCAGGTCGCGCCCACCGACGGCGGCGTTGCCCTGGAACTGATCGCCGGCCAGCGGCGGCTGTTGATCCGCCCCGGTTGCGATGCGGCGCTGTTGACCCAGGTCCTGGCGGCGTTGGAGGCCTGACGTGCTGCGATTGCCGAACCTGGGCGAGTTGGACCATGCCGCGACCGTGCGCATCTTCCTCTGCACCCAGACGACCGATATGCGCCGCAGCTTCGACCGTCTGGCGGAGATGGTCAAAGAGGCCATGTCCCAGGACCCGCTCTCCGGCAACCTTTTTGTTTTTCGCTCGCGGGGTGCCGACAAGCTCAAGATTCTTTACTGGGACCGCGATGGCCTGGCCATCTGGTACAAGCGACTGGAAGAAGGCGTCTTTCGCTTTCCGCGCATCGCCGATGGACAAGCCAGCGTGGAGGTCAAAGGCAGCGAGTTGGCCATGCTCCTCGAAGGCATCGACCTGCGCAGCGTCAAACGCACGCCACGCTTTGTGCGGACGCAAAAAATTTTGCAAAAAAGTTGAATTGTCCACCAACGTTTTTCGCGCCCGTGCGTCTATGTTGGCATGACGAGCACGGACGCTCCGGCTTCCCCTCAACAACCTGCCGACACGGCGGCGGCGACTTTGCCGGCGGACCTGTCCGCCTGCCACGCGATGATCGCGCAGTTGCTGGACCTGCAACATCAGAAGGATCGCACCATCGAGCAACTGGAGAACCAACTCCAGCAACTCCTGCGGCGGTTGTACGGTCGCTCGGCCGAGAAGCTCGACGCCAATCAGTTGGCCTTGTTCGCCGACCTGCTCAAGGAACTCAAGGCCGACCAGACGCCTGCGCCGCCACCGGAGCCAGCGCCGGCGCCGCCCGCAGACCCATCCCCCTCCAACAATGGCCACGGCCGCCGCCGGCTTCCAGCCGATCTGCCGCGTGAACGGGTCGTCCACGACCTGAGCGAGAATGAAAAGCCGTGCCCCTGCTGCGGCAAGATGCGGGACAAGATCGGGGAAGAGGTTTCCGAGAAGCTGGATTACGTCCCGGCCAAAATCAAGGTCATCCAGACCGTCCGCTACAAATACGCCTGCAAGCACTGCGAGGCACTGGCCGATGGCCCGCAGATCGCCATCGCCGATCCGCCCCTCTCGCCCATCGACAAGGGTCTGGCCGCGCCGGGTTTGCTCGCCTACGTCATCGTCAGTAAATACAGCGACCATTTGCCGCTGCACCGGCTGGAGAAGATTCTGGACCGCCACGGCATCGACATCGCCCGCTCTACGATGTGCGACTGGATGGCGCAGTCGGCGGCAGCCTTGTTGCCCCTTTACCATCTGATGGTCCAGCAGGTGTTGGCTTCCAAGGTGATCCACACCGATGACACGCCGGTGGACGTGCTGGACAAGAAGTTGCCGCAGGCCCGCATCGGCCGGTTCTGGGTATACCTGGGGGATGGGGATCACCCTTGCACCGTCTTCGACTACACCCCCAGCCGATCGCGCGATGGGCCGATGCGCTTCCTGGCCGACTGGGGCAAGGACGAGCTGCGCTATCTTCAGGCCGATGCCTTCGGCGGCTACGACGGCATCTATCGCGGCGAAGCCGGCGGCAAAGTCGTCGAGGTTGCTTGTTGGAGCCACGCCCGCCGCAAGTTCTTCGAGGCCCGCGCCACCGACGTGGCCCGCGGCACGGCGGCCCTGGCGCATATCCGCCTGCTCTACGATGTCGAAGACCAAGCCGGGGAACAGTTCCGGGCGCAAGAGGAAGGCAGCGCGGCGCGCAGTCTGTTCGCCATTCGTCTGGAACTGCGCCAAAAGTTGGCGGCCCCTCGGCTCCAGCAGTTCAAGACATGGCTGGAAGCGCAACAGGCAAACCACGGCGGGCCCGTGTTGCCCAAGAGTACCATGGGCCAAGCCATCCAGTACGCGCTGAATCAGTGGGATGCACTCTGTGTCTACACCACCGACGGCGAGTTGAGCATCGACAACAACGCTTCGGAAAACGCCCTGCGGCGGATCGCCGTCGGCCGCGGCAACTGGCTTTTCTGCGGCTCCGACAACGGCGGGGCCACCGCGGCCATCCTTTTCAGCTTCATCGCCACCTGCGAGCGGCACGGCGTCAATCCCTTCGATTACCTGCGGGATGTGCTGACGCGCATCGCTGAACAGCCGGTTAGCAAACTGGCGGAACTGCTGCCGCACAACTGGCATAGCTGATCCGCGTGTTACCCGTTTGTCAGATCGCGTAGCCATGACTCAAAATCCGCCTGCCCGTGAAGGCACTTGCGGTCTATGGTGGGCATGTCGGTCGTTCTGTTCCCTGCAGCAAAAAGGCGGCGCTCAGTGCAATTGCAACGAATCCGGCCCACCTCCTTTTAAGGCATATTCCACTGCTTCATCCCAGTCATGAAGCACCGCCGGATCCGCAGTCTTTCCGTCTTGCAACATGCACATCCCTCCCAGAAAGCCGCCGAGATCATCGGACTTTGTTCTTTCATACAATTGCTTGAGGAAATGAAACATAGCGGCATACGCCTGCTTATCAGTCATCGTCTTCATAATTTCTCCTCAACCGCCGGGCTTCGTTGGTGAAGAAAGGCCGGTCTGTGGATTGTACGTCCCCGGTGTTTGGTTTAGTCCGCCGTTAATGATGGTTCCGTTTCGAGCCTGCGTCCATACCTGTGTTCCATCCGGTAGCGTCCTGGCCGACCAAGCGTTTCCGAATTGATCAGGCCCCAAGGTGCTTTTCGCGTCATTTGCAACGTCCTGTAGCAGTTGACGATTGGCGGCTGTATCCGGCAAATGCCCCTCTGCATCTCGGAATATGTGACCGAGTTGAGATTCGTTAGTGGACAGTGCATTCCCTGCGACCTGTCCTTCGCCGGACGCATACTAGCATCGGGGCTTTTGGCGTCCTGGCGGGAATAATAACGCGTGTACGTTTCGCCGTCGCGGAGGTTGAGAATATAGCGGTGGCCCAAGTCATAGTTGTAGTAATAGAAGCGGTACTTGAGGCCTCTGGGTGTGAAGTCCTGAACGATCTGACTGAGGGGACGTTCGGTGTCGGCTCCCTCGCAGTATCCATTGGGGCTGGTGCCGGTCAGGGCGTGATAGAGGGCGATGTAGCCGCGCACGGGCGCACCTCCGGTCTCCGGGCCGCTCATGGTCTTGCCCACGTCCTCGACGCTGGCGATCGTCTTGCCGTC
>JBKQLG010000198.1:0-25773 GCA_052147235.1 Occallatibacter sp.
CCGGCGGCGTGGATCGTCGCGCTGGATATATCTAAAGTGTCACTTGAGGTGGCTGCCGACAACGCGCGGCGCCACCGATGCGCCGACCGAATCACTTTTCTGGAAGGCGATTGCTTTGCCGCACTGGACGGCGACCGGTCGCCCTGCGACTTGATCGTTTCCAACCCGCCCTACATTGCGGAAGCCGATCTTGCGACGCTGGCGCCCGAGATCCGTTACTTCGAACCGCGGATCGCGCTCCAAGGTGGCTGCGACGGGATGGAATTCTATCGCAAAATCGCGAACGGTTTTGCGCGATGGCTGGTGCGTGGTGGCGAAGTGATACTTGAGGTTGGTGCGGGACAGGCGGATGCGGTCGAGAGGATGATGCGGGTGGCGGGATGCGATACGAGCGTACGGATGCGCGACCTGGCGGGCTTCGAGCGCGTGGTGCGATCACGGCGCGCGCCTTAGCCGCTCGCGAAGCGTTGGGTCTGGGGGTATCTACATCTTCGAATGGACAAGATGATCATCCGCGGCGGCGCGCCGCTACGCGGTACGGTGGAGCTCTCGGGCAGCAAGAACGCCGCGTTGCCGTGCCTGATGGCGGCGCTGCTGACCGACGAGCCGGTGCTGGTCCATAACGTTCCGCGCCTGCGCGACGTTCGGACCTCGATCGACTTGCTCGGGCGCCTGGGCGTCGTGTCGCGTTGGGTCGGCGACCATGACGTCGAGCTGCACGCACGCACCATTACCTCGCACGAAGCACCCTACGAGCTGGTCAAAACGATGCGCGCGTCGTTCCTGGTGCTCGGGCCGCTGCTCGCGCGCACCGGACGGGCGCGGGTTTCGACGCCGGGCGGATGTGCGATCGGCGCGCGGCCGGTCAACCTGCATATAGCGGGAATGCGGATGTTTGGTGCGCGTATCCAGATGCGCCACGGCTATGTCGAAGCCCACGCAGGACTTCTCCACGGCGCGCGCGTATGGCTCGACTCGCCCTCGGTCGGCGCCACTGAGAACATCATGATGGCTGCGGTGCGCGCGCGCGGCCACACTTCGATCGAGAACGCGGCGCGCGAGCCTGAGGTGCAGGACCTGGCGCGGATACTGACCGCGATGGGCGCGCGAATCTCCGGCGCCGGCAGCCACGTGATCGAAATCGAAGGCGTCGAGCGCCTGGGCGGCGCCGAGCATACCGTGATTCCCGACCGTATCGAGGCCGGCTCTTTGATGATCGCGGCGGCGGTGACCGGCGGCGACGTGGTGGTGCGTGGCGCGCCGACAGGGCACCTGGAAGCGGTCATCGCCAAGCTCAAGGAGACCGGGGCCACGGTCGAGCCGGTCGCGGACGGACTGCGAGTCGCGCGCGGCGCGGCGCTCCGCCCGGTCGAGTTGCGCACGCTCCCGTACCCCGGATTTCCCACCGATTTGCAGGCGCAGATGATGGCGCTGCTCACGCAGGCCACCGGAACCTCGGTCATCACCGAAACCATCTTCGAGAACCGCTTCATGCACGCGCTCGAGCTGATGCGGATGGGCGCCGATATTGTGATGAAGGGGCCGACCGCGGTGGTGCGCGGGCCGACGGTGTTGTGTGGCGCGCCGGTGATGGCAACCGATCTCCGCGCCAGCATGGGTCTTATTCTGGCGGGCCTCGCCGCCGAGAACAGGACCGAGCTAAGCCGCGTCTACACTTCATCCGCCGAAGCAGCAGGACTGCTTCGGCGGATGCAACCTTCGATTCCACTGGCTTAAGAACGCGAAATTCTATAGGCTTCAAGCGCCGATTGCGCCGGTTTACCCGAGAATTCTCCAGGCGCATATGGTGATCGTGCGTTAAGCTATCGTGTGCCAGTCAATCGGCGCAGGACGATACTTTGTATACTCTTGATATGAACATAGGGAGTTTATTGCCAGCATGAATCGTCCGCGAGATTTCCTGGATTCATTTTTCCGGCCCGGATTGATTGTGCTGATTTCGCTGCTGATTCTATTATTATTCGCACTTCCCAGCATAAAGGCACAGGCATATTGGAGCGCGGTTGGCCCGGCGGGCGGCGACGCGCGCGCCTTTGCTGCGGTTCCCGGCCAGCCCCAACATCTGTATCTCGGCACCACCAACAGTTGGCTCTACGAATCTTTGGATGGAGGCTTGTCCTGGCACAGGCTCTCGAAACTGGATTCGGCCGACGACCTGATTCTGGACCACATTGTCGTGGATGAATCGAACCCAGCCACCATCTATGTAGCGACGTGGAGGGTGGACCAGGCCAGCGGCGGGCTGTGGTTGAGCCATGACGGTGGCCGGATCTGGAGTGTTGTTGCGGGGCTGCGCGGGCAGTCGATCCGCGCCTTTGCACAGGCGCCTTCAGCCCCGGAAATTCTCTATGCGGGAACGTTGGAAGGCGTCTTTCGCAGCAGCGATGCCGGAACCTCATGGACGCTGATCAGTCCCCCGGGCAGCCAGGAGATTCACGAGGTGGAGTCGCTGGCGATCGATCCCCTGGACCCCAATGTGGTCTATGCCGGCACATGGCATCTGCCCTGGAAGACAACCGACGGCGGAAAGAACTGGCAGAGCATCAAAGAGGGCATCATTGACGACTCCGATGTCTTCTCGATCATCATTGATCCGGCGAACCCGAACTTGGTCTTCGCCAGCGCGTGCAGCGGCATTTACAAAAGCGCAGACGCCGGCGGATTGTTTCATGCCGTTGAAGGGATTCCCTCGGCGGCGCGGCGCACGCGGGTGCTGAAGCAGGATCCACTGAATTTCAGTGTGGTGTATGCCGGAACCACGGAGGGGCTTTACAAGTCGGTAGACGGCGGCAACAGCTTTGCCCTGATGACCGAACCGGATGTGATCGTGAACGATGTATATGTAGATCCGCAGGATACAAATCATGTGCTGCTGGCCACTGACCGTGGCGGAGTTCTGAGGAGCGAGGACGGAGCATCCAGTTTTACGGTTGCGAATCAAGGTTTTTCCGGGCGCAAGGTCGAGGCGCTGCTGGTGGATAGCGGCAACCCCGCCCGGCTGTATGCCGGTGTGGTGAATGACAAGAAGTATGGCGGTGTTTTTGTTTCGAACAATGGCGGAGAGCGCTGGGAGCAGATCGCCGATGGTTTGGATGGGCGTGATGTCTTTGCGCTGGCCGAGTCGCCGGAGGGAACGATCCTGGCAGGGACCAATCACGGCATATTTGCGCTGGAGTCCGATGCGACAGGCGCGAGTTGGACTCCGCGCGGCACCATTCAAAACAGTCTGGCGAAGACGGGCACCGAGACGATCCCGGCCGCCAACACCCACCCGGCCGCCAAAACGCACAAAGCCATGAAAACGCGCCATGGCAAAAACGTACCTGAGGATAAGCCTGTTGCGGAGCCCGTGCTTGAACAACTTGACCGCGTTCAGGCGCTCGATCTCAGCGGCGACGTCTGGTTGGCCTCAACCGGCGGAGGCCTGTTCACCAGCAAGGACCAGGGCGCGAGCTGGCAGGGCGGCCCGGTGATGGGCTGGGTGGATTATCTTTCGGTTGCCGCGCACGGAGCGCAACTGGCCGCCGCTCAGCAGGAGGAAGTCGCGCTTTCCACGGACGCCGGCCAGAGCTGGAGGTTTATGGGCGTTCCGGCAACGCTGACCCGGATTCATAGCGTAGCTTTCTCCGCGGACGGGACGATATGGCTAGGCGCCCGTGAAGGCGTGTACTTCTCGCGCGACCTGGGCAGCACATGGATGTGGGTCCACCGCTTTCCGTTGAGTAATGTGGATGAGCTGAGCTATGACGCGCACCTGGGCAAGATTCTTGTCAGCTCGCGGTCGAGCGACCAGATATACGTGATCGACACCCAGACGCTGGATTGGAAGTGGGCGCAGACCGGCTATCGCATCGCGCATGTGCGCGCGGCTGCGGGGCGGCTGCTGGCGGCTTCGCTGTTTGACGGTGTGCTGATGGAGCCGCAGGCGGCCGGAGTGGAAGCTGGGCAGCGGCTACATTGAAAGTTTGATGCCCGCAAGGAAGTAAAGCGCGCAGCGGAAGCTGAGGCAGGACCGTTTCGGTTTACCGTTTGCTGTTTTTCACCGCGTACATGGCGGCATCGGCGGCGCTCAGCAGGCTGTCTTTTGTGAGGCCGTCCTCCGGGTAGAGAGCGATGCCGATGCTCGCCTCACCCCATAGCGAGTGATTCTCCACGGCAAACGGGGTCTCGAAGCATCGTTCCAGGCGACGGGCGGCCTCTTCCACATCGGCACGGCTATTCACGACAGAAACCAGAGCGGCGAATTCGTCGCCCCCCAGCCGGGCCAGCATATCGCCTCCGCGCAACTGCCGCGTCATGCGCACGGCCGCCTCCTGGAGATAAAGGTCTCCAATGTGGTGGCCGTATCGGTCGTTGACTTGTTTGAACTCGTCGAGGTCGATGTAAATCAAACCGAAGATACTAGAGTCCTGGCGCGCCTCTTCAATCAGAATGTCCATCCGCTTCTCCATAGCGAAGCGATTGGGAATCTCAGTGAGCAGATCGAACTCCGAACGATGGCGCAGGTCGGTGTAGAGCCGCCGCGTCTCGATGGCCAGGGTGGCCAGCCGCACCCCGTCGGCAAGCGCTTCTGTTCTGCGCGCGGCCGACGCAGACTCCGGACCAAACGCGGCCAGCAGCGCGCCCAGCGCAGGACCGGATCGCGCCTCGATCTTCGCGCGAACGATCTCCAGGCTGTGTGGCTCCTGAGGACCACTCCCTACCGTCGTTCCGTCGGCAAGCTCGCACCAGCAGGGCGCCCCCTCCAGCATCGAGGAGACCATTTCCACGATCTTTTCGAGGATCTCAGCCAGTGGCCGCGATCCGTTAATGTCAACGAGGATGCGGCTGCGCTGGCGTTCCAGGGCCGCCGATGCGGCCGTCTGCCGGCGAACCTTGCGCTCGAGATTCCATCCCCAGCCGCCGACCAGGGCCACGATCACAAGCAGCAAGCCGACGAGGAGCACCAGATTGCGAATGTTCAACATGGATGGTTTGGCGACAACCGTAATGTCGTCAAAGTCGCGCATCAATATATCGAAGGCAACCTCATAACCGGGGTTCACAGACCTGGTATCAGAACGTGTGCAGATGCCCGTGACGCGGATTCTGGTTCCCAAAGGAATCATCATCATCGGCGGAATTACACCGGTTGCGGACGGATGATGGTAGATCGCGGAGAACAGGCGTCCATCGGAGACCAGGACATACTCGTCCTGCATGTCTTCGCGAACTTCGGCTGCCACCGTTCCCTCGATGGAGACCAGATCGATACTATGGCCGTCGGGTTGGTTGGCGCTCCAATTGGCCAGTTGCTTCCACGTCGACGGTCGCGGCGCGATGGGTGTGAAAATGCGGCTATCGAGGACTTCGGCATCGACCAGGGAGAGAAGCCGGTAACGCTCTTCGGTAAAACCGATCGCCTCCGCGCGATCGCCAATCCGCAGGGGTTGCATGGAATTGGTCTCGATCCACAGGCTCTTTGAGCCGTCTTGCAGCACAATGGCAAGCCCCGGCTGGTAGTAGGTGATGACTCCCTGTACCCGGACTCTGGGCGTGAGATCGTGCACGTTGTAGACCGAAAAAATCTTGTCCAGCAGCGTGACCGGTACGGACCATGGGCTCTTGCCGGGGCGTGCGAGAATTTTCACGTTCGCCATGGAGGGAACATAGAGCACGGTTCCGGTCAACTGAATCTTGTCGTCGAACTTTCCCGCGGAAACCCCAGTGATCTCAACCTCAGTGTCCAACAGGTTACTGAGCGCGCTGTCATCGTCGGTGTCCAGATTCACCTCGACGCGACCCGATTCGGTCATCATTTGCAGCTGGCCGGTTCGCACCCCGTTTCCCCCAGTCCTGACGTCGGCGGAGCGGACCACGCCACGCACGGTGACCAGCCGGCAATCGAACTGCGCCTTGATAAGTTGCTCGAAGGTAGCCGGAACGGCCCTTGGCAGTGTGCCGTGATGAAGCACGGTGATGCTATCTGGGATCACAATAGGGTTGAAGCTGCCCGAAGTTTTTCCTTTGATCTGGATGCGATCTCCGGGAAGCAGGAGTTTGGCATCCGCCGCGATCAGGACGAAAACGGCTACATCCTCATCCTGGACAAAAAGAATCCTTTCATTCGCGCGGACGTAGGTAACCGTTGCCTCGAAGGCTACCGGAAACTTCTGGTTTCCCTCGCCGTTGGAAAGGGAG
This sequence comes from Occallatibacter sp., assembly GCA_052147235.1. Classification (GTDB taxonomy): domain Bacteria; phylum Acidobacteriota; class Terriglobia; order Terriglobales; family Acidobacteriaceae; genus Telmatobacter. The sequence goes on from JBKQLG010000198.1 coordinate 6,202, forward strand.
TGAATCTGCCGCAACGTGGTCAGCGTGCCGGGCACTTCCGCCCAGGCAGCGACTGCCCAGCCGAGAAGAATCGCGAAGATGGGAATCAGTTTCTTCATCGGTGACGCGCAAGCCAACCGGCAACAGTGCTTTTTGCTCCTGAGTGTACTGATTCGCGAGCGTTGCGAATCTCTTACTCCTGCTTGAAGAATACACTTTCGGTGGACCAGTAGTATGCCGAGAACTAAGATCTCGTTTTGAGACCTGATTGCACGATATTTGCTCAACTACTGAAGTACTAAGGGGACATGAAGAATTTGAGGTCGGCAAAATCCTTTTCGTTGTCGATGACAACAATACCATCCTTGGCTTCAGCGACTGCGGCAAAGATCATCTCTAGTTTTACCGCAACATGCTGCCGTCCGAATCGTCTAACCTCTCAGCTCCTCAATCCGCCGCGTTGGTATACTATCGGCTGGAGCTGGTTTCAAGCTTTCCGGCGTTTGGATGTCTTTGCTGGGTTGCCCGGCACTTGTCCGGGGAAGGAAGACGATGGGAACGCTGCTTGAGTCGATTCACTCGCCCGCCGATCTAAAGCGCCTGAACTTTGCGCAGATGACGGAGCTGGCCGAGGAGATTCGCGTATTCCTGATTCAGACGCTCTCCAAGACCGGCGGACACCTGGGACCGAATCTGGGCGTGGTCGAGCTGACGCTGGCGCTGCATACGGTCTTCAATACCCCTGAGGACAAGCTGCTCTTCGACGTGAGCCATCAGGCTTACATCCACAAGATGCTCACCGGGCGGCTGGAGCGCATGGAGACGATTCGCCAGCCGGGCGGACTGAACGGCTTCATGCTGCGCACTGAGAGCGAGCACGACTGCTACGGGGCGGGGCACGCGGGGACGGCGCTGTCTGCGGCGCTGGGCATGGCCGTGGCGCGCGATCTGGCCGGTGGCAAGGAGCACGTGATCGTCGTGGCCGGCGACGCTGCCTTCACCAATGGAATCTCCTTCGAGGCGCTGAACAATATCGCCGAGCAGACCAAGCGGCTGATTGTGGTGCTCAACGACAACGAGTGGTCGATTGACCGCAATGTGGGTGCGATTGCCCGCTACTTCCACAAGATTGTCACCAACGAGCACTACAAGAGCCTGCACGATTCGGCCCGGCGCATTGTGGAAAAGATCGGCGGCAAGACGGCGGTGGAGGTGGCGCGCCGTGCCGAAGAGGCTGCCAAGAGCCTGCTCTGGCCTTCCATCCTCTTCGAGGAGTTCGGGCTGCAATACTTTGGGCCTATCGACGGCCACAATTTGCCGCTGCTGGTGGAGAGCTTCAGGTTTCTCAAGACGGAGACTAAACATCCGGTGCTGCTGCACGTGCTGACTCAGAAAGGCCGCGGCTTTCAACCCGCGCTCGACCTGCAGAAGAAGTTTCACGGCCTTGGCCCCTTTGACCCGGAGACGGGCGAAACCAAGCACACCGGCCAGCTCAGCTACGCCGAGGTCTTCGCCAACACGCTTGTGGGCCTGGCGAACAAGGACGAGCGCATTGTGGCCATCACCGCCGCCATGCCCAGCGGCACGGGACTGGACCTCTTCCGGCCGCACCATCCCAAGCGCTACTTCGATGTGGGCATCGCCGAGGAGCACGCGGTAGTCTTTGCCGCCGGTATGGCCACGCGCGGCTTCAGGCCGGTCTGCGCCATCTACTCGACTTTTCTTCAACGCGCCTTCGACTGCATTGTTCACGATGTGGCGCTGCAAAAGCTGCCGGTGCTCTTCTGCATGGACCGCGCGGGCCTCTCCGGCGACGACGGGCCGACGCATCACGGACTATTCGACATTGCCTACCTTCGCGGCGTGCCCGATATGGTTTTGATGGCGCCCAAGGACGAGGACGAACTGGCCGACATGATGGCGACCGCCCTCCAGCTTCCGGGGCCGAGCGCCATCCGCTATCCGCGCGGCGTGGGGCCGGGCGTGGCGCTCAAGGCGGAGCCGCAGTTGATCCCCGTGGGCAAGGCCGAAATACTCAAGGATGGCTCCGACGTGGCGATACTGGGACTGGGGCCAATGACTGCGCTGGCGGATGAGTTGGCCGTGCGGCTGGAGCGTGACGGCTTCTCCGCGGCGGTCATCAATCCGCGCTTCATTAAACCTATCGACCGCGAGATGCTCGCCGAATACGCCGGCCGAGTCGCTGCTTTCGTGACCTTTGAGGACCACGTTAAGATGGGTGGCTTCGGCTCCGCTGTCATCGAGGTGCTTGGGGAGTTGGGCAGCTCGCTTCCGGTGGTGCGCATCGGCTGGCCCGACCATTTCATCGAGCACGGCAAGGTCGATGCATTGCGCGCCAAATACGGCCTTACCGTCGATGCGGCGCTGGCCCAGGTGATACCGCTGCTCGCGCATCGCCAAAGGCCCGTGCTGGTGGCTGGATGAGAGACTGCTCCAAAAAAGTGGCGAAGGCGATGGCCGAGCTGGTCGCATTTTGCGTCACCATGACTCCGGTGATGCCAGCGTTTGACCGCGGGCGCGGAATCCTTTTATGATGAACTAGTTGGTTTTGGCCGCCGGCGCTCTGTCGCGGCTACTGCCGATACGGCTTCTTTCCCGGCCGCGCATGCGAGATGCCCACTCGTTCAATGGTAGGACAGCTGCCTCTGGAGCAGCATATTGGGGTTCGAATCCCTGGTGGGCAGCCACACAAACCAGCCGTATGCTGGATTCTGGAATCTGACTTCCCACCCGTTGCTCTCCGCTTGCAGTCTTCTTTCTTTCGCGACTCTTTTGGTCAAGCTGCGTCTATATGGTTGAGACGGTTCCATGATCGCCGGCCCTAGTTCAAGGGCTCAGTGGTGCGGAAACCGCGAGCCTGACGGGGTTGCCCGCCACTGGCTATACTGATTTTTGGAGTTATCAACACAATGAACAACCCAGCCGCAAGGCTGGTTACGTGACGAGGTCTACGAATCATGAAATCACTCTTTGAACGGCTGCGCTCGCGCCGTCTCGCTTCCGTGTTTGTCTTGCTGGCCACGCTCTCGGCCGCCATTGTGGGCGGTTCTTATGCCGCGCACGGAGTTCGCGGACAAGAGACGCAGAACTCCAGCGCCGATGCCACTCCGCTGAAAGTGGTCAACTCTCCGGTGGCGCCCAACGATTTTGTCAGGATCGCTAAAGAGGTTGGCCCGGCGGTGGTCAACATCAACACCCAGACCTTGCCTAAGCAGGCAAAAGGCCCGCACACCTTCCGCCGGCGCGTGGTGCCCAACCAGCAGCAGCCCGGCGATGACGATCAGGATCAGGACCAGCAACAAGGCCAAAATCAAGGACCGGACAACTTCCAGGACTTCTTCAATCGCTTCTTTGGCGGGCAGATGCCGGGAATTCCCGACATGGGAGGCGACGACGGCCAGGTCCGACAGTCGCTGGGCTCCGGTTTCATCGTCGATCCCAAGGGCTACATCATCACCAATTTTCATGTGATCGATAAAGCCGACAAGATTTACGTCAAACTATCGACTGACCCGGACAACCAGGACCTGGGACGTCCGGCGCACGTCATCGGCATCGACAAGTCCACCGATTTGGCTGTCATCAAGATTGACACCAGTACGCCGCTGCCAACGGTGAAGCTGGGTAACTCCGATACGGCGCAGGTGGGCGACTGGGTAGAGGCCATTGGCAGCCCCTTCAGCTACTCCCAAACCGTCACCGCTGGTATCATCTCCGCCAAGAATCGCACCATTGAGCGTGGCGCCAGCGGTCAGTTCCAGCACTTCATTCAGACCGACGCGGCCATCAATCCGGGTAACTCCGGCGGGCCGCTGCTGAACATGAACGGCGAGGTGATCGGCGTCAATACGGCCATTATTACGGAGTCAGGCGGCTATCAGGGCCTGGGCTTTGCCATGCCCTCCAACACCGTGGTAGAGGTCTACAACGATCTCATCAGTCCCAGCCACAAGGTGACTCGCGGCTCCATCGGCATCATGTTCCGGCAGGATCTCCCAGGCGCGGTGAATCGCATCTACGGCTTCAAGAACGGCGTGCTGGTGCAGGAGGTCACGCCGGGTGGTCCGGCGGAGAAGGCTGGACTCAAGGCAGGCGACATAATTACCACGATTGATGGCCGGTCGATTAAAGACGGCGACGATCTGGTGAATGAGATTGCCAGCCGCAGGCCGGGCTCGAACATTCGCCTGGGCCTGATAAGAGAAGGCAAGCCAACCGACGTAGCAGTCACGATTGACGACCGCGACAAGGTCTTCGCCGATCTGGGCAACCAGCAGACAGAGAACGACAACCAGCAGCAGGGCGACCCAGGCGAGGCCAAGCTGGGCATTGTGGTCCGCGAGGCCACTCCGGCCACCGCCGCCAAGCTGCACGCCACCGGTATGGTTATTCAGTCTGTCCGCGCCGGTTCCTTCGCTGATTTGCAGGGACTGGAGCCTGGCCTGGTGATCATCCGCGTCAACAAGCAGCCCACCGGAACCAAGGATCAGTACGATGCGGTGGTCAGCAAGCTCAAAACCGGCGATGATGTGGTCTTCGAAGTCATGGACCCGCGCCATCCCGACCAAGGCATCAACTACATGGGCGGAACCTTGCAGTAGCGTTTGGAAAATGTCGTGGGTGCCCCACCCTCGCCTGTCATCCTGAGCGGGTGATAAAACTTTTGCATCACAATGTTTTCATTGCACATAACACGCCAATTTTCGGCTGTGCAGGAACTGTGCAGGGCAATTGTGCAAATTTCAGCCAATTTCGCCTGCTACAGGTCCCTTCGGCACGAGGAGTCGGGGTGCGTCGCCCCTTCTTCCGAAGGTGAAGCCAGAACAGCAACGCACAGAATAGCCATGACCATACGCGATGTCGGTTCCTGCTGTTCATAGTGCTAACGATAAATGATCGCAGCAATGGCCGCATCTTCGCCGCATGTTCAGTGGTCAGAAGCGATGAAACCGAATGTTGATGCCGCAATCAGTCGAAGTCTCAGCCATGGGCGTCAGGCAATGGATAATCGCGTCCGTCGTAGGAGCCTTCAGAGGCTCAGCCCTATATCCATACCCTGACTCTTTTCCTGCTTGGGAGTCTCGGCTATCTCATGATGCGGCGGTTTCAAGTCGGGCGTGTGGGCGCTTTGGTGCGAAACATCATGGCCCAAAGCCTGCGACAGCTTTTCTCGGTCGTTCGTGAATATCTGCGCGTCCCACTGGCCGCGCGAAACTGACACATAGGCCATGCGGTTGTTGAGCAGGTCCTTCGCGCCAAGCTCCGTATCAACATTAATGAGCACACGGTCTGCGGTCTGCCCCTGGCTGGAGTAGCTGGTCACGGCGTAGCCGTGATCCAGATGCGGGTGTCGCTGCGGATCGAAGCTCATGCTGCGCTCGTTGTCCAGTTTCAGGCGCATCGTACCGTCCTGCCCGATGCCCTCCACTGTTCCAAGGTCACGGTTCGCTATTTTCAATTCCTGGCTGGGCGCGGTGAACTGGATGCGGTCGCCGACGGAGAATGTCTTCTCCTGCTCGCGGTAAACCGAGACTCCCATCTGGCGGCGCGGATCGTAGGTCGTCTGTTCTCCGTTCGTGCGCAGAACCGTCAAAGTGTTCTCCCGTGCATTCACAGAGACAACGCGAGTATATTCGCCTTTCTCAATGCCAGTCTCCTTTGAGCTGCGCGAGTAGCGCACGATGTCATTCGCTTGGTACTGCTGCGCCCAACTGCGGCCGGCACCAGTCATTTCCTGACGCGACACGAGAGTGTTGATGGAGTGCTCCTGTTGGCTCACAACTCCGCGCGATTGCAGCTCATCATGTATCCGTTGATTGATCTCCGAGCGCGAACGGTTGTCCGGCGAAACCACAAGCGTGCTTTCGGGGGACTTTGCATACTCGCGTGCGATGGCCGAGATGCGCTCCTCATGGCCCTTCACTTCATGGACGCGGCCCTGCCGGCCAAGACTCTCGACAGCAGCTCCCACCTGACCGTGAGCCAACTGTTCGACGGCTCGTTTCAACTCCGGGTCGCGCTGACGCACGATCTCATCAAGCTTCGCAGTGCGCATCCCCGCTTCCTGAAGCTGCGCGAAAGGGCGACCTGCTTCGACGGCCTCATGCTGTCGGGTGTCACCTACCAGTAGAACGCGATCATTCGGATGGAGTCGGGTCACGAACTCGTGCATCTGGCGCGTTGAGGCAAGCGAGCTTTCATCCAATACATACAATCGCTTCTCGCCGCTGTCTGGCTGTTCTCCTCTGGCAAGATGATGCTGGAGCGTCGAAGTCTCAATGCCAGCCTCGGCGAGCTTATGCGCCGCGCGGGAAGTCGGTGCGAATCCTTCGACCGTGTATCCCTGCGCCTCCGCGCCCTCACGGACCACAGCCAGCGTCGTCGTCTTGCCGGCCCCGGCGACTCCATCCAATCCGACGATTTTCTCGCGACTCACAAAGATGTCATCGACTGCGCCGCGTTGCGCCGGACTCAACTCTGGGTGCCGGTCTTCTGTCCAAATTCGCAACTGCGGTGAAACCAGCATCGGATCGCCATAGCCGCGCTCATTGCCTCTCTGCATCTGGCCGACGATCTCCTTCTCCATGCGAATCATCTCGGCGGTCGTGTACTGTGGCGCGGCGCGGCCATCAGTCTGTTCCACTGCGCGGAACTCGCCTCGCATCACCCGCTGCTCAAACTCATGTCGTACCTGGCCGTAGGTCGCCTGACCCATGCTGCGATCCATCGCGGCTTGCAGGATCGCCCGCTCATCCTGCACTGCCGAACGTTCAAAGACATGGTTGCGCGAATAGGTCACGGACTGCTGTACCGTCTTCTCCGGTTGTTGCGCATGTTGGTGTGCCTGTTCGCGCGCTTGCGCGACGACGCGATCCGCTTGATGGCCGAACTGCGCGGCCAGTTCACGATGCCGCTGTAACACTTCTTCCGGCGAAAGCAACTCCTTGCTGTCCCGCGTGCGATGGGCCGCGACCTGCGCCGCGCCAGCGCCGTCTCTCCCGATCTCCTGCAAGTGTTCTTTGATCTGTTCACGGCGTGGACTCGATGCGTCCAGATACTCCTGCGTGTAGCCCTTGATCTCAGGCTGACCATGCTTGCCGCGTTCGATCTCGTAGCCCAAGCCATGCAACCGCATGGCGAGTTCGGAGCGGTACACGCTGGTTGCATACTGCTGGGACTGGAACAAGCTGCGCTCCTGTAGCGCGCGTGTCTGGCCGTTCTCGCGTTCGGTGACATTGAAGATGACGGCATGGGTGTGAAGTTGCGGCGCAGCATAACCGTCCACCGGACGGGCGGTATCATGCTCGAAGGTGGCCACGATGAATTTGCCCGTCGTCTCCGGCGCATGGACATTGCCTATGCGCGCCTGCGTGTATCGCTCCAGTTCTCCAAGAGCGACGCGGACACTTTCACGATGCGCCTCCCGCACACGATCATCGCCGCCCACGAGCGCGGTGAGAGAGACTGACTTGGGTGCAGAGAATGTGGCATCCCATCCGGCGCGGTGCTCCACGCTGGTGATTTCCTTGCCGTACTCGTTTTCGTAGGTGCGTGCTGGCTGATGCTTGACGAGCTGCAAGCCGCTTTCAGGATGCTGGCCCTCACTCAGGCGGGCGAAATGCTCGGAGCCGACTTCGCCATGCAGACCCCACTCCTGCGCGAGCTTGCCCTGCCACTCGCTATGCGCCTGCTGGTCACGGCTCCAGTAGTTCTGCTCTTCGGAAGTAAACTCGCGGGAGTGATACGTCCGCGCCTGGCCCGCTGACAAGGATTTGGAGATGGTCAACATGCACATGTACTCCACAACGTGCGCGGCAGCATCTCGCTTCTGCCTACTGAAAAATTCTATACCTTACCCGAAGAGCTGTAGTGGCGCTAATGATTTACGAACATGAGGGTATTCCGTAACCAGACTCTGGACAACACTAGGCCATTTATAGAGACTGATCCTCAAGCGAAGGCCAATCCCGACTTCAATGAGCACATTGGCCTGTAGGCAATTTGATGTCGGTAGGCTTGTTCTTGTTCCCCCGAACTACGCCCCATCGCCGCCTGGGTGCGAGGCTGTTCATTTCGATTGCATGTGAATGCTGCGCCATTCGTACATAAAGAGCATTACCAGCGTCCAGAGCGCGCAGATGACGACAAATGCAACGGTCAGCCATTCCACGGATGTGCGGAAACCGTGGTGGCGGGAGCGATGACGACGTTTCTCTCTCCTCGGTGAACAACGTGGTTGCATAGCAACCACTATCGGGCTGCTCATTAGTCAACAGGCGCACTCACATGCTGATTTGTGCGAAAGATATGCGTCGTTACTGCGTGGCTGCGATTTAAACCTCAAAAGATAGAAACAAAAATGCGCAGAAGATTGACCATTCGATACAGACGGCAACCACTAGACTTCTCTAAGGCGGTGCGGCCGCGCAAAACCAGTTTTCAGAGCGCCGATCGCAGCTTGTCTCCGTGTCAATGACCGTGGTCCACGAGGCTCTTCACGCGGATGCTGCTGATTGAATGGCGGCAACGCGAAGTGGCAGATTGAAATTCCAATGCACAATCCCAACACAAGTTGGAGCGAATCACAGTGAAGCGTAGATTACTGCGGAACGGCAAGACTATTGGTGTGGCGGTTAGCGTCCTGGCGCTCGCGATTGTTGTCGTGTTTCTGAAGTCCCAATCTGGCCAAACAGAGCAAGCTGCAAATGCAGCATCGTCCGTGTCGCACTCGCAGGTCAGCGTGGACCTGTCGCCGAGCCAAGTGAACTCGATCAAATTTCAGCCAGTTGGTAGCTACATATTTCCAGTCGAGAAAGAAGCGGTCGGCAGCATCGGCTTGGCCGACGACTTGTCGGTCGATGTCTTCCCGAACTATCAGGGGAAGCTCATCAAGGCCCTCGTTGAACTAGGTGACCAAGTAAGAAAGGGGCAGCCGCTCTATACGATCGACAGTCCCGATCTCATCCAGGCCGAGTCGACGCTGATTGGCGCCGCAGCAACACTGGAGTTGACCAGCAAGGAACTGACGCGTGCCAAGGCGCTGAATGGAACCAATGGGGTTTCTGAACGCGAGTTGGAGCAGGCAATCTCAGATCAGCAAACCGCGGAAGGCGCTCTTATGGCCGCCAGGGATGCGGTGCGCGTCTTCGGCAAGTCGGACGCTGAGATCGACCAAATCGTCACCTCGCGCAAGATCGACCCTGTGCTTGTGGTGCTCAGTCCCATTGCCGGCGAGGTTACGGCATTCAACGCGCCGCCAGGGCTCTTTGTGCAGCCGGGGAATGCGCCGGCGCCCTATTCGGTAGCAAACGTGACAGTGAAGTGGATGCTGGCCGATGTTCCGGAGAGTGACGTCCCGTCGTTTCATCCGGGGCAGCCGGTCGAAGTCAAAGTGACAGCCTATCCCGCGCGCGTGTTCAAGGGACGTATCACCAAAGTATACGAGACGGTCGATCCAAACACGCACCGGGAGACGGTTCGCTCTGAGATATCGGATCCCAGGAACGAGTTGCGTCCGGGAATGCTCGCCACCTTCACCATTGGTGTTCAAAAACCGATGGAAGCCACTGCTATTCCAGCCAACGGCGTGGTCCGCGAATCCGATGGCGCGATGACGGCGTGGGTCACAACAGATCGCCACCATTTTGTGCAAAGAGTCATCAAGACTGGCCTCAGGAACGACGGCCAGGTGCAGGTCCTCGCCGGTCTAGAGCGCGGGGAATTGGCGGTGACAGACAACGCTGTGTTCCTGAGCAACATGCTTCAAGCGCCACCTTCCGACTAGCTTGATTTCATTTCATCCAGAGACCATCCGACATGTTTAAGTCTCTCATCGCATTTTGTCTAAGCCGCCGCGCAATTGTCGTGTTCGGCTTGCTTCTGTTTGGAGCTGCCGGTTACGTTGCCTTTACGAAGCTCAATATTGAAGCCTATCCAAATCCCACGCCGGTCATTCTCGAGATCACGGCACAAGCGCCCGGCCTTTCCGCAGAGGAGATGGAGCGTTATTACACGCGCCCTATCGAGATCGGTCTGTATGAAACTCCCGGAATCGACGTGATCCGATCAACCTCGTTTTATGGCTTGTCGTTCGTTCGCGTGACCTTCAAATACGGCGTCGATTATAACTTTGCTTTCGCCCAGGCGTCCGTTGCGATACAGCAGAACGTCAGCCTCCCGGGCAATCTGGTGCCCACAATTCAGGCAAACAGTTCAACCGGGGAAATCTATCGTTACCAGGTAGTTGGCCCACCGCATTTTGGAATTACCAACCTCCGCACGGTTCAGGACTGGGTCGTAGCGCGCCGGCTGTTGACGATACCCGGTATCGCCGCTGTGAACAGTTGGGGCGGTCCGACCAAGGAGTTTGAGGTCGCCGTCGACCCGAGCAAGCTTGAGGCGTACAGCGTTACGGTGCCGCAGATCCTGACCGCTCTGGGCAACGCGAACCTCAATGTCGGCGGGCGTGAAATCAGTATGGGTCAGCAGTCCATCAACATTCGCGGCGTCGGCTTGATTGACGATGGGGGCAATGACGATTTGACTCAAGGCTACAAAGTCCAGGACATCGAAAACGTTGTGCTGAACCAGACCAACGGCGTTCCGGTGCTGGTGCGGGATGTCGGCAAGGTGTCAGTAGGCTACCGGCCCAGGCTAGGAATCCTGGGCCGCGACCAGCAGGATGATGTCGTGGGTGCGATCGTGGTGATGCGGCGGACAGAGCAAACCGCCGACATGATTCCCAAAGTCAAAGCGGCCATCGAGGCGCTGAATCACGACGGCAGCCTTCCCAGGGGAGTCAGAGTTGTTCCCTATTACGATCGGTCGTCGCTGATCGCAGTCACCACGCACACTGTTCTGCACAACCTCATCTTCGGCTGCGTTCTTGTCTTTCTGATCCAATGGATGTTCCTCGGCAACCTTCGGAGCGCCATTGTTGTCGGCATCAACATTCCGTTCGCGCTGTTCTTTGCCATCATTCTTCTTGTTATCACGGGAGAGAGCGCAAATCTGCTCTCCGTGGGCGCGGTCGATTTCGGAATCATCGTGGATTCGGCGGTAATTCTGGTCGAGAATATCTTCCGAAATTTCCAAGCAAATCCTGAAGAAAAGGAGAGTCTGCTGCAACGTCTCGCTGGCGGGTACTGGGGCGCGGACCCGACGAAAGCGCAGCTTCATGATGCTTCCGCTCGCGGCTGGACGGATCGGCTGCGGTTGATTCTGATCAGCGCCATGCAGGTGGACAAGGCGGTCCTGTTCTCCGCGTTGATCACCGTGGCCGGCTTCGTTCCGCTGTTCACGATGCAGGGAGTCGAGGGCCAGATCTTCGGTCCCATGTCACGAACCTACGGTTACGCGCTGGCCGGGGCTCTCATTGCCACATTCACCATTACTCCTGTGCTCACCTCGCTGCTGCTTCCGGAGCATCTAAAGGAAACCGAAACCATTGTTGTGCGCTTGTTGCACCGCGTGTACAATCCCGCTCTTCGGTTTGCTCTCGACCGTCGCGCTATTGCTGTCGGATTTGGCATCGTCTTTTTGGCTGTGTCCGCGTTTCTGGGCACGCGGCTGGGCAGCGAATTCCTCCCGCACCTGGAGGAAGGCAACTTCTGGATTCGCGCTTCGATGCCCATCACTCTTTCTCTTGAGGATGGCGAAGCTGCCACCAGAAAGATGCGCGAGATTCTCCTGAGACATCCGGAGGTGATTACGGTCGTATCGCAGCACGGCCGACCGGATGACGGAAGCGACGCGTCGCCCTTCTCCAACGTCGAGCTGTTTGCGCCTCTCAAACCTTTTGACGAGTGGCCCAAAGGCTTGACCAAAGAGAAGCTGACAAACCAGATTCAGGCGGAGTTTCAAAATGAGCTACCGGGAGTCGTCTTCAATTTTTCGCAATACATCGAGGACAATATTGAAGAGGGCATCTCCGGCGTCAAGGGCTCTAATTCGGTAAAAATTGTCGGACCGAATCTCCAGGTTTTGACCAATCTTGCCGAACAGGTGCGCGACCAAATGAACCAGGTTCGCGGCATCGCGGACCTCGGCATCTTTCCTGTCCTCGGGCAGCCGAACCTGAATATCACGGTGGACCGTGCGAAGGCCGCGCGGTACGGCCTCAACTCCGGCGATGTCAACGCGGTGGTTCAAGCAGCCACGGGAGGATCGGTTGCGACCTCCGTCCTTGAAGGCGATCGGCAGTTCGATTTGGTTCTTCGCTATTCGCCGGAATCCCGCGACAGCATCGATAAGATCCGTAATATCAAGGTCGGCTACCAAACTGGCAACGGTTCTAATGCTTATATCCCTTTGAGCGAATTGGCGTCGATCACGCTGGATACGGGCGCAGCCTGGATCTATCACGAGAGCGTCCAGCGGTTCATTCCAGTCAAGTTCAGCGTACGCGGGCGCGACCTGGGAGGAACGGTTGAGGAGGCTCAAGCTCGAATCGCGAAGAACGTGAAGCTTCCTTCGGGATACAGGCTTATCTGGGCCGGCGAGTTCGGGGACCTCCAGGAAGCGAAGAAGCGGCTGGAAGTGATTGTGCCAGTGAGCCTGTTGCTGATTCTCGGCTTGCTCTACAGCATGTTCAACTCACTGCGTGACTGCTTGCTGGCGCTAGCCGGCATTCCCTTTGCAGTCGCCGGAGGTGTGCTGGCGCTTTACGTCTCGAATCTGGACTTCAGCGTCTCCGCCGCCATTGGCTTCGTTTCGCTATTTGGCGTATCCGTAATGGACGGCATTTTGATGATCACCTATTACAACCAGGAACGGCAGCTTCGCGAGGGATCGCCGACTGAGGCGATGTTCCATGCAGCTTCGAACCGTATGCGCCCGCTGTTGATGACGGCGCTGTCAGCCTGCATCGGTTTGCTCCCGGCAGCGATTTCGACGGGCATCGGGAGTCAGGTGCAGCGCCCACTCGCAACCGTGATCGTGGGAGGCATGCTGGTCGGCCCAGTCATGCTGCTCCTCGTCGTGCCAGCGTTGAGGATGGTTTTCCTGGGAGGCGAAAACGGCTCGACACAAGAGGTGGCCTCAAAATGAAAGCCGCTCGTTTAGCTCTCGCGATCATTGGTTGGGCAACGCTGATAAGCGGGGTATGCTCGGCAACGTGGTCCGCTCCGGTGTCCCAACAAACATCTCCTATGAATGCTGCTATGCCAGCCCGCTCAAGTCCTGATGTGAGCCGGCATGGTAATCCAGCTTCCGAACGTAATAGCCAAATAGGACCTGAACTCAAGGCCAAGCAACACTCCCTCCGTGGTTCGATCCGCAGCAACGCGTTGAGCCATGGGACACCGGCCGCTCCTGCTCGTACGGCGCGTTCCGCAAAGCGCCAAGAACGGGCGAGTTCGGAAAAGGTCACGAGTCCCCATCAACCCGGTCCGGTTCAATCTACCGGTATAGGAAACTTCGGCCTCGTCCCGGTTGCAGCGATCGGCAAAGCCAAGGACAAATGGCAAAACGGTGCTATCCGGCCTGTCGCGCAATCGCTCGGCAGCGTTCGCCATCGCGGAGCAAATCCCCCGGCCATTGGCGGAGCTGCAAGTGCGGGCCGAATGAATAACGCGAGGATCAATGGAACCGGCATGCACCGCAAGCCTTGAGGAATGGATATGAGATTCACTCGCAGATCGCGCTTCATCGGATACAGCGCCTTGAGTGCCGGCTTGATGCTGGCCACAGGTTGCTTGGTAGGGCCGAAATACAAAGCGCCGACCCCTCCACAGGTCACTGGCTACACTCCTGCTCCGGTTGCGACAACCAGCGCCACGCCCGGCGTTCCTGGTGGTGAGGCGCAGAAGTTTGTCGATGGCCAGGATATTCCGGGAGAATGGTGGACCCTATTTCATTCGCAACCTCTCGACGACCTAATCGAACGCTCGCTCAAAGCCAGTCCCGACATCAAGGCGGCGCAGGCTGCACTGTTGGCAGCAAGAGAAAATGTGCTGGCGCAGCGGGGAGCTTATTTCCCAACTGCCTCGGCAGGCTTTTCCGCGGACCACTCGAAGACATCGAATGTTGTGTCGTCCTTTACCGCGAACGGCGCTCTGACGTACAGTCTCTACACTCCCCAAGTCAGTGTCTCTTTTGTTCCCGATGTGTTTGGGTTGAATCGGCGCACCGTCGAGTCGCTCGCGGCGCAGGAACAACAGGCCCGATTCGCATTGGCTGCGACGCATATCACATTGAGTTCCAATGTCGCCGCCGCCGCGATCGAGGAAGCGTCGCTGCGAGCCCAGATTGATGCGACACACGAACTCATCGACATCAACACCGATATGTTGAAGATTTTGCGCGAACAGTACGCGAAAGGATACGTAAGCCGCCTCGATGTCGCGGCACAGGAATCGCAGCTCGCACAGGTCGCGGCCACTTTGCCACCGCTGCTGAAGCAATTGGCGCAACAGCGTGATCTCCTCGCTGCTCTCTCTGGCGGGTTCCCAAGCCAAGATCTGCCAGAGAAGTTCGAACTGTCGAGTCTGAAACTCCCAGAAGACCTTCCGCTGAGTCTCCCCTCACGTCTTGTGGAGCAGCGGCCGGACGTACGCCAAGCCGAGGAGAACCTGCATTCGGCAAGCGCGCTGATCGGTGTTGCGGTGGCAAACCGGCTGCCGAGTTTTGCTCTTACCGGGGATGTCGGCAGCATGTCACTAGTCTTTACGCGCATGTTCTCAGCGGGCACGGGATTCTGGGACTTGGGCGGAGGCGTTACGCAAACCGTCTTCGACGGAGGCACGCTTCTGCATAAAGAGCGTGCTGCGAAGGCCGAGTACCTTCAGGCTTCTGAGCAGTACCGCAGCACTGTTCTTACCGCGTTTCAGAATGTAGCTGACACGTTGAATGCTCTTGAACAGGATGCGGATGGACTGAAGACCGCGGCCAATGCGAGAGACGCAGCCAACGTCACTCTCGATCTAACCAGAATGCAGTATCAGACGGGCTACGCAAACTACCTATCGCTTCTCGGCGCGGAGCAGGCATACCAGCAAGCGGTGATGAACCTCGTACAGGCCCAAACCAATCGTTACGCCGACACAGCTGCATTGTTTCAGGCGCTCGGCGGAGGATGGTGGAACCGCACTGATATACCAAGGAACTGAGAATGGAGCCGAAACTAGCTGCGCTTTTGATTGCTGGTGAGTTCAGCGCACCGGACCTTATGGTGAGTATTGTCGCCATGGCCTTCGGAGCCTTTGCTGCAGTTTCACCTCGTCGGGCAGCTGAGATTTGGGCATCGGAGCGGCTCCGCGACATGACTCTTGAACGGAAAGCTCTATTCGTGCGCTGGTGGCGTATCTTTGGAATCTTTCTCTTTGCAACGGGTGCGCTCTTCGCGCACAGCAAGGCGTTCTCACGCTAGGGCTAGGTATGGGATTGGACATCGCAGTGTTGTTTCGAGCATTCGCCGGCGGGTCGTTGGCACGGAACCGAAATTCCAAAATAGTAGACGCGATGCTCTCATGCCGTTTTGTCGGCAAGCCAGTCGTGAGTATGGCGTTCGAGGGCAAGTCGTACCAACTGGCTCCGGGTTCGCACGCCTGTTTTTCCGAAGAGCTGCTGCAATGCAGCCTTCACTGAACTCTCAGACAGGTGAAGGGTTGCTCCGATCTTCTTGTTGCTTGCTCCTTCGAGAACCCCTTTCAACACTGCTTTTTCACGAACGCTTAGCGAAGATTCGAGGCGACCGTGCTCCGCGCATTGCGCAGCGCTAGCAATGACAGGCTTGACTGTGCGGGGGTCAAGCCACATCTCCCCTTCCATGACTCTGCGTATCGCTTCGGCCAGTTGACCTGGAGGGCTGTGTTTCAGGAATATACCGGAGGCCCCTTCCTCCATCACGGCCAGCATCTCTGAGCTGGTCATTCCCGCAGTCACCATCAGGACCTTGGGTTTACTCTCTCTGCCTCTTATCTCTTCGAGGAACTGCGAGCCTTGTTCCGTTTCCAAGTCGTAATCGAGCAATACCAGATCGACCTGTTCTCTGTTGAGCAAATCCAGCGCATCTGCGAGGTGTTCGCAGTTGCCGACAATCTCGAAATCTGGTTCCGCGGCCAACAGCCGAGCGAGACCTTCGCGGAAAAGGCTGTGGTCATCAATAATCAAGAGACGGAATTGGCTGCTCATTTTATCTCATGCAAGACATCTGCAACTTGCCGAGCGGCTTGGTTCACCACGTTATCGGAGACGTATTGCGAACCCCAGAAGCGCGGCTTCAGCGTTCCCGACCAAAGCATGAGGCCCTGCCTGTCTTCAAGTTCTACCGTCATCTTTGCATCATAAACCCGGACGATTGAACTGTTTCGATACCGAACGCGGGGATTGGAGTTGTAGTAACCAACCAGCCGCATCACAGCGGCGCCGTTAAGAAGTACGTCGGCGGCGTCGGGATTCTCAACGATGAGTATCGTGCGCACTTTTTCGAGCCTCGAAAGCAATTTGCTCCGCAGATAAGCCGCATCGGGATTCGACCCAAACGAAGCGACGAATATTCTGTGAACATCAGCCTCGTGATGCCGCCCTTGCCCGAAGGCGGTTTCCCCAAGAGTCAATCCCGCCAGAAAAAGCCAAATTGCGAACAATCGCTTGATCACGTTCGAACCGGGAAAGCGCGCCCGTTTCATTGCGCTGTCCCAAGTCAGCCAAGCGCTGGCTTGAGCGCACTTTCAATACAGAAGTATAAAGCGATATCCGCCAAGCCCCCAATATCTTTGGATTTTCGACTGAGAAGACGCGATCACATTGTTTGTAGTCTCTCAACATATTGGTTTCACGGCTGTTGTGCTCCATTTGCCGGCACTCTCACGCTGGTCGACGCAAGAGCGAGAGGCTGTCCGTTTGGTCAATCTTTCGGTCAACTGCGCCTGACCCGCCATCCAGGTCGAGACCGTCCAGGAAAACGAACAATAATAAGGATGACGACTCATTTTGCACGATGCGGGGAACAGTAAATGGATCTCCTCACGATTTACTCGCGCACAAGCCGGAAGACACTGTTGGCGACTGCCGCAGTGTTGACTTGCGTAATCGCAATAGTGGACTGGTACACCAGACCCTTCATTTCTATCGGATTCTTGTATCTGTTCCCGATGATGTTGATCAGCGGAATCTTCAGGAGATGGCAAATAGTCGTCGCGTCGGTCGTCTGCGCAATCTTGCAGGAGCTTTACAGTAACCTGCCTTTCGAAACCGCAATCCCTCGTCTTGTCTTCTCGTGGATCGGGTTTGCCTGCACGGGATTGTTTCTTTTCGAACTTTTGCGAAACCGCCGCATTGTGCTCGCCCATTTGGAGGAAATCGAAAACCAGAGCCGGCAGCGCCGTGAGGCAGAAGAGCAACTCCAGATGCTTGTGAACAGCAGTCCTGCCGCCATCCTTACGGTGGGACCTTCCGGTGAAGTCCTGCTTGCCAATGACGCAGCACGGGAGTTGTTCAGCTCTGAAGTCGAAGATTTGCAGGGAAAACCGATTGGCAACTACATTCCGGCTCTCAATAAAGCATTACAATCCGGCCAATCACGTCTGTATCGCACCGCCATTCAGTGCCGAGCGCAACGCGCAGATGGAAAGCCTTTTCTTGCTGGCACCTGGTTTTCTACCTATCCTGCGCAGTCAGGGGGAAATCGGCTCGCGGCAATCGTTGTGGATCTCTCGGAAGAGCTGATCAGCCGCGAGGATTTGAGTCTCGATTTCCTTCTAAAGAATGCCCGGATTCTGATGAGCGCCGTCTCTCACGAGATAAGGAACCTGGCAGGGGCAGCGCTGGTGTTTCATCAGAATCTAAGCCGGGTTGAAGCATTGAAAGGCAATGAAGATTTCGAGGCTTTGGGCACACTGATCCATGGCTTGGAAAAGCTCTCCGCCATGGAATTGACAACAAGCGGGTCCGAACAGGATCGGCAGACGGTGGAACTAGGACCGGTGCTGGATGAATTGAGGGTGCTGACCGAAAGCGCCTGCCGCGATTCAGACATCGAGCTCGAATGGGCTGCGAGCGATCAATCGCGTTCCGTGTGGGCGGATCACTACGGCCTTGTTCAGGTCTTTCTGAACCTTGTGAAGAACAGCCGTCGCGCACTGGGGTCCGCCATTGAGAAACGGATCAAGATCAGCACGGTGCATCATGAACGATCCGTCATCATTCGTTTTGAAGACACTGGACCGGGAATCTCCGATCCCCAGACACTCTTTCGCGCCTTTCAGCGAGATGCGGAGGCAACCGGCCTGGGACTCTATGTTTCTCGCGCGTTGATGAAGAGTTTCGGAGGCGATCTTTCCTTTGAACGCACGGAGCGCGGCTGCACTTTTGCAGTAACCTTGCGGACTGATTGAAGGATCGTTTGCGGTGACCCGAGGGCCCGCACTCCGCGAGTGTTAGTCCGCACTCTGTAATGCTGCACACGGTACACCTCGGAATGATCTTGCAAAGACTCCAAGTGAGTGGTCACTTTCGAGGGTACCTCCAAATCTATGGTTAGGCATTCTTCTAACCGTGTCGCCCGGCGGTGTGCTTGGCCCAACTTCATGGTGTGCGGAATCAACAGGTGCGCCTCAATGATCTGACGATATCCGGTCGTGCGGAAACGCACGCCGTGCTCTCGCAAGCCAAGTTCCTCGCATATTGCGTCGAGCCCGGGTTCGGATCTGATGACACGCTGGAATCGCGTATTATCGCCAATGCGGTCATCGCTCTTGAGTCCTCCATTGAAATTTCACTCAATCCACTCCGATTCATCCCAGTCACGCGGCTTTTCATTCCCAGCCTTCTGTCGTACAGCCCCAGGGAATACCGGCTGCTTTTGGACCGGCTTCTTTGGCGGCTGATCCGGGGCTTTACTCGCCTGTTGAGAGTTGACCACTGCCTGCTGCATGGCAACAGAACGCGGCGATACCGAGACGGTTCGCTCGATGAATCGAGGCTGTCTCTCCATCGGACCAACATAGGGAAAGCGCACCGGGACGACGTAGTTCTCCTGCTTGATGTAGCCATGCAATGGTTCCAGTCCGGCAATCTCCGAGGCCATGATGAGCGGCTGGGTCGTGATCTCAAGGGTGTACTGCTTTCTGCCACCGATCAGAGCCGCACTGCGCGACTCCTTCAAACGCTCAAGTTCCACCTCTCCGATCGCATCGGAAACCCATTTTGCCGAGTGTGGCTCGGAGGTTTTGAGGAATATCTTTGTGGCTGGCTGTGAGAGGATGACTTCGGCGTCCTTGCCGTAACGCTTTTCAAGCTGGCTTCGGCCCTGGAATCCGAGCACAACCGGATTGCCGGATTTGCGGCTCTCCGTGACGACAGTATGGAGCTGCGGCAACTTGTTCAAACTGGCCAGTTCGTCCAGAACAAACCACACCGGCTTCGCCGGATTCACGCAGGGTGCCAACATGCGGAGAATCAACATATCAAGCCATACGCTATGCAGCGGCAATAGCTTCTCACGGAAGGTCGGCCTGGAGGTAAGAAACACCCATTTGTTGCGCTCGAATTCCCAGCGCGAAGTGGAAAACCGTTGCCGGGTGTCATCCTCCCTGGGCAGCAGCTCGAAGCTGTCAGCAATCATGTTGAAGC
>JBKQLG010000199.1:0-8786 GCA_052147235.1 Occallatibacter sp.
CGACTAGTCGCGCCGCCTCTTGCTTGAACTCAAGCGTGTAACGTCCTCGCTTCGACTTCGTCATCTTCGCTACCCTTTCGCATTAGAACAGCTTGCTAAGGGATACGTTTTGCACGGGCAAGGTCAATTCTCGCCGATGGGGGCGGCTGTGGGCGGTGATGCGGCTCCCGGTTTGCCTGTCATTCTGCTGCAAGACCCTTCCAAGCCGCTCCTTGAGCGGGAAGGCGATTTCAACAATCGAGAATCCCTCCTGGCGACATCGGCGTTTCCCGTTACAGTATTAATCGAAAGTATGAAAAGCCTAAAGCGAGGCCCGGTATTTATCCTTGCGTCTCCGCAGTTCCGCGACATATGAAGCACCATCGCGAGTTTGAAGAAAGGCAACCTGTGATTTCCAATTCTGAGTTTTGAGCTCGTCGAACTCCCAAACTAAGCCAGCAACAATCGACAATAGAGAATTGAACCGTTCAGGTCTCATGCGATCTTCAAGGCCAGAGCGGTTCTGCTTGCACCATCCGATCGCCGTCTCCATTAGAGAATTTAGCCTGACAGGATGTGGTGGATGCCTAAGAGTGTAGACATTCTTGGCGTCGAGTTGAGGCACTGGACGCAGAACAAAGTATGCGCCGATCGCCACGACTATGCAGGCAAATAGCAATTCGTCTTGATCCTCTGCCGAAGCGGAGTTCATCTTTAGGAGTGATATGCTTGGAGACCGCTCCACTCCTCTGATCCAGTTTTCCATGATGTGATAGATGGCATATGAGTCTGCATCAGCTTCCATGGTTTGTTCATCGAGACTTCCAACTCGATTCTCCAATAGAATTTCGTCAATTGGCTGCGAATCCGTGGCCTCGGAGAGAGGGTGGCCGTGCACGATGTGTGTATATTCGTGAGAAACCACGAAAAAGATCAATATCTTAAGGAGAAGTGCTCCAAGCTCTTCGGACACTTCTTGAGTCAGTGTCAGGCCTAACGCGGAAAGCAAGTCGGGGGAATTGCACAATCGACTGCAAAGTTGCCCAGCTTCTTCGATCAGAGGAATCGTCAGGCCGATAAAAGAATAACCCTCGTGTCGAAACGCCAGGGCGTTCATCTTAGCAGAACGGATGTAATCAACATGGAAGGGCGGGTGGTCTCGATGCTCTGGGACATATCGCTCATTTGCCAGTGCAAGATTCAATGCACTTTGGAGCCTAAGCAAAAGCTCTCTGAGAGGTCCGGGGGCAAGCTGCTCTATATCGAACTTACCTTCGTAGATTTTCTGTTGGGCAAGATTTAATCCACGAAAGTAGCGATCAAAGGTGACTTCGGGATGAATTGGCACGGTTACAGTATCTCGCGCTACATCGGTAATGGGAAGTCGGCCATTGTCCGTCGATTTGCCCACACAAGAATCTCATCAGGCGCCAACACCCCATGATTCCACTCCCGTTTTTTGGTGTGATACGGCTATGCGCGCCCGTGTGCGACAGTAAAAGAAGGATGGAAACGAATCTGAAAACCTCTCCGCGTCTCACGTTTCTCGGCTACGGCGCTTGCTTCATCGCCGGCTGCCTGTGGGGCACGGGCTTCTACTTCAGCCGCCTCGCGCTGAACGAGATGAGCGTCGAGTACATGGTGCTCTACCGCATCCTCTTTGCCTGCCTGGGCGTGCTGCCGGTGGCGCTGATGAGCCGCTGGCGCTTTTCCGGCGCGGAAGTGCGCACGCTGCTGCTCTCCGCCGCCTTCGGGATTCCCATCTCCTGCCTCATTCAGTTCGGCGGATTGGCGCGCACCACGGTCAGCCACGCCTCGCTGATGGTGGGCGCGATGCCGGTCATGCTGGGCGTTGCCGCCACGCTCTTTGCGGGCGAGCGGCTGGACCGCATCGGCTGGATGGCGCTGTGCGGCTCGACGATCGGCGCGGCTCTGCTGACCATGGGCGGCAGCCACGGCGCGCACACCCGTGGACAGCCCTCGCTGACGGGCGACCTGCTGGTGCTGGTCTCGCTGCTGGCCGCGCTGGCCTGGATTCTGCTCAGCAAGAAGCTGATGCTCACACACTCGCCCTCGGTGGTATCGGCTTACACCATCCTCGTCGGCGGAGCGATGCTGCTTCCCTGGGTGCTTGGCCCCTGGCTGTTGAGTCCGTTGACCCACGCCAAAGTTGCGCCGCCTCCCTTCGCCGCCATCAGCTGGACGGCCTGGGGCGCGCTGGCCTTCGCCGGCCTGCTCTGCACGGCCACCACCACGCTGCTCTGGAACTGGGGCATCCATCACGTCCCCGCCTCGCGCGCCGGAGTCTTTCTGAACATCGAGCCGGCCCTCGGCTCCTGGCTGGGCGTGCAACTGCTCGGCGAGCACCTGGGCGCCTTCGCATGGGCCGGCGGAGGCCTCATCCTGGCGGCGGCCATAACCCTGACCACACGCGGCCACGAGCCTGACGCGGCCATCCTGCTGGAATAAATCCCGGAAATTCGTCTAACATCGGTGGCATGGCGGGCAATGCGGCTTCATTTACGGACTGGGTAAACTCCCTGGCCGCGCGCGGCCGGCGGCGCGACATGGTCGAGCTTGCCGTGGCCTACGCGTTGATTCTGCTCGTCGTCTGGACGCCTCGCCCCTGGCAGCAACTCTTCTGGTGGGTGGCTGCCGCCGCCATCGCCGCCATCACCGCGCTCTCCTTTGAGAGCTGGCAGGCGATGGGCCTGCGGCGGGCAAACTTTTTCCGTTCGCTGTGGATTGTGGGCGTGGCGTTGCTGGCAGCCGCCGTGGCTGTGACGCTGGCCGGATGGCTGCACACTTTGCGTCTGACGGGCGGCCCCATGCTGCTGCTCAGGAAGTATTGGGCCTATGCGTTCTGGGCCTTTGTGCAGCAGTTCCTTCTGCAGGGCTTCTTTCTGCCGCGCCTTCTGCGCTTGCTTCCCAGTGCAAAGCTCGCCGTGGCCGTGGCCGCGATCCTCTTCGCCGCGGCGCATCTGCCCAGCCCCATCCTCGCGCCGATCACATTGCTTTGGGGCTGGGTCGCCTGCCTGCTCTTTCTCCGCTACCGCATCCTCTATATATTGGCCTTGGCGCACGCCATTCTGGGAGTCACGCTCGCCATCGCGGTTCCCGGTCCGGTGGACCATAATATGCGCGTGGGTCTGGGCTACCTGACCTATGGCCACACCTATAAGACCATCCCCTCAGCGCAGCCATAGCGACCAGATTACATCCGCCGAGGCATGGGTGATGGCGGAGGCTCCCACCCGGCGCTCGCGACGCCATGCGCGGCCATAGAAGAGGCCCGCCACCGCGGCCAGCAGCACGTACCGCCAGTTGAAGTGCGCCGTCCGCTTGTTGAAGTGGGCGAGGCCAAAGAGGATCGCCGTCACCATCAGCGCGGCGGTTCGCCCCATGCGCCGCTCCAGAAGATTCTGCAGCCATCCGCGAAAGAAGAGCTCTTCGGGAACGGCGATGAAGAAGAAGGTGAAGAGACCTGCGCCGGCAATCGCGAAGAATCCCGGCCACGCCAGGTGCAGATGCAGGAATCCCAGGCTCAGGCCCAGCGCCAGGGCAATGGGCGTATACCAGGCCAGCTCCCGCAACCCGTTGGCGGCATCGCGCAGTCGAAGGCGCAGGTCAAAGCCGATTCCCTCCAGTTGCCGCACCGCGATGAAGCCGTAGATTCCGGCGTCCAGCAGCAACACTTTATTGAAGATCGCCAGGTGCGCCGGCCATGCACCCTCAAACCAGCGCAGGTCAACCGCCAGGCCCAGCGTGGCCAGAACCAGAAAATCCCGCCAGTTGCCGCGCTGGCTTCCGGGGTCCCCAGCGACGGGTCCTGGTCGCTGGGGTGGATCGGCGCGCCCCGCCTGCCAGAGCAGGCTCGCCAATGCCACCGGCAACAGCGCATACAACGCCAGCCAGCCCCAGCGGAAGATGCCGCCGGCCGCGGCCACCAGCGCATAGGGCACGCACAAGACCGCCGGAGAAGCCAGTTGCGCCCACAGCGGCAGCAATCGCGCGCGCCCCGCCGTCCAGCACGGAAAGAAGGCTGCGATGAGATACGGCGCCAGCGCCAGCAAGGCGGCGATCGTGTTTGCCGGTGTGATCATCACTTCCATTTTGCACTTATATTCGAACAATCGAGCTTTCAGCAAAATTCTATTGAGGCTGCATACTGTGTCAGGGCATGACTCCAGCACCAGCCGCTTGTCGGGCTGCGAGGAGCGCAACTCCAGATCGGCGCGGGCAATCAGCCGCGGAGTCTAAAGCAGCTCTCTGTTACCAGAGCCCCGGAATAAGGCGGTAGCGCGTGTGCGCGGCAAACTCAGGGTAGCCCTGAAGATTCTCAAAGAGGAAGCGGTCCTCCCGGGCCGTTCGCCAGACAACCAGAATCAGAATAAGAGCCGCCACGGCCATTGCCCATCCCGATCCCAGCATCAGCGCTGTCGCCGGATACATCAGAATCATGCCCACATACATCGGATGGCGCACGATGCGATAGGGACCGGAAGAAACAACGGCGTGGTTGCGTTCAGACTGGATGCGAACCGTCGCTTCGGCAAAGCGATTCATCGCCATGACCCAGCCAATCAATCCCATTCCCAATAGAAAAACAAGGACACCCGGCAGCGCACACCAAAGCGGCAGCGGCAGCCAGCGGTAGCGGACAGCGTCCAAACCGGCCACGCCAACCTGAAGATAAGTCAGCGGCAGGAAGATACTGTAAAACAGCCTGTCGAAGCTTTGCGTCTGCTTGAATTTCGGCTTGGCGCGAACACTCATCAATCCTGGATTGACGCGGTGCATCATCGCGCCGATGGCCATCATGGTGAGCACATAGACCGAGAAAGCTGCCCAGCCCTGTTTCCAATCCAGACGTCCCGCGCTGGCGAAGAGAATGAATGCCCAGAGAAGGATCGGCAACAGCCCTTGAGCGCCCGTCTCGATTCGTATAAGGAAACCCGCTGCTGCCTTGGTTTCCGGCAAGGATGCGTTGGAATCTTGCATAATCATCCTCTATCTTTGGTCGTTCAGGCCTCGAACAATAACTGCGCTTCGGGCCACAGCGGCGCAGCCGGCTTCGGCTCGGAGGCAAGCTCGTAAACCAGCCGCTCCAGCACCAGCCGCTTGTCGGGCGGCGAGGAGCGCAGCTCCAGATCGGCGCGGGCAATCAGCCGCAGCGCCCGCGTCAGCCCGCGGCGGCTCTTGAAGCGCCGCGCCTGGCGTATCAGATCGTCGGCGGCAAAGGGCGGCATTCTGAAGCCCTGCCACAAAGCCTGCCAGATGGCGCGCGAGTCGCGCACATTCTTTTCCAGAATCACCAGCATCTGCCGGAAGGTCTTGGCCAGCATATACAGATGGCCAATGGCCGCGTCCTCGCCGGCGTCGGAGCTGTTCAGCAGCCCTTGCAACAGCGCCAGCGCCTTCGCCCGGTCGCGCGCGCTGATGGCGTCGGTCAGCTCATACAGCGAGCGTTGCTTGGCGCTTAGCACCATCGTCTCCACGTCGCCCAGCGTGATTCTTCCCTTCCCCAACGTATAGAGCAGCAGCTTTTCCAGCTCGGAGGAGATCATCATCATATCCGCGCCCAGCGCGTCCACCAGCTCGCGCGCCGCATCGCCATCGACGCGCGCGCCCTGCTCCTGCGCGGTGGCCGCCACCCAGCGCATCGCGTCGTCCTCGTTGACTCGCGCCAGCTCCACCATGCCGCAGTACTGGCCCAGCGTTTCACTCAGCCGCTCGAAGCGGTTCTTGTCGTCCATCTCCATGCGCCGCGGATCGGAGGGGATGCGCACGAAGTCGGCGACAAAGATGATCAGCGCCTGCGGATTCGGCGAGCGAAAATAGCGATCCAGCGCGACAAACTCATCTTTTTTTGCCCCGCGTGTGTATAGCTGTTTCACATTGCGCACGAAAACCGCCTGGAAGGGCGCCATCAGCGAAGGGCTTTGCGCGCGGTCGAGCACCTCGAAGATGGAGGCGCTGCTCAGGTCCATATCGGAGAGGCAGAAATCCCGCAGCTCCTCCGGCACAAAAGCCTTCAGCACCGCGGCGCGGCAGCGGTCCAGCAGGAAGGTCTCATCGCCCGCCAGCACGTAGCCGGGCTTCAGCTCGCCCTTACCGGCAGCCACGGCCTCGATCTCCGCCACAAAGCGGCCCGTCGCGGTGAATCCAGCGCCCCAGCGCGCCCCGCTCATGAGGCTACCCCGCGCAAGCCGAGTCTCCGCCCCGGACGGCCAATGGATAAATGGACCATGGCCTCCAGAATAACCGCCCCGGCCCGCCGAGGCCAGTCTCCTGATGTCCACAGGAATCAAAATAGGAGATGCACTCCGCCGCAAGGTGCGTGGGCTCGAATGTGAAGCCTCTTATGCCGCTTGCCGCGGGGGTTAACCACAAAGTAAGTAATGTGATGACCCCGGCGGGGCTATGGAGTTTAGTAACCTCTCTCAGCCGCCGTTCCGGTTTTCAAATTGCTTATTTTTTCTTTTTTCTTCTCCTCTGCTTCTGCTAAACTGTGTTCCAACTCAGGACATTGAACCGCTGCTTCCCTATCCTTGCCTGCCTCTGGAACAAAATCAGCATTGCCGGACAGCGCGCTTCCCGTCTCTGAGAACTCCCCTCTGGTAAGGAGAAGTACGATGAAGAATCCCCACCGGTGTTTGTATCTGGCCTGCACGCTGCTTCTTGCTTCAGGCTTTGCTCTTTCCGCCGCGGCCGAGAACGCCGCCGCTCCCAATGCCCGTGTTCTCGGGCCCATCAACGATGCATCGCATGTCACGCTGGCCGGCAACACTCGCCCCGAGGCGATCGCCGCCAACGATCAAGGCCAGGTGGAGGATAGCCTGCCCATGGACCATATGCAGCTGCTTCTCAGCCGCGCTCCCGCGCAGCAGGCGGCTCTGGACGCCTACACCGCCAGCCTCTCCGACAAGAACTCTCCCAACTATCACCAGTGGCTCACCGCCCAGCAGATCGGCGACCAATTCGGCGTTGCCCAGGCCGATATCGATCAGGTGACCGGATGGCTGACCTCGCACGGGCTTACCGTCAACACGGTCTACCCGAACAAGATGCTCATC
The DNA here is from genome assembly GCA_052147235.1 of Occallatibacter sp. Lineage (GTDB taxonomy): Bacteria > Acidobacteriota > Terriglobia > Terriglobales > Acidobacteriaceae > Telmatobacter. Next base: position 7,056 of record JBKQLG010000199.1, read on the forward strand.
GACTTCTCCGGCTCGGCGGCCCAGGTACGCGAGGCCTTCGGGATCGAGATTCACGGTTACCTGGTCAACGGCGTGCGGCATATTGCCAATGACAGCGACCCGCGGATTCCCGCGGCGCTGGCCCCGGTCGTCGCCGGCGTTGTCTCGCTGCATGACTTCATGCCTCATCCCCTGCACAAGATGAGAAGCGAGTATACCTTCACCTCCAGCGGATCGACCTATTACGCAGTCACTCCCTCCGATCTGGCCACCATCTACAATCTGACCCCGCTGTTTGCCGCCGGATACACCGGGGCCGGGCAGACGATTGTGGTCATCGAAGACACCAACGTCTATTCCACCACCGACTGGAGCACCTTCCGCAGCACCTTCGGCCTCTCCGGCTATACCAGCGGCTCCTTTACGCAGGTTCATCCCGCGCCCAAGAGCGGAACCAATAACTGCGCCAATCCCGGTGTGGTGGTGGGCAACGACGGTGAGGCTATCCTCGACGCCGAATACTCCTCTGCCGCCGCTCCCGGCGCTGCCATCGAGCTGGCCTCCTGCAAGGACACATCGACGACCTTCGGCGGCCTGATCGCACTGCAAAACCTGCTGAACGCCAGTTCCACGCCGCCCGCGCTGGTCAGCATCAGCTACGGCGAGTGCGAGGCCGAGAACGGCGCCACCGCCAACGCCGCCTACAACACCACCTATCAGCAGGCGGTCACCGAGGGCGTCTCCGTCTTTGTCTCCGCAGGCGACGAGGGCGCGGCCAGTTGCGACGCCGATCTGACCAAATCTACGCACGGCATCGGCGTCAGCGGCTTCGCATCCACGCCCTACAACGTAGCCGTGGGCGGAACCGACTTCGGCGACAGCTACGCCGGAAGCAACGCCACCTACTGGAACGCGACCAACACCTCCACCTACGGTTCGGCCAAGAGCTACATTCCCGAGATTCCCTGGAACGACTCCTGCGCCAGCCAGTTGATCGCCTCCATCGAGGGCTACTCGACAACCTACGGAAGCAGCGGCTTCTGCAACAGCAGGACGGGCGAGGAAGACTTCCTCACGACTGCCTCGGGCAGCGGCGGACCCAGCGGCTGCGCCACCGGCAAGGCCTCCACTTCGGGGGTGGTCAGCGGCACCTGCAAGGGCTACGCCAAACCCTCCTGGCAGTCGCTGGTGGGCGTCCCCGGCGACGGCGTACGCGACCTTCCTGACCTCTCGCTCTTTGCCGCCAATGGCGTCTGGGGCCACTATTACGTCTTCTGCTATACCGACAAGTCCGGCGGAGGTGCGGCCTGCACCGGCGCGCCCAGCGGCTGGGCCGGCGCGGGCGGCACCAGCTTCTCCTCGCCCATCCTGGCCGGCATTCAGGCGCTGGTCACGCAGAAGTGGGGACGCCAGGGCAATCCCAACCCCATCTACTACAAAATCGCCGCCGCCGAGTACGGCTCCGGCGGCAGCGCCACCTGTAACTCCAGCAAAGGCAACGCCGTGGGCTCAAGCTGCGTCTTCTACGACGTAACCCAAGGCGACATGGACATCAACTGCACCGGCAGCCACAACTGCTATCTGCCCTCCGGCAAGAACGGCGTGCTCTCCACCTCGAACTCCAGCTACGCTCCGGCCTACAAGACTGCAACCGGCTGGGACTTTGCCACCGGCATCGGCACTGTGAATGCCTACAACCTGGTCTTCAGCACCAGTTGGTAAGCCACTTCCCTCACTTTGAAACACAAAAAG
>JBKQLG010000200.1:0-3520 GCA_052147235.1 Occallatibacter sp.
CCGTCAGGAACTCGACTCCCACGGCGACCAGCAGGTTCTCTATCCAGTGAACGAGCCTGGACAGTTGCCCCTTAGCCGGGTCCGCACATCGGATGGCGAGTTGCTCAGAATGGCGCTGTCATTACCAGGGGGCAAGGTCTGGGTTCGTACCTGGGAAGTGCAAGTCGGACGAACGAAGTTGTATTTGCTCGATACCAACGATCCCGCTAATCCGCCGAGTTTCAGAGCTGTTACCAGCGAGTTGTACGGCGGCGGGCCCGAAATCCGCCTGCGGCAGGAGATGCTGCTCGGAATCGCAGGGTGGCAGTTTCTGCGCACGCTTGGCATCAAAGCAGATGTCTGCCACCTCAACGAAGGCCATGCCGCTTTCGCAGTGCTGGAAAGGGCCTACCAATACATGGAAGAGACCGGCCGCCCTTTTCATGAGGCACTTGCCATTACGCGTGCCGGAAACCTGTTTACAACGCACACGGCCGTGGATGCAGGATTTGACCGCTTCTCCCCTGAGGTGATCAGACAATATATGTCGGGATACGCGCAGAACCGTCTAGGCATCTCCGTGCACGATCTGCTGGCGCTGGGCCGCAAGAACCCCGACGATGTTTCCGAACCTTTCAATATGGCGTATCTCGCAATCCGCGGCAGCGGCGCGGTGAATGGCGTGAGTCGCCTGCACGGGGAAGTGAGCCGCCGGCTATTTCAGCCGCTCTTCCCGCGTGTGCCGGAAGACGAAGTGCCGGTTGGGCACGTGACGAACGGCATTCATGTCCCGACCTGGGATGGAGCAGAAGCCGACCAGCTATGGACCGACCTCTGCGGAAAGGGACGCTGGCAGGGGGACCAGAGCGGCCTCGAAGAGCGTATGCGCTCCGTGGATGATCAACGGATCTGGCGCGTCCGGTGCTCCCAATGTGAAGCTCTGGTGCAATACGCCAGGCAGCGGCTGACCCGGCAGCAGGCAGGCTACGGAGCATCGCTGCTGCAAGTTCAGCAAGCGCAGGCGGTGTTGAATCCGCAAACACTGACGTTGGGATTCGCACGGCGGTTCGCCACTTACAAACGGCCAACGCTTTTGCTGCATGATCGCGAGCGGCTGGCCCGCATTCTTACCAACCCGCAGCGGCCCGTGCAGTTGGTGCTGGCGGGCAAGGCGCATCCCGCCGACCAGCCCGGACAGGCGCTCATTCGCGAATGGACGAGCTTCGCCCGGCGGCCCGATATCCGGCCGCATGTGGTCTTTCTGAGCGATTACGACATGATTTTGGCGGAGCACCTGGTTGAAGGTGTCGATGTCTGGATCAATACGCCGAGGCGTCCCTGGGAAGCCAGCGGCACCAGCGGGATGAAAGTGCTGGTAAATGGCGGGCTGAACCTATCGATCTTGGACGGATGGTGGGCGGAAGCCTACACTCCCGAAGTGGGATGGGCGATCGGCGACGGCAAGGAACACGGCGATGATCCGGCTTGGGATCGTGCGGATGCCGAGGCGCTCTATGAGGTTCTCGAAAACGAAATCATTCCGGCATTCTATAGGCGCGACGAGCAAGGCATTCCCCGAGACTGGGTGGCGAAGATCCGCGAAAGCATGGCCGTGCTGACGCCGGAGTTTTCGGCGAACCGGACGGTGCGCCAATACACAGAGGAACACTATATTCCGGCGGCAACAGCGTACGCCCGGCGCGCAGGCGCCGACTCCGAGCTGACGACGGCCTTTCTCACTTGGCAAGAGGAGATTACCCGGCACTGGAACGATGTTCATTTCGGCGCGCTCACAGTGACTGAGCAAGGCGGTGAACTGGTCTTTGAGGCCGAAGTAGATCTCGGCGGCCTCGATCCCGGTTCTTTGCGTGTGGAACTGTACGCCGCGCCCCAGGACGGGAAGCCGGCATTCAGGCAAGAAATGCATAGAACCGCGGGCCCCGGGCCTGGATTCGGCTCCGGATCTAACTTGTATGCGGCACGAACGCCAACTGGTCGTCCGGCAGGTGATTTCACGCCGCGCATTGTGCCGTATCACGCGCTGGCGCTGCCCACGGAAATTGGGCGGATTGTATGGCAAAAGTGAACACTTGCGATACTCATTGCAGGTGAGCGACGAAGGCCGGGCATTACAGCTGGAGTTCATGCGGCGCGGTTACTCGATCCGGTGAAGCATTGATGACCGCGTCCTCGCAACTGACCTACATCGCAGTTCTGCTTGCGGTTTTTGCCGAACAAATCTATCTGCCTATCCCGTCCCCGCTCTTTCTGATGGCCGCGGGCGCTCTTGCGGCTCACGGGAGAATGTCTACTGCCATCATTGTTGTTCTGGCTGTCTTAGCTTGCCTGACAGCGGATGGGATATGGTTTTGGCTCGGCCGCCGGTGGGGCTCGCGGGCTATGTGGCTACTCTGCCGCCTCACTGCCGACCCGCGAAGATCCTCGCAGAACGCGCATGAAAAGTTTCGCCGTTATGGTCTCCTTGTATTATTCGTGGTGAAGTTTGTTCCCGGACTGAATGGCGTTATGCCGCCGCTTGTCGCCGCGGAAGGAGTGTCGCTCACGGGTTTTTTTGCCCATGATGCAGTAGGTTGCTTCCTCTGGTCAAGCTTCTATGCTGGGCTGGGCTATTTCTTCGCTAATCAACTGGATGTTGCAATTGGTTGGGTCCAACATTTTGGAACCGTCTTCGGCCTTGCGATTGGAGTTCCCATCGTTCTCTATGCCGGCTGGCGTGGATTGGTTCTGGTGCGAATGATCCGGCGGCTAAGGCTGCGGCGAATCAGCCCGCGCATGCTCTATCGCAAACTGAATTCCAATAGCAAGGTCGCGGTGCTCGATCTGTTGAACTTCGAAGAAGAAAGCGATGGTGGAAGCGTGGAGGCTATTCCAGGGGCCTTCCGGGTGGATCCCGCTCTTTTGCGGAAGTCTCCGAACATCACGATTCCCGATGATGTCGACATCATCCTCTATTCCTCTTCGGGTGGCGACGCGGTAAGCGCGCGAGCCGCCGTGGCATTGCAAAGGATAGGCATTGACAATGTGTGGGTGCTGGAAGGCGGGCTCAAGGCGTGGCGTGAACAGGGGTTCCCTATCTCTAAGTTCCTGGAAGCACCTGGAGTGGTCGCCGCGCGCCTGGGATTTAAGTTGCCGTACGGGTGATCATCGCGCATCTTCATACTTGTTGAAGAGCCTTAGCCCGCTCCTGGCGGCAAGCCTCGGTAAAATCTCGGAGCGGATCCAGATCCTCTTCACCGTTTGCTAATCGCGCAAGAACTCCGCTAGGATCCTCAGGTGGCCGTCCATAAGTCTCAAGTAACCGCCTCCCAACTTCCTCCGCGGCGTGAAGAACCGGGTCACTCGATGTCAGGCGTATGTGGGCCACCTTTGAGTAGAGCCGCATAATCTTCGCGAGGTCGACTTCCGATTGTTTAATAGCGTCGACAAACAGAAGTGCCGCTTCCTCGACAAATATGCCGTAGAGTTTCTCGCGCTCCTCTAGCTCAGTTCCGAGGCGGGCCCATCGAGCTTGCAACCGCTG
>JBKQLG010000201.1:0-9825 GCA_052147235.1 Occallatibacter sp.
AAACTCGCCTGCGATGCCAGTGTTTGCTGAAAACGCGCCATTCGCTTCATGCTTCTAGTTTATTCAAATATGACGCGGGTCGCAGACTTGTGCAGAGGTTCCCTAGAGGATCGCCATGGATATGGATGCAACCACGCTCTTTCTTGAGTTTTCCCGCCGCAAGCTGCTGGAGCAGTACTGGCCCCGGCTGCGGAGATCCGTCGAATGGCTCTCCCAGGAGCAAATCTGGTGGCGTCCCAACGGCGCCAGCAACAGCATCGGCAACCTGATCCTGCATCTGAACGGCAACGTGCGCCAGTGGCTGGTTGCATCCTTCAACCAGCAGGAAGACACCCGTGACCGCCCCGCGGAGTTCAGCGACGCCAAGTCGATGCCCGCCTCTGTGCTGCTTGAAACGCTGGGCGCAACCATGCGGGAAGCCGCCGAAGTGCTGGCTCTTCTGACCCCGGCTGACATGGTCGCGCCGTTTGAAATCCAGGGCTACAAGGTTACCGGCCTGGAAGCCGTCTACCAGGTGGTCGAGCACTTCGGCATGCACTACGGGCAGATTCTCTATATCGCCAAATATATAGGCGGCAAGGATCTGGGCTTCTATGAAGAGCTGAACAAGACCGGCCGGGCTGAGTGACGGTTATCGCTGCCCATTCCTTTGGGTTGTTCTCCGTTGATTCAGTTCGAAATAATCCGTTCAGCCACAAAGAGGAGACAGCGAGACTGATCCGGGTATAGGCGACAATCTGTCGAGCCCCGGCGGCCATTCAAAAAAAATACTTAAGTTTCCACTTGACAAATAATCCAAGTTGGTTAAAACTTAAGCGTGTACTTAACAAATTCCCCTTGGAGGAGAACAACCATGAACCAGCAACCCATAATCCACAACACTTTTGTCGTCGAGCGCAACTATCCCGTCAAGCCGGAGCGCGTTTTCTCCGCCTTCGCTGACCCCGCCCAGAAACGCCGTTGGTATGCAGAAGGCGAAAACTACCAGGTCGAAAGCTATGAGCAGGACTTCCGCGTTGGAGGCAGGGAGCATTACGCCAAGGGTGGCTTCAAAGAAGGCCATCCGCTGGCCGGTCTCTCGCTTAAGAGCGAAAACGTATATCGGGAGATCGTCCCGAACCGCCGCATCATCTTCACTTCGACCATGGCCGTGGCAGATAAGTGCATCTCGGTGTCCTTGGGCACGGTTGAGCTGCTGCCTTCAAAGAAGGGCACCAACCTGATCCTCACGTTTCAGAGCGCGTTTCTTGAGGGCTCCGATGGCCCTCAAATGCGGGAAGCCGGGTGGCGCGGGCTACTCGAAAAGCTGGCAAAGGAGCTTGAGAGTTGATCGCGGAGCGGCGCGGGAAGGCGTGGGACATGAAGAGAAAGAAACCCAATATCGACCGTATCTTCCAATCCCTCGGCGATGCCACGCGCCGAGCCATGGTGGAGAGGCTCAGTCAAGGCCCCATGTCGGTCTCGCGGTTGGCAGAGCCGTTTGACATGACTTTGGCCGCGGTGGTTCAACACTTGCAGGTGTTGGAGGAGTGCGGCTTGGTGCAAACCGAGAAGGTGGGCAGAGTGCGCAGTTGCCGCATCGAGCCCACCGGGCTCGACGCGATGGAGCAATGGATCCGCGATCGCCGGTCAGTGTGGGAACGCCGGTTAGACCGGCTGGGAGACTTGCTCGCTAGGCAGGATAGGAGCGCTTAGCTAGTGACAGGATCAAGTATTTGTTGACGATCTATGAGACGGCTCTGTTGAGCTTTCATTTCGATAGAGCCGCTCCAGAACTATCCCAGCGAGCTCATGTCGATCACAAACCGGTACTTCACGTCCTGCCTGAGCATCCGTTCGTAGGCTTCGTTGATCTTCTGGATGGGAATCACTTCGACATCGGAGACGATGTAGTGCTCTCCACAGTAGTCCAGCATCCGCTGCGTCTCCGGCATGCCGCCGATCATGGACCCGGCAACCGAAATCCGGCGTCCGATCAGGTTGAAGATGCTTACGGCCGGAGGCTTGTCGGGTAGACCGACCAGGCACATCGTGGCGTCCTGCTTGAGCAAAGCAGTATACCCGTCGACCGAGTGTGGAGCTGCGGCGGCATCCACGATGAAGTCGAAGCTATTGGTGTGAGCCTTCATCGCATTGGCGTCGCTGGAGAGCACGACCTCATCGGCGCCCAGCCGCAGCGCGTCTTCTTTCTTTCTCAGATTGGTAGTGAACTGGACCGTGTGCGCGCCCATGGAGTGAGCAAATTTCAGCGCCATGTGGCCCAGTCCGCCCAGCCCAACGATGCCCACCTTCTTACCGGGGCCGACCTTCCAGTGGCGCAGCGGCGAGTAAGTGGTAATGCCGGCGCAGAGCAGCGGCGCCACGGCAGCCAGATCGAGATTCGCGGGCACCGAGTGGGCGAAGCGTTCGTCCACGACATAGTTTGAAGAGTAGCCGCCCATGGTAATCGATCCGTCCACGCGGTCCTTCGCGGCATAGGTGAGCGTCGGGCCCTGGTCGCAGTAGTTCTCATCGCCGCGCTTGCAGGGGGCGCACCGGCGGCAGGAGTCCACGATCACGCCGATGGCCGCGATCCCGCCCACCTTGAATTTTGTAACCGCGCTACCGGCGGCCGTCACGCGGCCCACAATCTCGTGGCCGGGAACCAGCGGATAGATTGCGTTGCCCCACTCGTTGCGGACCATGTGCAGGTCGCTGTGGCAGACCCCGCAGTAAAGAATTTCGACGGCGATCTCGGTGGGGCCGGGCTCGCGGCGGGTGAAGTTGAAGGGAGCAAGCGGCGAGTGCGCATTGAGCGTGGCGTAGCCTTTAGTCGTGGGCATGGGAAGGATCCTCTCGGAGTGAATTCTACAACAACGGCATGAAGTAATTGAGAAATCAGGACGGGCGCTGGGCGCAGGCCACACGCGAAATGCCTTGCAGATCGGGAACGAATTCGATCTTATCAAATCCAGACTGGGCCAGGATTTCGGTGATAGCCGGTGATTGATCGCAGCCGATTTCGAGCGCCGCAAAGCCGCCGGGAATAAGCGCGTCGAAGGCGGCGGGGATGAGCCGCCGGTAGACTTCGAGTCCATCGTCGCCGGCAAAGAGCGCCAGCGCAGGCTCGTACTCGCGCACCTCTACGGAAAGTGTCTCTCGGTCCGTTAAAGGCACGTAGGGCGGATTTGAGACAATGATCTCGAAGCGCTCTCCGGCCACCGGCGCGAGCAGATCGCCTTCAAGAAAGCGGAGAGTAACTCCGTTGCGTGTTGCGTTTTCCCCGGCGACGGCGAGCGCCGCCGCGGAAAGATCGATTGCCGTGATGGCAGCGTGAGGCAATTTGTGCGCCAGCGCGACAGCAATGCAGCCGGAGCCTGTGCCCACATCAATAATGCGCGGCGCAGCGAAGTTAGCGGCTAACTTCAGAGCCTTCTCGACCAGATGCTCGGTCTCCGGCCTCGGAATGAGCACATCCGGCGTAACACAAAAAGGCAGTCCATAAAAGTCGGCTTGGCCAGTGATGTATTGAATCGGCTCCCCAATGTACCGTCGCTCCAGCAGTTCCGAATAATTATTTACGAATGCACTCGGGAGCAGCTCATCGCCATGCGTCATCCTCCATGCTCGATCTTTGCCAAGCAAATGCAGCAACAGCATCTCAGCATCTCGACCTGCGCGCTCGGGATGCGCGCCATTTCGCAGAGCTCGTGTGGCTAACTCGAGATGAAAGAGAAGCGAGGGCATGGAATGCCTCAGGCCGCCTGGCCGCCGGCCTTCAACTGCTCGGCCTGGTAGTGCGCGATCAGCGCATCCACGATAGGCTGCAAGCGGCCCTCCATCACCAGGTCAAGCTGGTGCAGCGTGAGTCCGATGCGATGGTCGGTCAGCCGGTTCTGCGGAAAGTTATACGTGCGAATCTTCTCGCTGCGGTCGCCGGTGCCCACCATTTGCTTGCGCTCGCGGGCTAACTCGGCATTCTGCTTATCCATTTCCATCTCATAGAGCCGCGATCGCAGCACGCGCATTCCCTTTTCGCGGTTCTTGATCTGTGACTTCTCATCCTGGCAGCTAACTACCGTATTCGTCGGAATATGCGTAATGCGCACCGCCGAGTAAGTCGTGTTGACCGACTGCCCGCCGGGACCGGAGGAGCAGAAAGTGTCGATGCGAATATCCTTGGCTTCAATCTTAACATCCACCTCCTCGGCCTCCGGTAGCACGGCCACGGTGATCGCCGAGGTATGCACGCGCCCTTGCGCTTCGGTGGCCGGAACGCGCTGCACGCGATGCACGCCGCTCTCCCACTTCATCTGCGAGTAGACCCGCTCGCCCTCGATAATCGCGATCACTTCCTTGTAGCCGCCCACGCCCGACTCGGACATCGAAAGTAGCTCGATCTTCCATTTATGCTGCTCGGCAAAGCGCTGATACATACGGAAGACTTCGGCGGCAAAGAGCGAGGCCTCGTCGCCGCCCGTGCCCGCGCGGATCTCCAGAATCACGTTCTTCTCGTCGTTGGGATCTTTGGGCAGCAGCATAATCTTGATCTCTTCTTCCAGCGCCGGCTCGCGCGTGGCAAGCTGCGCGATCTCTTCCTCGGCCATCGCGCGCATATCCGGGTCGGCCAGCATCGCGCGCGCTTCGGCCAGGCCCAGGCGCACCAGCTTCAGCTCGCGGAACTTCATCACCGGGGATTCCAGCGCGCTCAGCGCCCTGCCCGCTTTCTGGTACTTTTCGCGGTCGTTGACGATCTCCGGTAGCGAAAGCTGGGCGGAAAGTTCTTCGTAGCGTTCTTCCATCTGTTGCAAACGGTCAATCACGGGATAACCTCATGGGCACGAATCAAATTGATCCCCTGTGCCGGGGCAGCGTTGCTGCTCTTTTTGGGGGAAACTCGGAAAAATGGGCGGAAATCGGTTCTTGGCGGCGAGCGCCGCTAGAGCAGGGCCGGGATGGGCTGATGGAGAACCACTTCGCTATCTATTCTATCGCAAAATGAGAGCATTAGCATTAAAGAAACGGATTGACGATCTCAACGCCATCGACAACGCGCCCGTGCTGCATATCTTCGGTGAGAAGCACACTGCAGCCGGCTTGTTTCGCACAGCGAAGAATGAGGGAATCCCAAAGAGAGATCCTGTAAAGCCGATGCAAGTCGATGGCTGCGAGAATATCTCCGACGGTGGGCTCGGCTACGTAGAACCTGGCGAAGAATTCAACCCTTCCCTTAGCCAACTCCGCATCGAGCTTTAGCTTTCCTGTGGCGGAAACGAAGTACTCTTGAAGCACCTGGAGCGATACCAATCCGGTCCGCAGGCGGAGGTGATCCTGAACCAGATCAATTGCCGTGGCTTGCTTGGCTGGGTCTCTTGGATCGTCGGAATAGACCAGAACATTGGTGTCGAGAAACGAGCGTGGCAGCCTAGTCTTCATACTCATTTCCGGGGCCACTTTAACCGATCCTCGTAAATCTCATCTCTATTCCACTTCCAATCAGGATCGGGTTTCCCCTTCCCAGAGGTTTTCACGAAAAACTCGATGGCCCGTTCCAGATCGTCGTCCCCTGTCAGGTGTTGCAAATGCTCCCGAATTTCCTGGTTCAGGTTTTTGCCCGTAGCGCGCAGCTTCTCCCGCGCCCGCTCGGCAAGCTGTTCGTCAATGGAAAGAGTGATATTCATGAACACAGTATACGTGCGCACATAACCTGTGTCAACTGATAATCAAACTTCTGAATGACAATCAAAGGGTAGGAAGCCTTTCGCCGCCGAAGGGCCGGATCAATCACTCCTGTGGAACTCCGTACCGCGCAGTAGCGTAGTAAACTCATATCGGTTCCTGCAAGGAGGCAAATATGTTTTGCAGCGGATGTGGTCTGGCATTACAGCCGGAGCAGGGCTTCTGCCCGCAGTGTGGCCGTCCGGCGGCGCCGCCGGTTCCCCCCGTACCCGGCCTGGAGTTCGAACTCCAGAACTACGCCAGCAAGATCAAGGCGCTCGCCGTCGTCTGGTATATCTATGCCGCCTTCGCTCTGCTCACCGGAATCGTCGGGCTGGCCTTCGCCAACGCCTTCTTCTCCGGCCGCTTCGGCCCCTGGATGCATGGCCCCTGGGCCAACGGCCCCATGCCGCCAATGTGGTTTATGCCGGCCATCCTGCATTTCGCCTGGGTCTTCCTGGTGCTGCGCGCTGCCTTGGCGCTGGCCGCCGGATGGGGCCTGATGGAGCGCGCGCCGTGGGGAAGGATCGTGGCCATCGTAGCCGCTATCCTGAGCCTGATCAAGTTCCCCTTCGGAACCGCCATAGGCATCTGGACCCTGGTGGTGCTGCTGGGCTACCGCAACTCCACGCTCTACGACCAGCTTTGAAAATGTACTCCATGACCCTTCAGTTCACAACCAGGCATGGAAATAGGGCATTTCCTGCCCGTTGGCCGCGATTCCTGGTCAGAGCTTGCCCGCTGTCCGCCACTCACGGAGTCGCTGCCTTTCGCCGCACAAAGACCGCCGCCTGTTTGTCTTCGTAGCCAAGCTCGAACTCTGAGTCCATCCTCAGCAACTGCGTCAGCGGAGCTTTGAGAGGCATGATGACCAATCCAGCCTTCTTCAGATCGGGATCAGAGGACCATTCCGGCTGTCCCCCACATGTCGCGATCGCGCGATCGATCTGCTGATCCCCGTGTAACGCCGCACGGCCATCGATGCTGACCGGCATCCGCAATGCCCATATCAGATAGCCGCCCCAGTTATAGTCGTTATACAACGGCCCGTTCCAGCCCTTCTCCTTCATCACTTCCACTGCTCGCACCGGCATCGTCACAGACAGCCTCGTGCGGAGCAGGTTATTGTCCATGTGCATCAGCAGAAAGCCCGCCAGCACCGTCAACCCGGTCCCCATCGCTATCAGTGGCGCCGCAACTGCCGTCAACCGGAACCGGTTCTCGTCCCCCCCCCTGGACTTCGGCGGCTATGATCACGCTGGCCGCAAGAATCAGCATCCAGATATCCCGTTGAGAATGAAAGGAAACGGCGATGGCTAAAGCCAGAAACACGGCTTCAAAGAATTGAAAACGGCTCGCCCTGGCCAGCAAAATAACGGCTGCCAAAGCGTACAGGAGCACCCACCAATCGCCAAAGCTGCGAAACGGCATCGCGGAAAGCTCCGCCACTTGGTTCATAACGCCCTGCTGTGACGCCAGTTCGAAGGCTACCTGGTAAATCCTCCAGCCATAAGGATTGGCCAGCGCCGCCAATGCGCAGCAGATGAAAATGCCACATAAAAAACCCATGCGCAGCCGCGTCTGGACTCTGTTCCATTTCCAGGCCAGTACGGACTCCGCCAGCAGAATCGCCTGTATCAGCAGGCCGTCGATGAACTGAATGTGCAGATTGGCCCATAGCGCAAAGATCGGCGGCAGCCACAGCAGCGTTCGTATTCTGCCGGTCTTGCGCGCCTCGAGCAGAAGATCGAGTTCCAGCACAATCAGCAGGATCGAGAAGAGCCAGGGGCGCGGTATGAAGAGCCGGTACATACAGAAGATGGCAGCGCCGCTGAGCAGCGCCGCATAGGAAAAATCGGCTTGTATGCGCCTCATCATGCGATGCAATGCCACCGTAATCAGAGACACCATCGCCGCGCAATAGACCACCAGGCCGGCCAGGCCCAGCCCCTTGTAGAGTTGAAAAATCATCAGATCGAAGAGCCAGCTATATGCTAACCAGGGCTTTCCCGCTCCGAAGCTGGAGAAGGGATCCGTATGCGGCAGCGTCCCGTGCTGTACAATCCACTCGCCGGTCCGCATATGCCACCAAACATCGGCTTCTCCAACCGGCGCGAGTTGCAGGCAGACAATCGCCGGTGCGGAAAACAGCGCCACCAGAACCAGCGCCTGCGCCCATTGAATCTGGCGCAGCGACGGCGATCTGCTCGCGCCTCTGCCCGCCGCCGTCATGGGTGCGTCTACCTCTTTGGAATTCATAGAAAGAGAATAGCAAAAGATAATGATCCCCGGCGCGCCGCTCAAGTACAATCATCCCCATGAGTTTTCCTGAATCACGAATGCGCCGCCTCCGCCGTACCGAATCCCTCCGCGCCCTCGTCCGCGAGACCGCCGTTACCCCCGGCGACCTGATCTACCCCCTCTTCATCTGCCCCGGCGAGGGCGTGCGCCGCCCGGTCGGCTCCATGCCGGGCGTCTTCAACCTCTCCGTCGACGAGGCCGTCCGCGAAGCCGAGGAGGCCGCCAGCCTCGGCCTTGGAGGTCTGCTGCTCTTCGGCCTGCCCGAAGAAAAGGACGAGCAGGGTTCCGGCGCTTATGACGACAACGGCATCGTCCAGCAAGGCCTGCGCGCGCTCAAAGCCTCGCCAGCTTCGAAGAAGCTGGTCCTCATCGCCGACGTCTGCCTCTGCGAGTACACCAGCCACGGCCACTGCGGCATGGTCGTCGAGTCCATCGACGGCTTTGAAGTCGAGAATGACTCGACCCTCGATCTGCTCGCCCAGACCGCTGTCAGCCAGGCCCGCGCCAGCGCTGACGTCGTCGCCCCCAGCGACATGATGGACGGCCGCGTCGGGGCCATCCGCCGCCTACTCGACGACGAAGGCTTCGCGCAGACGCCCATCCTCAGCTACGCCTCCAAATTCGCCTCCGCCTTCTACGGACCCTTCCGCGAGGCCGCCGGCTCCGCGCCCCAATTCGGCGACCGCAAGACCTATCAGATGGACGGCGCAAACCTGCGCGAGGCCCTCTGCGAGATCGAACTCGACCTCGAAGAAGGCGCCGACATGATCCTGATGAAGCCCGCCATGCCTTACCTCGATGTCATTCGCGCCGCCCGCGAGCGCGTCGATGTGCCCATCGGCGCTTACCAGGTCTCCGGCGAGTACTCCATGCTTCAGGCCGCCTTCCAAAAGGGTTGGCTCGACCGCGACCGCGCCATCCTCGAATCGTTAGTCAGCATCCGCCGCGCAGGCGCAGACTTCATCGTCACCTACTTTGCCAAAGACGCCGCCAAGCTGCTCGCCTGACCGCGACCGCCACGCGCTAACTCGCTAACTCGCCATTTCCGCGAAGCGGAAGCTAACTTGCTGCATTTGTCAAAATCGCGTGTTTTGTCATCCAGAGTGAAGCAAAGTGCAGTCGAAGGACCTGCATTTCCTCTTACTTTCTTTCCTTCCCTCTAAAATCCTGGGTGCCGGGTGCCCCACATCTCGATATTGAGATGTGGGAGATGACCATCCACCCCCACGCACAAAGATCGAGCCTGGACCAATCCGCCTTCCACCGCGCGGCACTCCGAGCAATTCCTATCAGTTATCACCAACACGATCGTTGAGACAGGCCTACAGGAAGAATTACAACATCAACTGATAAGTCATGATTGATACATGCATTAAGAACTTGCCGGTATGCGCTCCAGAATTCCCAGCTTGCCGGCCATGCTCGCGGAGATGCGCATAGGGATGCGCTCCTGCACGCCAAGTGTTAGAAGGATCAACGGCCGCATGAAGTATGTTGTTTTGCTCAATTGAATCTCTTTCCAGGGAATGCGAAGCGGAGGATGGCCGATGCGCATAATCAACACCACGGAAAGATAGAGCGCATCCTCGGCCGCGGTCATGCGGATGATAAAGCTGTAGTGCGTCATGTAGCGCGTATAAACCGTATAGGGAAATGGCCCCGCGCTCTTGGTCACGCCATACGGCTCCGATTCCGCTCGGAAGCGCTTGGAGAGCCTATGCCAGCCGCTGATAATGCTGATAAAAAAGGATACAACGCAACAGACGGCTAAACTAAGGAACCTCTGAAAAACGCCGAGTTTAAAGAGCGCGCAGTAAGTATTTTGTC
>JBKQLG010000202.1:0-10595 GCA_052147235.1 Occallatibacter sp.
CGTCGCGCGCGGTCACCTGCTCGGAGAAGGAGCAGTACTGCACCATGCCGGCATACTCGACGCAACGCTTCAGTTGCAGCTCGCCCCAGTTACCGCGCGTCTTGGGAGAGCGCAGGGCAGTTATTAACTGCGCGGTCTCGCGTTGCAAGCCTTCAAGAGATTTAGGAATGGCGTCTTTCATTTCGCTTACGAGCGTTTCAACTTTGCCGTAAGCGCCTTCGCGCGCCTTTTCCATCTCACGCGTTTGCGTGTCTAGCTTGCCCAGAGCCTCGTTCAGCGGGTCGAGCATTTTTTTGATCGCCAGTTCCTTGGCTTCCAGGGTCAGCTTTGCCTCGCTGGTTTGTCCGCTCAATTGCTGCTTCGCAAGGTCCAGGAAGGACTGCGTGTTGGCGCGCAGTGCATCGGCTGCAGCGGCGTTGAACGCAGAGTCGAGGCCGGCCTTCATTTGTGCATACTTTTCTTCCTGGGCAGCCATGCGCGTCTCAGCCAGCTTGCGTTCATTTGCCAGCGCCTGATCAAGCTGGCTCTGAGCGCCTGCGCGGCCTTGACGGAATCCCACCCACAGACCGAAGACGAAGATCGCAACGGCAATCAGAGCAAAATAAACAGCTAAACTTTCCACGAAAAACCCTCTTCGCCTAATGTACGCCAATATTGCAGGTGTTAGGCCAAATTTCAGCAAGTTTTCTGATCCCTGTTCCCTGATCCCTGATCCCTGCCTTTACACCCCCCCGGCGCGCCCGATAGACTGTGGTCTCGGGGAGCTGCGTATATTTTCCGGCGGGGCAGTTGTGTTTCTGTGCCTTGAGCCGGTATGGTAAACAAGCGGCTCCTGAATGGGCGAGCCCCGGAGAGATTCCGAATTCAAGAGGAGAAGCACGCATGGCCGTTGCAGACAAAATCAAACAGATCATCGTCGAGCAGTTGCAGGTGGACGAGGCCGAAGTCACCCCCGGCGCCAGCTTTCAGGAAGACCTGGGCGCGGATTCGCTGGACGTAGTCGAGCTGGTAATGCAGTTCGAAGAGGCCTTCGACATTGAGATTCCCGACGAGGCCGCCGAGAAGATCAAGACCGTCAAGGACGCGACTGACTATATCGAAAAGAACGCGAAAGGCGGCAAGTAGCCCTTGAGCCGCCGAGTCGTCATCACCGGTCTGGGGCTGCTCTGCGGTGTGGGCAACACCGCGCCCCAGGTCTGGCGGCAGCTTATGGCCGGCGCCAGCGGCATGGGGCCCATCACGGGCTTCGATACCACTGGCTTCACGACCACCTTCGCCGCCGAGGTCAAGAACTTTGACCCGCTCGAGTTTGTGGACAAAAAAGAGGCGCGCAAGATGGCGCGCTTCATCCACTATGCCCTTGCCGCCACCCAGGAGGCCATGGTCCAATCCGGTCTCCAGATCACCCCGGAGTTTTCAGAACGGGTGGGCGTCTTTATCGGCTCGGGCATCGGCGGCTTTGAAGTCATCGAACGCGAGCACTCCAACCTGCTTGCGGGCGGCCCACGCAAGATTTCACCATTCTTCATTCCCGCGGCCATCGTCAACATGGCGGCCGGCCAGGTGAGCATCCGCTATGGCGTGACGGGGCCGATCTCGGCTACCGCGACCGCCTGCGCCACCTCTGCCAACGCCATTGGCGACTCGGCGCGCATGATCCTGCACGGCGACGCCGATGTGATGATCGCTGGCGGCGCGGAGGCAGCAGTCACGGCTTTGTCGGTGGGCGGATTCGCCTCAATGCGCGCGCTCTCGCAACGCAACGACGAACCCACCCGCGCCAGCCGTCCCTTTGACAAGGACCGCGACGGCTTTGTCATCGGCGAAGGCGCGGGCATCCTCATCCTTGAGGAAATGGAGTTCGCCAAGGCGCGCGGCGCAAAGATACTGGCCGAGATCATCGGTTACGGCATGAGCGCCGACGCCTACCACATCACCGGCATCGCCCCAGAAGGCATGGGAGCGCAGCGCAGCATGAGGGCCGCGCTCAAGGACGCCGGCATCCAGCCGCATGAAGTGGGCTACGTGAATGCCCACGCCACCTCGACCCCGGCCGGCGACGGCAACGAATCGCAAGCCATCGAAGCGGTTTTTGGCGAGCACGCTTTGAGCCATAAACTCAAGGTAAGCGGCACCAAGTCCATGCACGGGCATCTGCTGGGCGGCGCGGGCGGCCTGGAGGCCGGCATCACCGTGCTGGCGCTGGTCAACCAGATGCTTCCGCCGACGATCAACCTGGAAAACGTCGATCCCGAGTGCCGTCTGGACTATGTGCCCAACAAGGCCATTGCTCACAGCTTCGACATCGGCCTGTCGAACTCCTTCGGCTTCGGCGGCATCAACGCCTCGCTGATCATGCGGCGCTGGACGGAGTAAGGCAGTGGTCAGTGGTCAGTGGTCAGTGATCAGTGATCAGTGATCAGTGGCCAGTCAAAAACACCAACAGCGCGAATCCTATCCGGGTTCGCGCTGTTGGCGTTTACAGGCTTTTGCTTGCATTAACTGGAGGCTGCCGCCCAGCCCACGCCGATCAACGTGATGAGCGCCCACCATCCGAAGACCGCTATGTAGCCAGAGTTGCGCTTGACCTTCGCCACTGCCGCAATACCAATTCCCAGTAAAACCATTGTCCATATCGTCGTCACGTCCAGTGCGCTAGCCAGTTTGTAGAGCGCCGCATTGGTTTCCAGCGGGTTCAGAAAAGCTCCCACACTGGTAGGAGCAAAATTGTTCAAGTTGAAGGATTCCGGAGCGATTCCGGCAAAGATCACAACAGCACCCAGCAGCGCCTTAATGATTCCCGGCAACCCCGCATACATCCAGACAGCGAGGATGCTTCCAAAGGTAGCCTTGCCGCCAAAGATAAAGTTGATTGTACCCAACAAAATAAGTGAACCCAATGCAACAGCAATCAGGATAATGATCGGACTGGCCGCGAAGCCTCCCTCCATGCTGTACTGGGTAAACTTCATCGACATCTCGCGTTGCGCCGCGGGAACTTGCTCCATCCTTTCCGCCATCTTGGGATTGAGATGAATCGTGTTTTCCACTACTTGCGCCCAGCCAATCTGGAGAGTAATCGCCCCGAACAGGACATAGCTGGCCAGGATCGAGATGAGGAACGGCATCCACCAGCTGCGGTTGCCGCGCTGGATGTCTTCAAAGGTCTTCGACGGCGCGGAGAAGGTATTCGTTACGCGCTGCCACTGGGAAAGGCCGGGGGCTTCACCGGCCGCAGGTTGAATATTCATATCGCTCATGATTCCGCCTCGCAAAGACCCTTGGGGCCTTGGCCGCGATTGTAACCTTGAAGGGTATGCCTGGCGCAATAAAAATCTGATGACAACGGGATTAAAGCCCGGAATTGCCAGTTATAGAGGGCTTTGCCACAGCCTGCGCCGGCTTGCGCGCTGGTTTGGGCGGTGCGTAGCTCTTGTAGACGGTGATGTGGAAGCAAGACTGGCGGAACTCCTCCTCGACATCGATCTTGCCGGCCGTTTCCAGCGGTAGCAGCCAGACGCGCATCCATCCGATCTCCTGGCGGGTGAGGCCCTGCTTGGCAATATCGATGGATGCGCCGGTCAGATGGGGGCTGGCGACGTCGCCTTCGGCCGCCGTGGCGTTGCCGTTCACCTTCATCAACTGTTTTTGATAGGCGACTGTCCGCACCGCCGAACTGACTTCAAGGGGGTGGTGAAATTCTGCCGCATGGGCGCGCGCGAGGTCAGTGAGAAAGCTCGCCGTCCACGGGCGGCAGTAGCGGCGGTTCTCGGGCAGGTTCTGGTTGATGTTGAGCGCATCTGAGACCGGAACCGGCACCAGCATCTTGCGGGCAATGCGGTCGGCCAGATCGTCGTCGTCCTCGATGCGCTCCAGGCTGTCGTCCTCGGTCTTCTCGTTCTGCCGGAGCAGCGATTCATAGGAGCCGCGCAGCGGCAGCGGCATCGCCATCCGCGTGGTTGGCAGAGAAGCGTCTTCGACGGCGGGCGGCTGATTTGCGGATTCGTTGTTTGCGGCCTCGTAGTCGCGATCCGGCTGCGTGCGGTGTCGCCGCATCAGCACGGCCGAACGCAGACGCGCCACGGCCCTGCGGCTTCTGGATCGTGTTCTGACCTTCTGTTCAGCGGACTTTTTTTTGTTGTGCGGACTGCGGGATGCCGCCGCAGACGAGGTCCGCCCGCGCGTCCTGGCCGCATGAGCCGGCGCGACGTCAAATGAGGCCGCGAAGAGCACGGCCAACACGAGAAGAATGAAGGAGGTTCGGCGCATGGTGAGCGCGCGAAGAAACCAGAGCAACTTCAGTGTAAGCTCCTTTGCTTGTAATTCCGAGTATCCGCGAAGGTGCATCTTGGTCTGATAACGCGCGGGCCGGTAGTCAAGCTCGAATCGGAGAGCCGGCGGGGCGGGTAACGGCCCAGGAAATCAGCAGGATGCCGGCGAGAACCGAGGCGGCGCTGGCCACTTGCGCATTGGACAAGCCCCAGAGGACTTTAGGATTGCGTCGGACGAATTCGACCAGAAAGCGGGCTGCTCCGGTGAGCAGCAGGTACTGGCCGAGGATAACGCCTGTGGGTTGTGGCTTGCCGGCTCTCCACCACAGCCATGCGCCAATGAGCAGACCGGCAGCCAATTCGTAGAGCGGGGTGGGATAGACGGGGACGAAGACCGGCTCAATGCCGTTTGGGAAGGCCATGCCCCAGGGCGTGAATGTAAAAGAGAGGAGATGCACCGGCTGGATGGCAATGCCGTAGCAGCCGTCGCCGGAGAGGAAGCAGCCGATGCGGCCGATGCCGTAGCCGATGGCGGCGGCCGGAGCAGCCAGGTCGAGAGTGCGCAGAGCGCCGATCTTCGCCCGCCAGCCCTGAAAAAGCAGCGCTGAGATGCCGAAGGCCAGGCCACCGTACCAGGCGAAGCCGGCCGTATCCCAGAGCACACTCCAGCCCAGTTCGCGAAACTCCATGGGCGTGTCGATGACGTGCCACAGCTTGGCGCCGATGATGCCGGCCACCAGGGCAATGGCTACCATGCTCATCGCATCGGCCCCTTGATCCTTCACGGTGACGCCGGCGCGGCGGAAGCTGCGGTCCATGACAAACGCGGCGGACACGGCGGCCAGCCACATCATCAACCCAAAAGTATGAATGGTAAAGAACCCGAGATGAATATTCGGCATCATCTTGCTCAAGTATAGACGCGCGGGCGGCGCGGAGCGTGGCGCGGGGTTGAAACACCGCTCCCTCCGAACTGACCTTTTCCGCAGCCTGTGTAGCCGTTCATCAGGATTCATTCCTCCGTTTCTTCCGATATTTTCTATCGAAATCCCGTTACGGGTTCCATTTCAGGACAGTTCCGCTTCCTGTTGTCCGCAATTGTTTCACTCCTGGATTCTTTCTGGTCACATCTCACTGATTTCGCCAGATACGCGATGAAATAGAGGTAGACGCCCCCCAAAGTACTCCATGGGGACCGTCTGCGCGGCTTGCGGCAGTTTGAGGGCTTGTGGCTCTTCGAGATTGCCTGGCACATGGGGATCAAGGGGAAGCAGGGATCGGCCCAGCTGCGAGAGGACTGTGCGGACAGGGGGAGATGCGGTGATCCGGCAGGCAATATCGTGCGATATCTGCGGAACGGAGAAGAAGCAGACGAACCACTGGTTTGTGGCCTACGACCAGGGAGAGGAGCTGCGCGTGAGCGGGTGGAGCTCGCACAACCGGCTGCGCCCGGGATATAAGCATCTGTGCGGGCAAACCTGCGTGCACAAGCTGGTGGACGAATTCATGGCCCGGGCCTTTACGGCGCGTGTGCCGCAGACAGTTCAAAAAGATGTCGATGGCGAATTCATGGAACAGTCGATGGGCGCTGACACCAGCCTGACCTCGGACTCAGCCTATATGGAAGTCGAGTCTTCCGCACGGCTGATCGCCACGCCGAGGTCGGCTGCTTCCGCGGGAGTATAACCGCGCCCGCACCGGTTGCGCCGGCGTAGTCGAGGCGATGAATGCCGAGCTAACTGGTAACCGGCAGCCGGGGCTTCAGTTCATCGTAAGCGTTGTTAGTAATGTAAGTTATGTAAGTATTGTCTGCTATGTAAGCGATCTAAGCCCGGTCCACTTGCCGTCTCGCTAACTTCGCAGGAAGTGAGGTTGTTCCATGTGGCTGGACTTGTTGCTGATTCTTTTGGCGGTCTCTCCCCTGATGAGCACCACAAGGTTTCTTGTGCGCAACTCCGGAACCCTGTATTCACGCGGAGATAAGGGGATTACCGCGTTGTCGGCGCGCCTGCAAGCAGCGCCAGCAGGCCAGCCTCATCCAGCACCGGAAGCTTAAGTTCACGCGCCTTGTCGAGCTTGGAGCCGACCTCTTCACCAGCTACAACATAGCTGGTCTTCTTGCTGACGGAGCCTGCGGTCTTGCCGCCGGCGGCCTCGATCCTGGCCTTGGCTTCTTCGCGGGTGAGCGTGGGCAGCGTGCCGGTGAGCACGAAGGTTAGCCCCGCCAACTGCGTTGAGCGCTGCTTCTTTTCCGCCGTCATCTCCACCCCGCCGGCGCGGAGAGTTTCGACGAGGGCCTTGTTTGCCGTTTGCGCAAAGAATTCCAGGATCGCCTGCGAGATGCGCGGACCAACCTCTTCAACGCGCTCCAATTCTTCGGCGCTGGCGGCTCTGAGCACGTCGATGGAGCCGAACTCCTCAGCCAGCAGTTCTGCGGTTCGCTCGCCAACGAAGCGAATGCCCAGGCCCATCAGCACACGAGCCAGCCCGGCCTTTTTCGAGCGTTCAATCTCTTCGAGCAGCGCATCCGTCGACTTTTCCGCAAAGCGGTCCAGAGCGAGCAGGTCTTCTTTCTTCAATCTGTAGAGATCGGCGACGCTGCGCACCAGTCCGCGGTCGAGCAACTGCTGCACCACCGCTTCGCCAAGCCCCTCAATGTTCATCACTCCGCGCGAGGCGAAGTGCAGCAGGCTCTCGCGCAGCTTGGCGGGGCAGTCGGCATTGACGCAGCGAAAGTCCACCTCGCCCTCGGCGCGCACTACGGCGGAGTGGCACTCCGGGCATTCTGTGGGAAACGTAAAGTCAAGCGCTCCGCGTGGATGATTTGCGTCTTCGATGACCTCAACCACCTTGGGAATCACGTCGCCGCCGCGCTCGACTTTGACCGTATCGCCCAGCTTCAGGCCCAGCCGCTCGATGAAATCGGCGTTGTGCAGCGTGGCGCGGCTCACCGTGGTGCCGCCGATGAAGACCGGCGTCAGTTCGGCCACCGGGGTAAGCTTGCCGGTGCGGCCCACCTGCACAGTAATCGCGTTGACTTGCGTGATTCCCGATTTGGCGGTGAACTTATAGGCGATGGCCCAGCGCGGAGCGCGGCCTGTGTAGCCGAGGCGCTGCTGCGCTGCGTGCGCATCCACTTTGAAGACGACGCCGTCGATCTCGTAGCCGAGCGTAGAGCGCGCGGCCTCGGCGGCATCGATGAAGCGGTTCATCTGATCGACTGTGGCAACCAGCTTGCGATGAGAGTTGACGCGGAAGCCGAGAGCGGCCAGTGTGTCGAGAGTGGTGCGCTGGCCTCGCGGCCAGTACTCGCCCACAACCAACAGAAAGTAAGCGTAGAAGTCCAGGCGGCGATTGGCGACGATGCTTGGCTCCAGCGTACGTAGCGTTCCGGCGGCGGCGTTGCGCGGATTGACGGCCGGCGCGAGGCCCTCACTCTCACGTTCCTCATTCAGTCGCAGGAAGGCGGCTTCGGGCATCACTGCCTCGCCGCGTACCTCGAAGGCCAGCGGCAGGCCGGCGGCCTTCAGTTTATCGGCGGGGATGGTGAGCGGCACGCTGCGAATGGTGCGGATATTCGAGGTCACATCTTCGCCAGTCTGACCGTCGCCACGGGTGATGCCGGTGATGAGACGCGAGCCACCGTCGATTGCCGGCTCATAACGTAGCGCCACGCTCAGGCCGTCCATCTTGAGTTCGGCCATGTACTCGACGGCGAGCGGTCCGGCCAGTTCGCGGCAGCGGGTCTCCCAGGCGGCCAGTTCCTCGGCGGAGTAACAGTTGTCCAGCGAGAGCATGGGCCGCGAGTGCGCCACCTTGCGGAAGCCCTCGGCGGGCTTGCCGCCGACGCGCTGGGTGGGCGAATCGGGCGTCAGCAGTTCGGGGTGCACGGCTTCGATGCGCTTCAATTCGTTCATCAGCGCGTCGTAGGCGGCGTCGCTGATCTCCGGCGCGTCAAGAACGTAGTAGAGGTGCTCGTGGCGGCGCAGTTCGGCGCGCAGCTCGGCGGCGCGCTTTGCCGAAACGGAGTCTGGGTTGTCTGGTTCGCCCATGAGGTGAATTATAGGAGGCCGCGGGGCAGGATAGTATGGTTGGCAGAGCGCTATGGAACCTATCACGCACTTTCTTACCGGAGCGTGCATCGGCCGCGCGGGGCTGAACCGCAAGACGGCCTACGCCACGCTGGCTGCCGTGCTGGCCGCCGAGGCAGCCGACCTTAATGTGCTGTGGGGGCTGGCCGGACCGGTCGAGGAGCTCAAGCATCATCGCGGAATCACCCATACGTTTATTGCCGTGCCGGTGGTTGCAGCGGCTGCTGTGGGCATAGTGTGGCTCTGGGATCGATGGCGGCAGGCGCGGCAAATCAAGAGGATGGAAATCCTGGCTTTAGCTGCCGAGGGAATGTCAGCGGAAGACAAGACATTCCCTCAGGGGCTAAAGCCCGAAGATTCTATAGCTATGTCAGCGGCACGGCTGAAGCCGTGCCCTTTCAAAGCTGCGGTTCCAGGATCAACGCAGGAGATTCGCTGGGGCTGGCTTTACCTGACGGCGTTGATTGCCGCGCTGAGCCACCTGATGCTGGACTGGACGAACAACTACGGCCTGCGGCCCTTCTTTCCCTTCAATCCGCGCTGGTATGCGGGCAGCTTTGTCTTCATCGCCGAGCCGGTGCTGTGGGCGCTGCTGATTTCCGCGATGGTGATGCCGTGGCTCTTCGGGCTGGCCGATTCCGAGATAGGCGCCAGGAAGAAGCAATTTCGCGGGCGGGGATGGGCGATCTTTGCGCTGACCGGCATGGTTTTGCTGTGGGGCTGGCGCTGGGCCGAGCAGGGACGGGCGCGTATGCTGGCCGATAATTCCGGGATCGCCAATGCGCCGGTGAAGCGCATGGCTCTGGAGCCCTACCCCATCAACCCCTTCCACTGGCACGCGATTCTGGAGACCGAGGCCTATTACCAGACCGCCGAGATCGACACCCTGAGCGGTGAGATTACCAGCGATCCGCGCCGGGATGTGATTTACAAGCCGTCCGCGACCCCGGCTGTCGAAGCCGCCAAGCAAACGCTGCTGGGGCAGGTGTATCTGGACTGGGGCACGTGGGCGGTGGTGCGCGATGTGGGGCCAGTGGCGGCGCCGGGCATGACTCCGCCACAGTTGCCGCCCAGTCGCGCATGGACGACCGTCCGGTTTACCGATCTGCGCTTTGATTACCCCTTCCTGGGTACGGACCGGAGCCCCAATCGTTCGCCGTTGGATGGCTGGGTTTATATCGTCGATGGCCGCGACGAGGCGGGTGAAGCGATGAATGGACGGGAGCAGCGATAGCGACGTTTAGGATTGTTCAAAAACGGAAAATAATGTTCATCTTGTGAAATACTTGAGTTGACCCTACGGCGTTTGGCCCTCAATATGAAAGGAGCGCCGTTTGCGCCGCCGAGTCTCTTCTTCCCCTTGGAAGGGACCGGAATCCTGAAATCTGAGGTGTTCATGCCTGCTTATCTTTTGCTGCTGGTTGCCGTGTTGAGCCGTTTGCTGCCCCATGCCGGGTGGATGAACTTTACCGCCGTGGGCGGCGCACTGCTTTATTTTGGCGCGCGGCGTCCGTGGCGGGAGATGCTGGTTCCGCTGGCCGCGCTGGTGGCCACCGATTACTGCCTCACGGTGTACAGCTACCACTACGCCTTCATCTGGCAGAGCTATCTGCCCACCTGGGGCTGGTACGTGATGGCGATGGCGCTGGGGCAGATTCTGCTGCGCAGCCGGACGACGGTGGTACGCGTCGGCGCGGGCGCGTTGTTGGGACCGACCTCGTTTTTCATGATCTCGAACTATGCGGTCTGGGTGAGCGGCTTTGCCTATCCGTATCCGCACACGCTGGGAGGGCTCGTCGCCTGCTATGACGCCGGGCTGGTCTTTTATCGCAACGACCTGATCTCGACGGCGCTGGTGGCCGGACTGGCCTTTGGGATTCCGGTGCTGGTGCGGCGGATGAGCGCGACGCGGACGCGGGTGGCGCTGGCTGGGAAGTAGTTTCCTCGTTTTCCTTCCCAAGTCTCAGAATCGAGACCTGGGGCACCAGTACGGATGGTGCACCCGTAATCTTCATTTCCCTTGCGATAGAGCCTTTGCATAGTTCTCGTTCAGTGCGCTATCCAATTCATTAAGTTCCATGGCCGTCAATCTCGCCGAAAAGATTGCCCGTTTCCCGCTCTCGAATTCAGCTTCGGAGAGCTTGCCCTCAATTTGCATACGCTCCAGGAAAATATTCATTTCATGCCGCTCCTCAAAATAGCGGTCCTGAAATGAATTCAATAGTTTCTGAAC
>JBKQLG010000203.1:0-7940 GCA_052147235.1 Occallatibacter sp.
GAGAAGACGCCTGGGAGTTCGATGAAAAGCCGTGCACAGGCTACTGCTGCCTCCGCATTCTCCAGAGCCGCTTTTTGGATGGCGCTTTTGGCCGTCGTGGCCGTCTTCGTCCTGTCGAGTGCATCGCTGCACGCCCAGTCGGCCAGCGCCTTTTACAAACGCGGCCTCAGAGCCGAGGCGCGCGAGGACTATGACGCAGCCTTCGACAACTACCAGAAGGCTTACGCCAAGGCGCCCAAGGACTTGCAGTACCGCACCTCGCTCTACCGGGTGCGGATTACCGCATCGGCGATGCACATAACCAAGGGGCGCAAGCTGCTGGACGCCGGCAACGAACAGGGAGCGCTGACGGAATTTCTGCGCGCCGCCGAAATCGATCCCAGCAATGAGGCCGCGCAGCAGGAGATCGCCCTTGTGCGGAAGAAGAACGGGGAGGCAGCGCCGCAGACCGAGACCAGCCTTTCGCAGACGGAGGGCAAGCAGGAAGATCTAGAGTCGATGGGCGCTCCGGCCGAGCTGAAGCCTCTCTCAAATGAGCCTCTGACGCTGCACATGCAGGAAGACGCCAAGGTGGTCTACGAGGCGATCGGCAAGGCCGCCGGCGTGAATGTTCTCTTCGACCCGGATTTCACCGCCAAGCGGATCCAGGTGGACCTGAACAATGTGTCGCTGCTGGACGCGCTGCGCATAGTGGGCACCATATCCAACACCTTCTGGCGTCCGGTGACCGACAACACGATCTTTGTGGCCGCCAACACGCGCTCCAAACGCAACGAGCTGGATGAGCAGGCGGTGCAGACCTTCTATCTGTCGAACGCCTGGCAGACGACCGACCTGACCGACGTGAATACCGCCATTCGCAATTTGCTGCCCAACTCCAAGTCCTATCCGGTTCCCAGCCAGAACGCCGTCGTGATGCGGGGCACTCCGGACGAGTTGCTGCTGGCGCAAAAGCTGATCAACGACCTGGACAAGGCGCGGCCAGAGGTGGTGGTGGACATCGCCATCCTGGAGGTCAGCAAGAATTGGGAAAAGACTCTGGGCATCCAATGGCCCAGCAACGTGGGGATAGCGCTCAATCCGCCTACAAGCACAACCACTTCGTCCTCCACGACCACCACCACGGGAACGACCGGAACGACCAGCACTGGTACGGGCACGACGCTCTACGATCTGTCGCACTTGAAGGCCTACGATTTCGCGGTGACGGTCGGCTCGGCCACTGCCAATATGCTGCTGACCGATTCGAATACCAAGATTTTGCAAAATCCCCGCCTCCGCTCCACCGACGGGCAAAAGGCGACGATGAAGATCGGCGAAAAAATCCCCATTGCGACCGGCTCCTATGGGGGCGGAGGCGTGGGCACGGGAGCCCTCGGGGGACTCAGTTCGCTGGTCAACACGCAATTCACATACCAGGATGTCGGCGTAACCATCGAGATGACGCCCACGATCCACTTCAATCGCGATGTGACGTTGAAGATCAAAATCGAGGACACCTCGCAGAACGGCTCGGTGACGATCAGCGAAGTGACAGAGCCGATCATCGCGCAGAAGACAATCGAGCAGGTGATTCGCCTGCGCGAGGGCGAAGCCGGCATCCTGGGCGGAATTCAAGACAAGCAGGAGGTTGTGAGCTGGAACGGAATTCCGGGGTTGAGTGCGATTCCCGTATTGAAGTACCTCTTCGGCTCCAAGGACCACACTATTAACGACGACGAGCTGGTCTTTCTGGTGGTGCCGCACGTGGTTCGTTCGCAATACCTGGAAGAGATGAATCTGCGCACCATCGATACCGGCGCGGGCCAACAATCAGTTGAGATTCGCCATGTTCCCAGCGAAGCGCCGGCCGCGAGTCCCGCTCCGAATCCGGGATCAGCTCCGGCTCCCATAGTTCAACCGCCGGCCCATGGGCGGCCCAATGTGGGTGCGGTTCCGGGCCAGAGCGCTATGGCGGCAGCCCCGGCAGCGCTGGCTCAGTTGAATGATGCCGCGCAGACGAATGGAAACACACCGGCAAAGCCTACTCCGTCGATTCCGCCGCAACCGGCAAGGGTGAGCTACATGATGGCTCCGCCAGCTGGTCCGGTTGCCGTGGGCGCCACCTTCAAGGTTCCGGTTGTGCTGAGTGGAGGAGCGGACATTACTTCCGTTCCCTTGCAGATTTCTTACGATCCGGCCAAACTTTCGCTGGTCAACGTGGATAGCGGGGACTTCCTGAGCCGGGATGGACAGGCCGTGATACTCACACACCGCGACGATGGTCCGGGCTTGATTCTGATCAACGCCTCGCGTCCGCCGGGAGCGGCCGGGGTGAACGGCACGGGCGTGGTTTGCATTCTCAGCTTCCAGGCCAAGACCGCCGGAGCGAGCGACGTTGTCCTCACCCGGCCGGGGGCGGTCAACAGCAAGCAGCAGCAGTTGCCGGCCCAGGGCGGGCGGGTCAGCATTCAGGTGAAGTGATCCGATGAAGCCAGAATCGATGAAGGAAGCACGGCCAAACCAGACCGGCCACGCCGGGGAGCGCGGGCTTACGCTGGTCGAGTTGATTGTGACCATCACGATTCTTGCGATTCTTGCATCGGCCGCGGTGCCTATGGCGCGATTCCAGGCCAAGCGCCTGAACGAGCGCATTTTGCGCTACGACCTTTGGACGATGCGTGACGCCATCGACCGCTACAAGGACGCGGCCGACAAGAATGCCTTCCCGATCAAGTTGGACAGCCAGGGCTATCCGCCTGATCTGGAGACGCTGGTCAACGGCGTGGAAGTGCAGACCAAGAAGGTGAAGTTTTTGCGCCATATTCCGGTGGATCCGATGACCGGCAAGGCGGAGTGGGGATTGCGCTCGATGCAGGACGATCCGACATCGGACTCTTTTGGCGGGCAGAGCGTCTTCGACGTGTATTCCAAGTCCACGGGCACGGCGCTGGACGGAACCAAGTATTCTGACTGGTAGGCTTTCATTGAGCAGGATTCGCAAACAAGACGCGGGCTTTACACTGATGGAGCTGATGATTGTAATGATGATCATCGGCATCCTTATGATGATCGCCGTGCCTCGCTTTACCGGCGCCATCAGGATGGCCCGGGAGGCGGTGCTCAAGGAAGACCTGCACGTAATGCGCACGGCCATCGATTCCTATACGATAGACAAGCAGAAGGCGCCGCAGACACTCGACGACCTGATAGAGGATGGTTACCTGAGAGAGGTGCCGGTGGACCCGTTTACCCAGACCAAGGACAGTTGGGTGACCGATATGGGCGACTCACTGCACTCTCTGGACCAGACCGAACCCGGCATCGACGACGTTCACTCCGGCTCGCAGGAACTGGGTTCCGACGGCCAGCCCTACTCCACCTGGTAATCGTAGAGGGATTATGCTTCGACTGACACATCGCGTACTCACACTTCTCATGTGCATGGCCGCATTTGGCGGCTTGTTATGCGCGCAAACCGGTAAGACCATCACCCTCCGCATGCTGGACGGCAAATCCGGGAAGCTGATTACAACCTCGACTTTCCTGGTTCGCGTGGATCACGAAACAACCGTCCATGCCGATTGGGTGGCGCCGAACGAGGACGGCACCAGCAAGCTGACCGTTCCCAGGAGCGCTTCTCTCCTTTCAATTCGAGGGACGTACGACAGTTCTATGCAGATCTATGTCAACTGCGACTCGGCAAGCGAGAAGACGAACCCCATCGACCGCTGGTACTCGATCGCAGAGATTCTCAGCGTGGGCATTACGGCTCCCAACAGTTGCGTAAAACCCGCGGAAGCCGCCAAACTCAAGCTCACCGCCAAACCTGGAGAGTTTGTTTTCTTTGTCCGCAAACTAAATTGGCGGGAACAGATGCGGGAAAATGAATCGCCTCTCTAAGCCGGCGCGGCAAACTGGATAGCGGAGGAGACGCTCTGTTGGCGGTTGATCCCATCCAAGCGGAAGGCTTTGCCCTTCAGGTCGAACGGCTCTATGCGGGCCTGATCTCCGCAGTGGACTGGGTGCCCCAGGTCTCGCTTTTGAGAGCTGGGATCTCCGCGGACGCCGGTACCCCAGCTCTCGCAGGTGCCCCCGGTCTCGCTTCTGAGACCGGGGATACAGAACCGAGCTTGGGCGGCAAACTTCTTTACGCCGGAGAACTCGACGAGGAAGCCCGCGCGCTGCTGGTGGCGGCCAACATTGCCGGCGCCGCCTCGCTGTCCGCCTCCTCCGATGCGGCCGCGCGCAAGCAATTCATGCGCGACGGCGTCGTGGATTTTTTGGTGACCTCGCTCGACGAAGCCTTGCGCATCCTGAAAAACGAGATTCGCAAGCACGAGCCTGTCTCGGTCTGCGTGGCGCTGGAGCCGGAGACCGTGGAGAAGGAGATGCTCGAGCGCGGCGTTGCGCCCGATTTGGTGAGGCCAGATGCGGCGGATTCACTGGAGGGTCAGACCTTGCTCTGCTGGCGCGTTGCTTCGTCGCCCTCCATCTGGCTGCCAAAGCTGGACGTCATTGCCCTCGATTGCCTGGAAGAAATTATGGGCGTCCCAGGTCTCGATTCTGAGTGCCGGGCTTCATCGCGCCGCTGGCTGCGCCTGGCTCCGCGCTATCTGGGGCGGATGGCGCAGGGTCTTCGGGTGCTGCGTTGCAGCGAAAGCGCCGCGGCAAACTTCCTCGAACGAATGCGCGAAGAGATGGAGAGTGGAGAGATCGGCGTTAGAGTTGAGCTCAGGCTAAGCCGCGAGGGGCAGTCAGAGCATTGCAGTTTCGCGCCTCCAACCTGCTAATTGCGCCTGCAATGCTTACATTACTTACATTACTCAGCCTTCACCGCCGCCTGCCGCTTCAATCCGCGCCCACAGCTCCTTCAGCCCGAAGCCGCTCTTCGCGGAGACGGGCAGAATATCATCCAATTCCAACCCCGTCTTCAGCGAAGCCAGATTGCGTGTCCGCTGGTTGCCGCTGAGGCGGTCGATTTTGGTGGCTACCACGGCAAGGTCGCGGCCGGCGGCGCGCAGCCATTCGATTAACTGCCGGTCGCTCTGTTGCGCGGGCACATTGGAATCCACCAGGCAGACGCACAGCTTGAGCGTCGAACGAATGGCGAGGTAAGGCTCGATGAAGGCCGGCCAGCCGGCAGAGATGGACTTGGAAATCCTGGCGTAGCCGTAGCCGGGCAGGTCGGCAAAGATAAGCCTACGCCGCTGGCTCTGATCGAGCAGTGCAAAGAAGTTGATGGCGCGTGTGCGCCCCGGCGTAGAGGAAACTTTGGCCGGCTTCTCGCCGGTGAGTGTATTCAGCAGGCTGGATTTGCCCACATTCGAGCGGCCCAGAAAGGCGATCTCCGGCGCATCCGGCGCGGGAAACTGCTGCTCGGCCATCGCCGAAAGAAGAAATTGTGTTGTATAGCGCATCAAGCTTGAGGATACAGGAGGGCGCTGAAGAGCTGATCTTCCGCAACCCCGCGCCAGCAGATTCAAGATGACAGAGTGATTCTTTCTTCGGTATAGTGACCCCATCGGCTCCCCATCAATCACGCCGAGGAGGATCCCCCATGCCAGACAAGCAAAGCGGCATCAATGCGATTCTTGCCACAACCCAGAGTCTGTTTACCGTCCTGCGGGATGTATTTCTCGTGATTCTGTTCGTCATCCTGCTCTGCTTCCCAGCCCAACTGAACTCGATGCTGAGCAAAGCGGGGATCACCCAGCTCAATGGCGGCATCTTCACATGGCAGGCGCAGGCGCAGCAGGCCACCACACAGAGCACCGCCGCCGCGCAATCAAACTCATCGGCCTCCGAAGCGCTGGAGGAGATCAAATCCACTTTGGATGACATTGCCAGCCAGAGCGCCGATCCAAATATCAAGAAACAGGCCAGCGACGCCGCCAATCAGGCGGCTAGCTCCATCACGTCTCTCGACAGCGCAAACAGTTCCCTGGCACACTCGGTGCTGACTCTCCAATCCACCGCCCAGGGCGTGCAAGCCGGCACGGCGGCCCCGCCCGCGAGTGGCTGGGTTCTCTTAGGCAACGCCGACCCCACTCACCAGCACTGGACGCACTCGACAACACCGAGGATTGCCAATGCAACGCCTGCGATGACGGTTGGCCAGGTCATCACATTTGCCGATAATGTCTTTTTGCGCGCCGATGCTGCGCCCAATCAACTTCCCTACCAGGCCCCCATTTTAGGAGCCGTCCGCTCCGGCAGCACAGCCGTGATTACGGCTGTCAACTATCTCCCCAACAAAAAGGGAAACGCCCGCGTGTGGGTCAAAGTCAATGTGAAAAGCAATCAGTAAGTGAGCTCCGCGCCCAGGCATTAGCCTCGGGGCGAAATTTTATCATGGGGCGAAGGTACGGGGCTCCGCAATTGAGCCTTAGAATTTCTTGCCGGCGCCCTATTGCGGCGCGGGCAGATTAGCGGTCAGCTCATCGGCTGCGGGAAGGCCGGTCAGCACTTCGATGGCGGCAGGCAGCGCCGCGGGCAGCGGTCCTTCCAGAGCCAGCTTGAGCACCTCGTCCATCTGATCGACAAAGTGCAGCTTCATCGCGCTCTTGATGTTGTCTGGCAGCTCGGCGATATCCTTCTCGTTGGCGCGGGGCAGAATCACTTCGAAGATGCCGGCGCGCAAGGCGGCCAGCAGCTTCTCCTTCAATCCGCCGATGGCCAGCACCTTGCCGCGCAGCGTGATTTCGCCGGTCATCGCGATGTCGCGGCGCACGGGAATCTTCGCCAGCGCGCTGGCCAGAGCCGTGGCCATGGTGATGCCGGCCGAAGGGCCGTCCTTGGGAATCGCGCCTTCGGGCACATGCAGGTGCAGGTCCACGTTGCGATAGAACTCGCGGCTGAGGCCGAGAGCCTGCGCGCGTCCGCGAATGTAGCTGAGCGCGGCCTGCGCGGACTCCTGCATCACGTCACCAAGCTGGCCGGTAATGGTCATCTTGCCCTTGCCGTCGAGGACCTGCACTTCGGTGGTCAAAATGCTGCCGCCGACCTCGGTCCAGGCCAGACCGGTGACCAGGCCGACTTCGCTCTTCTCATGCACCTCGGAGTCGCGGAACTTGGCCACGCCGAGAAACTCGTGGATGTTGGCCGCGGTCAGCTCTTCCTTGTGCTTGTCGCCGCCCTTGACCACGCGGCGCGCCACCTTGCGGCAGACGTTGCCGATCTCGCGCTCCAAGTTGCGCACGCCGGCCTCGCGGGTGTAGTTGCGGATGATCTCGGTAATCGCGTCGTCTTTGACGACGATGTTCTTCTCGCTCAACCCGGTCTGCGTACGCTGCTTCTTGACCAGATACTGGCGGGCGATCTCCAGCTTCTCCTGCTCGGTGTAGCCTTGCAGGCGCAGCACTTCCATGCGGTCTTGCAGCGCCGCCGGAACCGTGTGCAGCACGTTGGCCGTGGCCACAAACAGCACCTGCGAGAGGTCGTAATCCACGTCGAGATAGTGGTCCTGGAAGGTGGTGTTCTGCTCCGGGTCGAGCACTTCAAGCAATGCCGAGGCCGGATCGCCGCGGAAGTCCGAGGCCATCTTGTCCACTTCGTCGAGCAGAAAGACGGGGTTCTTGGTTCCGGCGCGCTTCATGTGCTGGATGATCTGCCCCGGCAGCGCGCCTATATATGTGCGGCGATGGCCGCGAATCTCCGCCTCGTCGCGGATGCCGCCCAGCGAGAGGCGCACGAACTTGCGCCCGGTGGCTTTGGCGATGGACATGCCCAGCGAAGTTTTGCCCACGCCCGGAGGCCCGACAAAGCAGAGGATCGAACCCTTGGGATTTTTGACCAACTGACGGACGGCAAGAAACTCCAGAATGCGCTCTTTGATTTTTTCCAGCCCATAGTGGTCGGTGTTGAGAACTTTTTCGGAGTAGTCGATGGAGCGGGTTTCCTTGGAGCGCTTCTTCCACGGCACGGCCAGCAGCAAGTCAATGTAATTGCGGCTGACGGTG
>JBKQLG010000204.1:0-25042 GCA_052147235.1 Occallatibacter sp.
GTGTTGTATTCGGCCCAAAACACAATATATCTATCACACCCGCCATGGTTGCAATCCTCGATCCTGGTCGGTTTGAAGAATAATTGCCGGCCGTGATCGATACCAGACATTTGATGCGGGCTAAACAAGTAGAGTCCATGCGGTATGGGAACTTCATACCCATAATCACGGTTACGATAAATCTTTGTCTGGGCGGCGGACATGAGCGGCAACGCGGACAAGATAATCAGAGAGACAGCTCGTATCCATCGCATCGACAATTCCTCCAAACGAATGAAAAAGGGTCTGATAACTCCAAGGAGCTAATAAACAGGTCAATGCTTTGCAAAACATCCCGCAGGGGCTAAAGCCCACATATTTTTTGGCCCTTTTCGGCACGACTAAAGTCGTGCCCTGACACCTTTTGCAACTCTGAATGCATTTTCCGCAGTCTGTAAATCTACAGCTTCGAAACCGAAAAAAATGCAGAGCGAGCGACTTACTGTTCCCTGTTCCCTATTCCCTAGTCCCTAGTCCCTATTTCCTAGTCCCCGTCTTTACGGTATCTGCACCATCGGCAGCTCCAGCACCGGCGTCCGCTTGCCGTCCTTTACCGCGTAGGCCCACAGGCCATGAAAGTTCTGCCGCAACCCCGGTTGCGCCTTGAGCACGGCGGTCAGCACGGCAATCGCCTCCGTGCGCACGGCGGCCGGGTCGGTCACTCCGGTCGATTCGTAGACCACGCCCAGGTCGGAGTGCAGCAGCGACAGGTCGAGGTGAATGGTGTTGATCTTCCAGGCGCGCGGTCCATCCGGGAGCGTCATCGGGAAGGCCTCCTGCGGAGAATTCCTGAGCGCCGCCTGCTCCTGATTGAGCTTATCCATATTCGGGGAGGAGAGAATATCCACCGGCAACAGCAGCGCGCGGGCTGCATCGTAGGCGTACCAGGCGGCCCAGAACTGGTTGTCTCGCGCCAGTTCGCGGGCGCGCGTCCACCACCAGACGCCGTCGTGGCCATCGATGGCGCCCGGACGAACGGTCAGGCCGCCCAGCTTCCAGCCGCTGGCGGGGCCGTCCCAAGCCAGGATAATGGCCAACTGGCCGGCATAGGGCGCTCCGACGGCGTCGGCCAGCACCAGGGCGTAGCGTCCCGGCGGCAGCGCCCGCATGGTCAGCGTCACGGTCAGCGAACCGCTGGCGCTGGTGCAAAAGAACTGCGTGTCGGCGGGCGCGGCCTGGCTGGATGCATCCAGCAGGTAAAGGCTGCGCAGTTGCACCTGCCCGCCTTTCATCAGCAACGCGCCGGCCTGCGCCTCGCTGCTGATGCCCTCCCAGTCGGCCGCCACGGCGGGCAGCAGAGCAGCCTTCAGCGCGGCCAGGTCCTGTTGCGCAACGGCCATGGCCAGCCGCCCGCCGGCTGCGGAGAGCGCATCACGGTCCTGCGGCAGCAACTCGGCCTGCGTGGTGCAACTGGCCGCGCGCAGCGGCCGGGCTGCCGCCAGTAGCAAAACTGATCCTGCCGTCACGGTCCAAATCCCCGTTCGAACTCCCCGCCAGAGGCGCATCCGCCGCCCTCTCTCTCTGACCGGTTTTGCCATTGTGATCCTTTGCCGGTCACTGCTAGTCTAGTACAATCAAACGTTCAGCAGAGGTTTCGCATGATAGGTACAACTCCGTTTGAAGACGAAAATCGTCTTGAACAGACGGGTCTGCGATGGCCCGTCCGGCTTCTGGGGCCCGCTCCCGGACTCAAAGAGTTGAATCTGCTTTGCTGGGGTCTCTTCCTTCTTGGCCTGCTGCCGACAATCGCCGGCGTTGTTTACACCCAGTTCGCCACGTCTGGCGCGTTGCACGCCGATTTCGTTTATTACTACGGCTCCGGAAAGCTGCTCAACCAGTATCCCGTTTCGCAGCTCTACGACTACGATTTGCAGCTCAAGATCTTCAACGGAATTTATCCGATACATGAAGGCAAATACGGGCCCAGTCCATATCCTCCTTTTGTCGCGTGGTTTTTCAGCCCATTTGCGCGGCTTTCCTTCGAAAACGCCTACTTTCTCTGGATGGGCATTTCGCTGATCCTCTACCTTGCCGGAATCGGGGCTGTCTTGGCCGCCTTCTTTCCCCGGCAAAGGCTGAAAGCCTCCTTGTTCTTTTGCTTTGCGCTGGCGTCTCGCGCGTTTTTGATGGATACGCTCCTCAATGGCCAGCTTTCCTCCGTGGCGGTCTTCGCGGTTGGTTTGGCCGTCTCTCTGGAACGACGCTCCAAACCGCTGTACGGCGGTCTTGCGCTGGCCATCCTGGCCTATAAGCCCACGCTTCTGTTGGTCATACTTCCCATGCTCCTGCTGACGCGCAAATTCAGGATGCTGGCCGGCTTTGTTGCCGGAAGCGCCGTTCTGCTGCTGGCTTCCACAGCCTACGCCGGAATCGGAATTTGGTCCGCTTACCTGCGTTTGCTGCACTTCTTCGGAAATACGGCGGTACTCAATGGCCATGCGCTCCGGCTATGGAAAGAAGTTGACCTCAACGCATTCTCTTACGCGATTCCCGGCGGAAGATCGACAGCCGGCCTGGCGATTCTGGTTTGCCTCTTCTGCTGCATAGCGGCATGGCTTGCGCTGCTGCTGTGGAAGTCGGCCGCGGCTGGATCTTCCGCCCAATCCCTGGCCTGGGCGGCAACATTGACCTGGATGCTTCTGCTGAATGTCTATGTTCCCCGCTACGACTCGATTTTAGTCGCGATCTCCCTGATTCTGACCCTGGCCGCGCTGCAAGCTCTGGGATGGCGCAAGGCGTGGGGGCGCATGATTCTGCTTGCGCTCGTGGTATTTGCCGTCGCCTGGATAACGGAAGAAATTGCCCGGAGCTACAAGGTTCAGATTTTGACTATCGTGCTCTTCGTTCTAGGCGTGGCGCAACTCATCCTGTTGCGCAGAGCCATTCGCCGCCAGCCCACGCTACTCCCGGAGCGATTGTGAGCGTCCGAGAGCCGCTGGTAGTCTAGTACAGTAGAGCGGCAACGCAAGACCGCCTGCGAGCAAGGACCGGCTTTCATGCGCACCCTCAACCCGCACAACTCGCCGGTTTCGTTTCATCTTCCAGGGATTCGCGTCTATGCGCCGCTGGCGCTTCTGGCCGCGGCTCTCTGCGGGATGCAGATGCTGCCCGCGCAGACGCCGGCCGCCGCTATTCAACCCAACAAGGCGCACAAGGCGGCCCATCCGCACAAACGGCTCGTCGCAGCTCCGGCGCCTGCCCCGGCGCCTCCGGCTGCGCCCACCCCGGCAACGCCGCCCGCGCCTGAACTCCCCAAGTGGCCGGCCGATGAGAAGCCGGCAAAGGCCGCAATCGCCTGGGACAGCCAGGGCCTGCGCATCGACGCCGCCAACTCCAGCCTGGAAGAGATTCTGATGGAAGTGGCTACCCTGACCGGCGCAAAGCTGGAAGGATTCGACGCCGACCAGCGTGTCTTTGGCGCTTATGGCCCCGGCCCAGCGCGCGATGTGCTCAGCCAGCTTCTGCTCGGCTCCGGCTACAACGTAGTGATGATCGGAGACCAGGGCCAGGGAACTCCGCGCAGGATCGTGCTCAGTCTCCGCCACGCCGGAGCCGCGACGACAGCCGCCAATCCCGCCCCGGCCAACGACGAGGAGGCCGACACGGATGAGCAGCCGCAACAGCCGCCGCAGAACCAGCCACCCCTTCGCCCCGGCTTCCCGCCCGGCGGGCGCTCACCCTATCAGATACGGGAGTTGCAGCAACGTCAGCAGCAGATGCACCCACAGCCCGAGCCGCCACAACCGCAGCAAAACTAGGTGTCAGGGGTCAGAGACCAGTAGAAATCGTCGTAGACCAATCGCATTGTCAGGGATGGTTGATTCCATCGTGGCTGGATGTGGAAATGATTTGGCAAAAAAAGAGGGTAGCAATGAGCAGGTCAGGCCCGCGTCGCAGTGAATGGATTCCCTGGGTGTGCGGGCTGCTGTTTTCTATTCCCTGTTCCCTGTTTATTCACAGCCCTCGCGCCACTTCCGGATGGGGCTTGACGGCCGCGGGGCGCGGCTGGGGACGCATCAGCGCAAAGCCCGCGCGCAGGATTCCGTACGCCGCCAGGATGCTGAAGGCCATGGAGCCAACCGACGCTGCTATCAACATCGTTAAATTCATTAGATCCGTCATTTTTGCTTTCGGACACTTTCCTTATGGCATGAATTACATTGCATTCACTCTCAGGTCACCCCAAAACCGTCTGGACTCGCCCGGGAATCGCTCTCTTCGATTGTCGCAGAAAACCCGCCGCGCAAGTCTGCTTTCTATTGACCAATAGAATACCCTCAAGGTTGCATTCATGTTAAAGGCGGTTGCGCGGCCCTGAGCCGTCGGTTATCCAGAATCCCGGAATTGGTGGGTTCCCGATACATTCCACAGTCCGACATTATGATCGAGAACCGAAATCGCCGGCCGTTTTCCATGGGCAGAATGCGGCGGCTCTCCGTGATCGGCGATAATATCTCTACTGCATTGGAAGGAGAATTCCCCATGCCCGAAGCAACGATTGCCCAAAAGAGTCCTTATCCCGTCGAGGTCGAAGCCGGCAAGAGCTACTACTGGTGCGCCTGCGGCCGCAGCGCAGGCCAGCCCTTCTGCGACGGCAGCCACAAGGGCAGCGGTTTCACGCCGGTAAAGTTCGAGGCCGCTGAAACCAAGACCGTCTACTTCTGCGGCTGCAAGCACACCGCCAACCCCGTTCTCTGCGACGGCAGCCACCACCAGCTCTAAGCATTTTTTTGCTCATCAGTATTCCCTCGGGGGCTAAAGCCCCGCGTTCATCTGGCAGTTAACGGCACGGCTGAAGCCGCGCCCTTTCAAATCATCAGTTCATGCAAGTACGACACGGCTGAATCCGTGCCCTTTCAAGAGATCAGCACGCGATCCCACCCTTCGCCAAGAACGCGAAGGATGGGGCACCCAATTTGATTGCACCAAATTCGATTGCAACCATGTCCATCACACACATCACGGTACGCGGGGCGCGCCAGCACAATCTGCGCGACATCAATGTGCGCATCCCGCGCAACACGCTTACGGTGGTCACGGGCCTGAGCGGCTCGGGCAAGAGCTCGCTTGCCTTCGACACGATCTACGCCGAGGGGCAGCGGCGCTATGTGGAGACGCTCTCGGCCTATGCGCGGCAGTTCCTGGACCAGATTGAGCGGCCCGATGTGGACTCGATTGAGGGCCTCAGTCCGGCCATCTCCATCGAGCAGAAGACGACCAGCCGCAGCCCGCGCTCCACCGTGGGCACCATCACTGAAATCTACGATTACCTGCGCCTGCTGTACGCCTCAGTGGGCGCGCCGCACTGCCCCAACTGCGGCCGGCCCATCTCGCGCCAGAGTCCCGATCAGATTGTGCAGCGTATTCTCGAACTCGGCTTCGGCGAGCGCGTCACCGTGATGGCGCCCATCGTTCGCGGGCGCAAGGGCGAGTTCAAGGAGATGCTCGACCAGCTCGACCGGCAAGGCTTCCGCGCGCGCGTGGACGGCGAGCTGATGGACCTGTCTGAGCCTGTGAACCTGGATCGCCGCAAGAACCACACCATCGAAGCGGTGATCGACCGCATACTGCTCAAGAACCCGCCGGTCCCCACGACGATTCCGCCGGCGACGCCGCTGGCCGCCGGCAAGCTCGGGGCCCCCACGGACAGGTCTTCGTACATGGGGTCGAAGCCCTCCGCAGAAAAGCGCCTCGAGGCCGCCGTGGCCAAGGCACTGCAGCTGGCCAACGGGCTGGTGCTGGTGGCTGTCACGGGCAGCGAGGAGCAGTTGTTCTCCGCCTCCATGGCCTGCCCCGACTGCGGCCTCGACGTGCCCAAGCTGGAGCCGCGCAGCTTCAGCTTCAACTCCGCGTACGGCGCTTGCCCGGAGTGCCACGGCCTGGGCTCGCTCTACGATTTGGATCCTGCCAAGGTTATCACCGACTGGTCAAAGCCGTTGCTCGACGGTCTGGGCCCCGGTTCCACCTCGCAGTATCTGCTCAGGCTGGTTCATCTGGCCGCCGACCGCTACAAGATCGACCTGAAAACCCCCTTCGAAGAGCTGCCCCCGCGCCAGCAGCATATTCTGGTCTACGGCCCGCCCAAAGGCGAGGCTCCGCGCACCGGCTTTCACGGGATTCTCGCCTTCCTGCGCGACAGCATCGAAGAAGCTCGCAGTGATTCCTATCGCGAGTCGATGATGGCTTATATGTCGGCGACGCCCTGCCCGGTCTGCCGCAGCAAGCGGCTGCGCCCGGAGTCGCTGGCGGTCAAGATCGGCGGACTCTCCATTGCCGACTTCACCGCGCTTCCGCTGAATCGCGCGCTCTCTGCGGCGATCAACCTGAGCTTCACGGCGCGCGAGTCGCTCATTGCCGAGCGCCTGCGCCGCGAGATCGCCGAGCGGCTGGAGTTCCTCTGCGCCGTCGGCCTCACCTACCTCTCGCTGGACCGCAACGCCACTTCTCTCAGTGGCGGCGAAGGCCAGCGCATTCGCCTGGCTACTCAGATCGGCTCGCGGTTGCGCGGCGTGCTTTATGTCCTGGACGAGCCTTCCATCGGCCTGCACCAGCGCGACAATAACCGCCTGATTCAGGCTCTGGAAAGGCTGCGCGACCTGGGCAACACGGTGCTGGTCGTCGAGCACGATGAAGAGACGATCCGCCACGCCGATTACGTGCTCGATCTCGGCCCCGGCGCGGGACGCCTGGGCGGACAGGTGGTTGCGCAGGGCACTCCGGCGGAGATCATGGCCTGTCCCGAGTCGCTCACCGGGCGCTATCTCAGCGGCGCGGCTCCCATGCTGCAACGCGCCAAGCCGCGCCCCCTCACCGGCAAATGGCTCACCATCAGCGGCGCACGCGAGCACAATTTGCAGGACATCAACATTCGCATCCCGCTGGGCGTGATGACCGTGGTCACCGGCGTAAGCGGCTCGGGCAAGAGCACGCTGGTCAATGACATACTTTACCGGTCGCTGGCACAGGCAATCTACGGCTCGCGCGAAGAGCCCGGCGCGCACGAATCGCTCAGCGGCGCCGAGCAGATCGACAAAGTTGTTCGCATCGACCAATCGCCCATTGGCCGCACGCCGCGCTCCAATCCGGCGACGTACACACAGGTCTTCGCGCCGATCCGGGATTTGTTTGCCATGCTGCCCGAGGCCCGCGAGCGCGGCTACAAGCCGGGCCGCTTCAGCTTCAACGTCGGCGGCGGCCGCTGCGAGGCCTGCCAGGGCGACGGCCAGCGCCGCATTGAGATGAACTTCATGCCCGACGTTTATGTTCAGTGCGAGGTCTGCAACGGACGCCGCTACAACCAGGAGACGCTGGCGGTAAAATTCAAGGGACACTCCATCGCCGACGTTCTGGAGCTCACTATCGAAGACGCGCTCGCCGTGCTGACCGACGTGCCGCAGGTTCGCCAGAAGCTGCAAACGCTGGTCGATGTGGGCCTGGGCTACGTGCATCTCGGCCAGAGCGCGACTACATTGTCGGGCGGTGAGGCGCAGCGCATGAAGCTGGCGCGCGAACTGAGCAAGCGGCAGACCGGGCGGACACTTTATTTATTGGACGAGCCGACCACCGGCCTACACTTCGACGACGTGCGCAAGCTGCTCGAAGTTCTTCACCGCCTCGCCGACCTGGGCAACACGGTGATCATCATCGAGCACAACCTGGACGTGATCCGCAATGCCGACTGGATTCTCGATCTCGGCCCGGAGGGCGGGGAAGACGGCGGCCGCGTGGTGGCTGAGGGCCGGCCAGCGAAGATTGCGGCAACGACCGCTTCGTATACCGGCCAGTTCCTCAAACGCTATTACACCTCCAGCAACGGAAAACTGGAAGCAGCGGAACCGGATGAGCCATCCAACCTCTGTGCCCCATCCTTTCCGCTCCTGAGCGCAGTCGAAGGAGCTGCGTTTTTTTCTGCGGAAAGGGTGGGAGACCAAGAACCCTCCAACGATTGTCATCCTGAGCGAGCGAAGCGAGTCGAAGGACCTGCTTCTTCACGCTCAATACGCAAGCCGACAGCCGCAAAGAAGACCGCCCAAAAGAAATCCTATTCCCGCAGAAAGAAGACGGTGCTGCCATGAGCGACCAGGAAGACTTCCCCTACGAGCCGGAAGAGAACCCAATGCCCGCGCCATATCTGGGTGACCCAGCCTCCGATTCCGGGAGCTGGGAGTCCGCGGCTCCCAGCACTCCGGCTGCCGATCAATTTCAGTACTGGCCACAGCCCGTAGCCACCGCGCCCCCGCGCATTCCGCATCTCGGCCATCTCGTTCTGCTGGCGGCCTTTGCGGCCATCGGATTCGTCTGCGCGACGGTGCTGATGATGATTGCCCTGCACTTCCATCTCTTTGGCGTCATCACCATGGAAAAAGCCGCCACCGACGTCCACTACATTCTGGGCAGCGAGGCGGTCATCTATCTCATTACCTTCGTCCTCGGCTTTCTTATCTTTCCGCTGTTTTGGAAGCAGAGTTTCTTTACCGGAGTCCACTGGCGCGGCGCGGCGGCGTGGCGGCTTTCCTGGCGGCTGCCCGCCCTCGCCCTGGGCTGCTTCGCTCTGGCCCTGATTGACGATCAACTGCTGCCCGGGCCGAAAAATACGCCAATCGACGAGATCTTTCGCACTCCCGGCGCCGCCTGGCTGATGTTTTTCTTCGGCATCACCATCGCGCCCTTCTTTGAGGAGATCGCCTTCCGCGGCTTTCTGCTGCCCGCTCTCTGCACCTCCTGCGACTGGATTGGCGAACGCTTCACGCACGCGCGTCCTCGCCCACTCGACGCGGACGGCCATCCCCAATGGTCCATCGCCGCCATGGTGATTGCCTCCATCCTCACCAGCCTGCCCTTCGCGCTGATGCACGGCGAGCAGACCGGCCATTCACTCGGACCGCTTCTGCTGCTGATTGTGGTCAGCCTGATTCTCTGCGCGGTGCGGCTCAAAACGCGCTCTCTGGCCGCCAGCACGATGCTCCATGCCTGCTACAACTTCCTGATCTTCTCCTCCATGCTGGTGGGCACCGGAGGATTCCGGCATCTCGACAAGCTATAAGATACCGGGTTGGTTATTATTTTGAGTCGTCCCCAAGCTGTGAAGATTTCCGCTTGCGCTTTCTAAGGCTAAGCACGTAATATTGTGCTACACGGGAATCAGTGCCTTTATGAAATCGAACGTTACGTTAAAAATTGAGGAAGATTTGCTACGCGAAGCCCGTGTTCTTGCCGCGGAGGAAGGCTCTTCCATCAGCGCCCTGCTCGCTGATCGGCTGGAACAGGCCGTCCACCAGCGCAGAGGATACGACCAGGCGCGCCGCAATGCAGTAGCCCGGCTGCGGTCGGGCTTTGACTTGCGCTGGACTCCACTCCGCTCACGGGGAGAACTGCATGAGCGGTAAGTGCTTCGTGGATACCGACATTCTTGTTTACGCGCATGACCGCTCCGCCGGTACCAAGCATCTGCGCGCGCAGATGTTGCTGGAGCAGCTCTGGACCTCCGGCTGGGGTGTATTGAGCACGCAGGTCCTTGAAGAGCTGTGCATTCATCTCTGCCGCAACTCCGGCAATCCCCTGCCCATCGAGGACGTCTGCCTGCTGATTCGCGATTACTCTACCTGGGAGGTGATTGCCAACACTCCCGCATCGGTCCACGAAGCGCTGGAGATCGTAATACTCCACAAGGTTCCGTTTTGGGATGCCCTGATCCTTGAGGCCGCCGAGCGCGCCGGCGCATCGATTCTCTACTCAGAGCATCTGGCGACAACGCAGCGCTATGGAGCGATTCAGGTGGTGAATCCGCTGGTTGAGCCGGCTGCACCAGGCGCGGGAACGCCCGGTAAGAAGTAAGGTCTTACTACCGTAATGTGCCTTCCGTTATCCCCCGCCGTCTTCGTAATCTGACATACTTGAGTGCAGGCTCCAGCGCTGCTTGACAGGGAACTTATTGCGACTGTCTTCGATCATTTTTTTTGGACTAGCCGCCTCGCCAGATATTGGGTCGAATGATAATGACACGAGGCAACAAGGCAATCAGAGAGCTGGCAGGCCCCGCTTGACGGGAGGTATTTGCCCCGTGCAAAGAATGGATTTCACTGATGTTAACCGATTGTGGCACACATGCCATGATTTCTGAGCGCCAGTGTTTGATCGTCAGCCTCTCCGTGCCGGCAACAAGAACAAATCGATTGACAA
The DNA here is from genome assembly GCA_052147235.1 of Occallatibacter sp. Lineage (GTDB taxonomy): Bacteria > Acidobacteriota > Terriglobia > Terriglobales > Acidobacteriaceae > Telmatobacter. The sequence goes on from JBKQLG010000204.1 coordinate 10,219, forward strand.
TCACATACGAGTATAGTAGTTCTTCCTATAGAAGTAGGAGATCGGTATGTCTGAACCACGATTATCAAGACTTGAATATCAGATTATGGAGGCACTTTGGGCAAAAGGTGACTCTTCCATCCGCGAAATTCAGGAGTCCTTCTCGGAGAAGCGAAAGCCAGCCTATACGACCATCCAGACTACCGTGTACAGAATGGAAGCGAAGGGGGTCGTACAGCGCGTGAAGAAAGTCGGCAACTTCCACATATTCGCTCCCACGATCTCCCGCGATTCGGCCCAGCGAAGGCTTATCGACGATCTTCTGGCCATCTTCGGAGGACGATCACAGCCTGTGATGGCGCACCTGATCGAGTCGGGCAAGCTCTCTCTTGAAGATGTAAAGGATGCGGAGAGAGCGCTGCGAACTCTTTCCCGCAAGGAGAAGCAGCCATGACGCTTCCGGCATTCTGGAACGATGCCTGGACCGTGGCCCTGGCCAACCATCTCTGGCAGTCGTCCCTTGTAACCGGGATTGCAGGGCTGCTCTCGCTCAGCCTGCGCAAGAATCATGCCCGGATGCGCTATTGGGTATGGATGATAGCCTCGGTCAAATACCTGATCCCGTTCTCACTTCTCATCGCTATCGGAGAATCGCTTCGCTCGGCTTTCTCCGCTCCGATTCAAAGGCCGCTGCTGGCAGCCGCGATGGAACAGATCGCTTTGCCCTTTTCACCAGCCGCATCGCCTGCCGCCCTTCCCTATGCCGGCGCAGCGCGCGAGGCGGCCGCGACCGCCTCGCGCATGGGCAATCTGTGGCCTGTGATTCTGCTTGCGGCCTGGCTGTGCGGTTTTCTTCTTGTTGTGTTCTCGTGGATGCGCGGGTGGTCGCTAATCCGTGCCTCAATCCGCTCATCTTCGCGCACGGCATTGTTGGCCGAGGTGCCGGTTCTCTCATCGCCATTGTTGCTCGAGCCCGGCGTTTTCGGCATCTTCCGCCCCGTCCTGCTGCTGCCGCAAGGCATCGACGAGCGCCTCAGCCTGGCGCAGCTCGACGCCATCATCGCCCATGAGATCTGCCACCTCCGCCGGCGCGACAATCTCACGGCCGCTATTCACATGGTGGTGGAAGCGCTCTTCTGGTTCCATCCCGCAGTGTGGTGGATCAAGACTCGCCTCCTAGAGGAACGCGAACTAGCCTGCGATGAGGTCGTTCTACAGTCCGGAAACGAAGCGGACATTTACGCCGAGAGCATTCTGAACGTCTGCAAGTTCTGCATCGAGTCGCCGCTGGCCTGCGTCGCGGGCGTTGCCGGATCGGACCTCAAAGGCCGTATTGTCCGCATCATGACCGGAAAAGCGGCACACAATCTAGACCTCGGCCGAAAACTGCTGCTCGTGCTGGCGGCAACCGTGGCGATCTCCATCCCCGTTGTCTTCGGCCTAGTACACATCCAGCAAGCTGATGCTCTTACTCCGACGCGAGGGATTGCGGGCACATGGCAGTGTACGCTTCACTCCGGACTGGACCTGCGCGGGGTCATCGAGATTTCCAGGTCGGAGAACGGCAGGTACAAAGGAGTCTTCTACGCCATCGACCAGACCTCAACCCCCATTCCGGTTACCGGCATCACGCTGGATGGCGCGGCCGTGAAGATTTCCTTCGCAGAGTTTGGCGCGCTCTTCGAGGGCAAACTGGCTCCGGATGGAAGGTCTATTTCCGGAAGCTTGAACCAGCTCTCTTTCGTGCATCCTTTAACCCTGCGCCGCACCACGACGGAGACGGCCTGGGAGATTCCCAAGCCCGAGCCGCCGATGGCCACCGATACTGATCCCGGCATCTTGGCTGCTACAATCCGGCCCAGCCAGCCAGAAGATCCGAGCAAAGGACTCATCGTCCAGATGGGCCATATCCGTGCGGCGAACGCGACCCTGAGCGACCTTATTACTTATGCTTACGGAATTCATCCCAAGCAGCTTGCCGGCGCGCCGGCCTGGGTGGATAAAGGCAGATTCGACATCGACGCAAAATTCAGCGGCGAAGGCCAGCCCAGCCCCAGACAGATTCAGAGCCTGGTTCAGAAGTTGCTTGCACAGCGCTTCAAACTCAGCCTCCATCGCGACAAGAAGGAGCTTTCGGTTTATGCGCTGAGCAAAGGTGGTGGCAGCTCAAAACTTGTCAGGAGCCAGGATACCCTTAATCAGGAGCCGGAGCTTTACTTCCAGGATCTGGGCAAGTTGAAGGTCAGCCATGGATCCATGCAAGAATTTGTATCTGTTATGCAATCCAGCGTGCTCGACCGCCCAGTCATCGATCGGACCGGGTTGACGGGAAGATATGACTTCACTCTCGATTGGACACCTGACGAATCTCAATTTCGCGCAATGGGCGCGGTAATTCCGCATCCAACCGGCAGGATTAACCAACCGCCGCCGCTGTCCGCCGCAATCCAGGGACAGTTAGGACTCAAACTCGACTCCACGATGGCATCTGTTGAGATGATCGTCATCGACCATGTTGAGAAACCTGTAGAGGTCAATTAGTTCGAAGTTAGGTATCAACGGATGGCCAGCTTTCTCTATTTATATCGATCTGACTGCAAGAACAAACAGGGAGAAGCCGTGTTCAAAATGGGCGGGTGTTTTATGCATAAAGAGGTATCTGATAGCCAGATCATCATGATAAGGCTGCTGGCTCTGTTTGCCTTTGCAGTAGCGATTCCGTGGGCTTATGGACAGGCGGCGACACAAGCTGTGAATCCAGTGGTTGAATCGCCGAAGAATGGCGATCAGGTCAATCTCGATCTAGTGGTTGCCAATAAGAACGACAGGCCCGTTCTCGACCTGAAGCCGGGCGAGATTGCGGTCACCGATGCTGATTCTCCGGTCACGCTCAACAGCCTTCATCTTGTGACCGGCAAACAGAATCGCGAGCATCTGATCACGCTGGTCTTTGACCGTCCGAGGCCGGCTCCCGGCACAAGCAAGCAATCGGATCCTTCCATCTCGAAGAACGCGCGCGAAGCCGCAGCGAAGATTCTCAAGATGATCCCCGAGAAAGGCTTTTCAATTTCCGTGCTGAATGTCGAGGGACAGCTCCGGCTCCAAAGCGGGTTTACCTCGGATCGTAAAGAGATTGAGAAGGCCGTGCATGCAGCCACCGAGCCGTTGAAAACCGGGAGCGGCGGCACGGTTAGCCCACAGGAACAGCAACTAATCACGCTGGCGATGAGCGGCGTCGATTCATCGGGAAAAGCGATCAACGCGCAAGATCGATCTCTGGCGCAAGCGCTGCAATCCGCGCTCAAGAACTCCGGCCGGATTGCCCAGGATCAGCATCTCCGGCCTTCCCTGGCGGCCTTATTGGCCCTGGCGCAGGCGGAACAATCGCTCACGCAAAAAAAGGCGGTGATCTATTTCACCTCCTTGCAGGACCGGCAGATCGATTTGGAGGCCAGGAATGCGATCAAATCCATCATCGGAGCGGCAGATCTAGCCAGGGTGATCCTCTATGTCGTCGAACTGAATTCCCTCGATCGCACGGGAGCGCGGATCAGCGCGCAGGGCCTGCTCCATGCCGGCAATGGCCCGGATTCCGCCGACAATGAATCGAACAATGACGATATGCAGCAATTGGCGGAGGGAACGGGCGGCGGTTATATCAGCGGGAACGGAATGCAGAGGTCTCTGGAAGGAATGATCCAGGATCTGACAACGTATTACGAGGCTTCCTATCCTTCCCCACCCACGGCATTCGATGGGAAGTTTCATACGATAGCCGTCAAGCCCCTCCGGGCTGGGCTCACGATACGCACGCAGACGGGCTATTTTGCGTTGCCTCCGAGTGGCATCGGCGATGCCGCTCCAGAACCATTCGAGTTGCCGTTGCTGAAGATTCTCCATGAAACGCAGTTGCCCGCCGATCTGGCCTTCCATGCCGCGATTCTGCGCATGGGCGACAGGCCCGAGGGGAATGTCAATGTGCTGGCCATCGAGGTTCCCTACTCCAGCCTGGAGGTTCAGGAAGACTCCATCACCAACCTCGATTCAGTAAGCCTGTCGATCGTTGCCGATATCAAAGACTCTTCGGGCACAGTTGTCGAGCGCTTCAGCACGGATATTCCACGCCGTGGAATCCTGAAAAACAATGAAAAGATAAAGAACGGAGTTGTCACGTTTCAGCGCCATTTCACCGCTCTTGAGGGTCAATACGTACTGGAAGCGGCCATTCTGGACCACATCAGCGGCAAAGCCGGCGCGCAGCGCATCGCCTTCGAAATTCCCGGCGCCTCCGGCGCACCCTCGTTGAGCAACATGGTCCTTGTCCGGCAGACGGATCCGGTGCAAGCCGGCGACGACCCCCTGGAGCCGCTTCTCCATGACAATTATCGAGTGACGCCGAATCTCTCCGGGCAGTTGCCGTCCGGCGTCAAAGACGTTTCGGTCTTCTTCACCGCTCACTCCGACCCCAGCGCGCCGGAAGCAGCCTCGCTCAGCATTCAGGTCCTCCGCGATGGCAAAGCGCTGGGCGGCGCGCCGATGATGTCACGGGAAGCCAGCGAAGCGGAGTATTCTTCGTACCTGATCAGCTTTTCGGTCAATCCTCCCATGGATGGCCTGTACGAGGTGAAGGCCAGCCTGAAACAAGGCGAAAAGACGGCGGAAAACAGCGTCGCCTTCACGCTGACGGGAGTCAGTGCGGATGCGGCCGCGGAGGCAGATCCATCTCTTCCGGATCACGCGTCTCACCCCGTCGGCCCGCTGGTTATCACCACTCCCACCAACTCTATTCAACGTCCATCGCCGGATGAACTCAAATCCATCCTCGTGGATGCGATAGCATACGCTATGCAATACCGGGACTCGCTGCCCAACCTGATGTGCGAACAGGTGACCAACCGGTCTGTCAATCAAAAAGGCACGAGTGAATGGAATCACAAGGATAAATTCACGGAACTCCTGACGTATGTGAATCATGATGAAGATCGGATCATGCTGGAACTGGATCTCAACAGTTCCAAGAGCCACGAGTACACCGGAGACACGCGAGGACTACTGTCGGTGGGCGAGTTCGGCGCGGCGATCTCAGGCCTCTTCCGGCCCTCGTCGATGGCCGATTTTCAATGGAAGGAAACCGGCGCGCTGGGAGACGGGACAGTTCAGGTATTCGACTATCGCGTACAAAAGAAAAACTCTTCCTTCCATCTCCGGATAAGCCCTACGGATGTCGTCACGGCCGGCTTCCACGGCCAGGTCTTCATCGACAGCGGAACCCGGGCGGTTCGCCGCATCACCCAGGTCGTTGACGATGTGCCGAAGAAGTATCCCTTCAAGGCGGCTTCAGTGAGCGTGGACTACGACTATGTCCTCATCAATAAACACGATTACCTGCTGCCGGTCGGCGCGCAAGTCATCTTGAAAAAAAATAACGGGGAGACGGATATGAACGATATCGAGTATCGTAACTTCCATCGTTTTGGTTCCACAATGAAGATCCTCAATTATTCTCCCCTGGCGGACGCCGCGGATAGCCATGCGTCCAAAGCCTCTCATAAGAAGCATGAGAATGCGAATCACTAACCGCTGACAACGGTTTCGTTACTCCAGCATCTGCAGATCCAGCGGCTCTTCCAACAGATAGTCCTTGCCGCGGAGGCATTCCATTGCCCGCTTGAGCGCCGGGGTCGTGCACGGCTCTACGGTCATTACGAAGGGCAGCGCGTGCGGCGGAAAGCCGGGCTTCTGCACGATAGCGCGAATGTTGATGGCCTCGCTGGCCAGCGCCACGGTAATGTCGGCGATGATTCCCGGCTTGTCGTTGACCATGAAGCGGATGTAATGCGGAACCTCAAACTCGGCGCTCAACCGCGACGGCGCCGCCGGCAGCTTGACCCGACGCGAGCCATGCGCCAGAGCCAGCAGATCGCTGACCACGGCCACCGCCGTGGGATGCCCGCCCGCTCCATGCCCTGAGAAGACCACATCGCCGCCATAGTGGCCGGTGAAGACCACCATGTTCTCCGTGCCTCGCGACCAGGCCAGCGGCGAGTGCAGATCCACCAGCATCGGTCCAACCGAGGCCGCGATCTTCCCCCCAGCAAGATCGGCCCGCGCAATCTGCCGGATGGTGCAGCCCAGGTCGCGCGCGTAGCTGAAGTCCACGGCGGCAATCGAGGTGATGGGCAGCGGCGCAATCTCCTCCGGGTCCACCTCGACGCGCAGCGCCAGGCGCATCAGGATCGCTAGCTTGGCGCGCGCGTCAAAACCGCCCACATCCTCGGTGGGATCGGCCTCGGCAAAGCCCTTGGCCTGCGCCTCGGCCAGTACCGAAGCATACTCCGCGCCCTCCTGCATCTTGCTGAGAATGAAGTTGCAGGTGCCGTTTAGAATGCCTTCAATGCGCTCGATGCGATCCCCGGCCAGCCCCTGCTCCAGCCCCGGAATCACCGGGATGCCGCCGGCCACCGCCGCGCCGTACTTCAAGTGCCCGCCACTGGCCGCTGCCAGCCGCTCCAGCTCGACGCCGTGAACGGAGATCAGCTTCTTGTTGGCGGTGACCACGCTCTTGCCAGCGACGAGCGCCTTGCGCACCCAGCCGCCCGCCGGATCAAGCCCACCGGCCAGCTCCACCACCACATCCACATCGGAGGCCAGCACGGCGTCGGCGTCCTCGCTCCATGTCACGCTCGACGGCACCCAATCCGCGCGCCTGCGCGCCACGCTGCGGACGTACACGTGGGTCAACTCGAGGCCCTCAGGCCGGGACTCGACCAAAATCCGCGCCACCGAACTGGCCACCGTTCCAAAGCCAAAGAGAGCGATGCGCAGCGGGCGCGGCATGAGGGGCGCCTGCGCGGCGATCTGTTGCGGCGATGCGGAACCATTCAACTCGGACATGGGCATTTCCTCGTGAACTTGAATAGGACTGCTCAATACCCGATGATACCGGAATTCTATGCGCCGCTTTGCAAATGCTGGAACTATGTACATTCCGGCTGCATCTAAATTCCAGATGCGGCGCGGAGTTTCGATCTTCCTGATTTTGTTCTTCGGGCTGGGTCCGCTGGCGGCAGCCCTGCCGGCTAGCGACGAATCGCGCCTGCCGCCCTGTTGCCGCCGTCATGGAGCGCATCACTGCGCCATGATGATGCGGATGAAGGCGCAGGACGCGTCCGGCAAGCCCGCCTTCTCCGCACCCATGCACTGCCCCTTGTACCCCAGTTGCACGGGCGCGTCCACCACGCCGTCGGATGCGATGGCCGCCTCACCGGCCCGTCTGCCGGTTCTGCTCGCTCAGGCTCACTCGCCCGCCCAACTCCGCGCCACCGCCTGCCTGCGGCCAATCCGCGTTAGCGCCGGCCGCGGACCTCCCGCTGCCATTCTCGACTGAGCTTCCCATCCTCTATCCCGACCGGTATGCTCGCTCCGCAATCCCAGCGGTTTGTAAACCCGTCTGCGCTTCTATGCCGTTTCTTCGGAGGTTCATATTCTTATGCGTCTCTATTTCCTCGCCGCAACACTGCTGCTGGCCGGGTGCGTTCCCGCCTGCGCCACCGTCTTTGCCACCGTGCACGGAGTCGTCCACGATCCGCAGCACAGGCCTATCGCCGGCGCAGCCGTCACTCTGCAAGCCGCGGATTCCGCCTTCACGCTGCACGCCGTTTCCAATACAGACGGGGAATTTGAACTGCCCCAGGCGCCCATTGGCGTCTATCGCCTGACCGTCGCCGCCCCCGGCTTTGCCACCGTCACTCAGCCGCTCACCCTGGCCTCGAGCACCAACCCGGTTGCACATATCGCGCTGCCCGTAGCCCCAGCTATGCAGAGCGTCACAGTCGAGGGACTCAATCCTTCCCTCTCCGCCTCCGATTCGGTAACCCCCACTACGCTCATCACCCGCGCAGAGATTGATCAGACCCCGGGCGCCAGCCGCACCATCGGCATGGAGATGATTACCGACTACGTCCCCGGCGCATACATGACCCACGACATGCTGCACATGCGCGGCGGCCACCAGACCAGTTGGCTGATCGACGGCGTGGCGATACCCAACACCAAGATCGCCTCCAATGTCGGCCCGCAGATCGATCCCAAGGACATCGACTCGCTGGAGACCCAGCGCGGCAGTTATACGGCGGATGTGGGCGACCGGACTTACGGAGTTTTTAATGTGCTGCCGCGCAACGGCTTCGAGCGCAACCGCGAGGGCGAAGTGCTTCTCTCCGCCGGCAACCTCTACACCGGTGAAACGCAGATCTCGCTCGGTGACCACACTGCCGCAACTGCCTGGTATGCGAGCCTCGCCGCCTCCCGCTCCAACTATGGACTCGCTCCGCCGGTCGCGCAGATTGATCATGATGCGACTAACTCCCAAAGCGGCTTTCTCTCGCTGATTCGCAACCAAACGCCCAAAGACCAACTGCGCTTTAACGCACAGTACCGCCAGGATTACTTCGATATTCCCTACGATCCAGATGCAAACGACTGGGAGCAGGCCAGCCAGTATTACGAGTCGTGGGGCCTGCGCGATGCCCAGACCGAGCGCGACTCCTTTGTCATCGCCAACTGGGTTCACACGCTTTCGCCCAAAGCGCTGTTTTCCGTCGCTCCCTTCTATCACTTCAACCAAGCCGACTATGACTCGCTCCCATCCGACAATCCGGTCTCTACCACCTGGCATCAGAGTTCGAATTACCTGGGCGGCCAGGGCGACGTGCACGCGGAGGTTGGGCTCAATGACCTTTCTGCCGGACTCTACTCTTTTTATCAGGCCGAGAATGATCTCTTTGGCATTCAGGTCAACGACGGCAGCGCGACCAGTGAACCCAATACCTCGGCCAGCGCCAACGCTGGGCTGGTTGAATTTTATTTCGCCGATCACCTGCGCCTCGGCCGCTACATCACCCTCCTCGGTGGCGAGCGCTTCTCCATCTACCGCGCCTGGCTCGACGAGTCCGCAATCTATCCCCGCATCGGTGCAACCGTCGAAATTCCCCGCCTGCACTGGGTGCTGCGCGGCTTTTACGGTCATTTCTTTCAGCCCGCGCCCTTGCTCACCGTCTCCAGCTCTGTACTCAACTACTCCGGCCAGCTGTCCACGGGCGAGAACACCTTCTCGCCGCTGCCCAGCGAGCGCGACGAGGAGCACCAGTTCGGCCTGCAGATTCCCTACAAAGGCTGGCTGCTCGACGTGGCAAACTTCAAAAACCGTGTCAATAACTTCCTCGACCACTCCAACCTCGGCGAATCGAATATGTACTTCCCCATCGCCGTCGATGGAGCGCTGGTTCGCGCCTGGGAGCTAACCCTGCGCTCGCCCGAGCTGGCCCGCCTCGGCCAGTTTCATCTGACTTATTCCAATCAAATTGCCGAGCAGCGCGGTAACATTATCGGCGGCTTTACATGCAGTGTTGCCAATGACCCGGCCTGCGACCTCGGTCCCAGCTACACGCCCGTCGACCACGATCAGCGCCAAACGCTCAACACCGGCTTCACGGCGAAGTTGCCCGCGAAATCATGGTTCTCGACGAACGTCTACTATGGCTCCGGCTTCTCCAACGGCCTGCAAAACGCCGCGCAAAGCCCTTACCAAGGCCCGTATCTTCCCGTACATACCACATTCGACATTTCGGCGGGACACGCGATCGGCAAGCGATGGAAGCTATCCGGCAGTATTCTCAACGTCACCAATCACCGCGTCCTGGAAGATACCTCGATCACCATCGGCGGCTTCCATTACAACGATCCGCGCCTGCTCTCCGGCGAGCTGCGCTATCGCTTTCATTTTTGAGCGGATTCCGGCCAATATTTTGCAGATTATTTACGGCGGCGGAATATCATAAGGTCCATGGCTGGAATATTCGAAAAACTCAACCTCAAGGATCAGCAGGAGATCGTTGTTCTGCACGCGCCCGACAGCTTTCTGCCGGAGCTGGCGCACCTGCCCGTGCTCACTATTCACTCCCACATCGAATCGGTTCCGCGCATCGGCTTCTTCCTCGCGTTTGTCACAACGAAGAGTGAAGTAGACGCGCTGGCCGGGCCGATCGCAGAGCGCGCCACGGGCGATGCAACCGTCTGGTTCGCCTATCCCAAAGGCACATCGAAGAAGTACAAATGCGACTTCAACCGCGACACCGGCTGGAACGCGTTGCAGGCCGAGGGATTCGACACCGTGCGCGCCATCGCCATCGACGAGGATTGGACCGCGCTGCGCTTCCGCCGTAAAGAGTTCATCAAGTCGCGCGCTTGATGCAGCCCCTTTTGGATCACTTTAAAAAACATGACCATGTTGGTCATGTTGCGCTATAATGAGCTTATGCGGACTGCCAAAATCAGCGAATTGAAGGCCAAACTCAGCGCCCACATCCAATATGTCAGGAACGGCGAGGAGGTGCTGATCTTTGACCGGAACACGCCCGTCGCCCGCCTCGTTTCTGTTGGGCCGGTCGACGAAGAAGACGCGCGTAGACGCCGTCTCATTGCCAAAGGAGTAATCACGCCTCCCAAAATGCCTAGAGTTGAAGGGCAAGAATGGCCTGAGCCGCCTGGTCCGATGATCTCGCAAGAGGTGATGGAGCAGGTCTGGCGTGAGGAGCGGGACGGCCGATGAGTTTGCCCTTTGCCTTTTGGGATACAAGCGCGCTCATCCCACTCTGCATGTTGCAGAAACAAACGGCCCTTGCAAACGTGCTCTATGCAGGCTATGGAATTGCCGTCTGGTGGACTACGCCAGTTGAAATCATGAGCGGACTGACTCGCCTCGAACGCATGAACGAGATAAGCCGCGATCAATTTCTAGCTGGCAAGCAGCGTGGGCAGTCTCTTGCAACAAGCTGGGATACTGTAAGCCCTTCCACTACCATTTTGTCCCGAGCTTTTTCGCTGCTTGAGCTTTATCCGTTGCGCGCCGCCGATGCACTGCAGTTGGCAGCGGCTTTGGATTACTTTGAACAGTCACCAAAGGGTAATGTCTTCATCACGGCAGATCAGCGTCTCGCGGATGCTGCTCGCCAAAGTGGTTTTTCAGTCGAGTTCATTTAAAAACAGTGCAGAGGTTTACCCCTGCGCGTCCTCGAACTCAGCGTGCCAAGCCATCTGAATCGCCTCCAGGCGCGGCTCATTCGATTTCGCCGGATCGTCGGCAAAGCCCGCCAACTCGGTGACGTACCGGTGCAGGTCGGTGAAGCGCACCGTCAGCGGATCGAGGCCGGGAAATTTCTCCGCCAATTGAATGCCGATCTCCTCGGCGTCGGTCCAGTGAATCTCGCGTGGCATGGCAGCTCCTTATTTCTCTTCCGCCAGCGTCAGCGGCTTGCCTTCGGAGACGTAGTTGCGATTCCATTTGGGAATCTCCACCACGTAGTCGCCGGGGCGGGTGATGACGGCCTGGCAGCCCAGCCGCGAATTCAATTGCTGATCGGCGGCCATGTCCATGCGGTCCAGTTCGTCGTCGTCGGCCTCGCTGATGCCGCTCTGATCTTTGATCCACAAGTGGCAGGTGGTGCAGGCGCAGACGCCGCCGCAGGCGTGGTCGAGAAAGACGTCGTGGTTCTCCGCCACGTCAAGAAACGACATCGGCTTGCCGTGATGCTGATAGGGCATCGTCCCGAATTCGAACTCCACCGTGCGGCCTTCGGGAAGAAAAGTGACGCACACCAGCTTTTCGGCGGGAATATTTTTCTCGGTTGGTTCGCTCATAGAATCCGTCCTTCCGTGCCCATGTGCTTTGTCTCAAGCCCATTCCGCATTCTAGCCTCGATTAGCCGCGGAAGTATGGGGCGACAACTAACACCGCTAACCACGGTAACGACTCTAACCACGCTCTACTTGAACTCCGCCGCCGCCATGGCATGAGGCGCGGTGACAGCCTCGGCCAGCTCCTCGCCGGCGGTGTTCATCGTCTTGCCGCGCAGGGCGGTCGAGACGGCCGCCTCCATCATCAATTCGGCAAAACGGCGCGTGGCCTGATCGAGTGCCAGCGTCGCCTCGCGGATCGCGGCCGCGTTCTCGCCCAGCTTGATTTGAGCCAGCCGGTCGCGCGCCGCCGTGATGGCCGCCTGCTCCTCGCCACGCAGCAGCGCCCATGCCGGGCTGCGCGGCGCTCGCTCGACCGCGGCCAGAATCGTCTCCGCCTCGTTGCGAGCCTCGATCAGCAACCGCTTGGCGAAATCTTCTTCGGCGTGGTCGAAGGAATCGAGAATCATGCTCTCGACCTGCTCGTCGGTGAGGCCATAGGTCGGCTTTACTTCAATCTGCGCGGCCTGACCGCTGCGCTGCTCGCGCGCCGTCACGTGCAGAATGCCGTCGGCGTCGATGAGGAACTTGACTTCAATGCGCGGCAATCCGGCGCTCATCGGCGGTATGCCTTTCAAGTCAAACCGTGCTAAGGATCGGCAATCGGCGGCCAGTTCCCTCTCGCCTTGCACCACGTGAATCGCGACGTTGGTCTGGCCGTCGACGCCGGTGGTGAAGTGCTCGGTGGCCGATGCTGGAATCGTCGAGTTGCGTTGGATGATGCGCGCCACGGTCCCGCCCAGCGCCTCAATGCCCAGCGAGAGCGGCGTCACGTCCAGCAGCAACATCTCTTCTGTAGATTTTGATGCGCCGGCCAGAATGTCGGCCTGCACCGCCGCGCCCAGCGCCACCACTTCATCGGGATTCAATTCGATGTGCGGGCGTTTGCCGCGCGCATTGAGATGAAAGAGATCGTCCACCAACTGCCGCACCGCGGGGATGCGCGTTGAACCGCCCACCAGCACCACTTCGTCGATCTGCTCCGGCGTGATGCCGGCGTCGATGAGCGCCTGTTTGCAGGGCCCGATTGTGCGCTTCAGCACCGGCTCGATTAATAATTCATAAACCGCACGGGGAATCTCGCGCTGATAGCGGTCGCCGTTGGGCAGCTCGATGTCGAAGTGCGCCGACACTGCGGTGGAAAGCAGAATCTTGGCCTCGATGGCGGCTTTGCGCACCGCCTGCACCGCGCCCGGATGCAGCCGTAAATCGACGCCGTGTTCGGCGTGAATTTCGTTGAGCGCGATGGCCAGCAGCAGGTTGTCAATGTCGTCGCCGCCCAGGTGCGTGTCGCCGTTGGTGGACTGCACCTCGAAGATGCCGTCGCGCAACTTGAGAATCGAAATATCAAATGTCCCGCCGCCCAGATCGTACACCGCAATCGTGCCCACCTTGGCGCGGTCGAGCCCATAGGCAAGAGCGGCCGCGGTCGGCTCGTTGACCAGCCGCAGCACCTCCAGGCCGGCCATGCGCCCCGCGTCCTTCGTGGCCTGGCGCTGCGCGTCGTTGAAGTAGGCGGGCACGGTGATGACTGCCTGCGTGACCGGCTCGCCAAAGAATCGCTCGGCGTTGCGCTTGAGCTGGCGCAGAATGTAGGCGGAGATCTCCGGCGGCGTAAAGCGCAGCTCGCCCAACTGAATGCGCGGAACTTCACCTTTTTCCACGTCTCCCGCCAGGTGAAAGGGAAAGAGCTTTAACTCGTCCTGAATCTCTTCGAGGCCGCGGCCCATCAGCCGCTTGACGGAATAGATCACCCGCTCCGGCGTCTGGATAAGCGCCTTGCGCGCGCTGTTACCGACGGTGACCGTGGGCCGCCCGCCACTAGCAGGAATGGGATCGAGCGCCACCACCGACGGAACCAGATTCAAGCCGTCCACGCCGGGAATCACCACCGGCGTGTCGCCCTCCATATAAGCGACCAGCGAGTTCGTGGTTCCCAGATCGATGCCGACTACGTGTCCTTCCGCCATGATCTTCTTTCAAGCTCCCAGAGTTTCGGTCACGTCGCGGACCAGATTGCTCAAGTAGCGCCGGCGGTCGAGCAGGGCCACCATTTTCTTCTGCGCAGTGGCGCGCACCGCCGCGTCCCCCTCGTCCCATTTCTGCCACTGCTTGCGCAGATCCTGGTCCACCTCAACCAGCAGCCCGTCGAACCTTCTCTTTGCCTGCTCCAGGCCCGCCTGCAATTCGGGATCTTCAGTGCCCGCCTGGCTTGCCGCGCGCATCTCTTCCAGCTGCATATTCAACTCGAAGACCTCTTCCAGCAGATCGGCCGGGACGCGCGCAACTTTTTCTTCTTTGCTTTCCTGGCCGGCGTCAATCTCAGCGCCTAACAGCTTGAGCAGGTATTCGGTGCGGCGCAGCGGATCCTTCAGCGTGCGATAGGCGTCGTTGAGCAGCGCGGTATCGGCCAGGCTCCACTGCTTTTCGTTCTCCTCGGCGCGGGCAAAACGGTCGGGATGCAGCTTGCGGCTGAGACGATGAAACTCGTGCTCCAACGCCGTCAAGTCCAGGTTGAGCCGCGGCTCCAAACCAAAAACCGAAAAATAATCGCCGCCCGGCGGGGGTTGAATCTTGCTGCAATGCGGGCAAAACAGCGTGGAATCGTTGTGGCCAATGGAGCACGACCAGCAGGCTATGGGTACCGCGGAATCGATCACCTTTAACATGGTTTCACTCTTGCTGTCTTTCCAAATACGTGGGCGTTGAAGACCCTAATAGATTATCCTCAGGGGCTAAAGCCCGAAATCATTTTGTGGCACTTGCGGCTCGACTGAAGTCGTGCCCTGACACTTCCTGCAACTCTGAATGTTTGTTACCATCCTGTTTGACTCGTACTCTTCAGGAGAACGACGAACCGCAGCCGCAGGAGCGCGTCGCGTTCGGGTTGATGAAGTTGAATCCCTGGCGCATCAGCGTCTCCTCGTAATCCAGCGTCATGCCGTTGAGATATAAAAATGATTTTGGGTCGACGAAGACCCTCACGCCGTCGAAGTTATAAATGCGGTCGCGCTCGCGGGGCTTGGTATCGAACTTGATCGAGTAAGAAAGC
>JBKQLG010000205.1:0-4559 GCA_052147235.1 Occallatibacter sp.
TTCGACAATGTGGAGTTCGCCTACACGCCGGGCAAGCCGGTGCTCCACGGCATCAGTTTCCGTGCCCATCCAGGGACGGTCACCGCGCTCGTGGGTTCTTCGGGTTCGGGCAAGTCCACCATCATCAGCCTGCTCTGCGCCTTCCACACACCGACCAAAGGCCGCGTGCTGGTGGACGATGTGGATCTTGCGCAGGTTGACCTCGATACCTTTCGCTCGCAGTTGGGCGTAGTGCTGCAGGAGTCGTTTCTCTTCGACGGCACGATTCGCGAGAACATCCGGTTCTCGCGCCCGGATGCGACCGAGGAGCAGTTTCTCGCAGCCTGCCGCACGGCCCGCGTCGACGAGTTTGCCGAGCGCTTCCCAGACGCCTACGAGACAATCGTGGGCGAGCGCGGCGTGAAGCTCTCGGGCGGACAAAAGCAACGGCTGTCGATTGCTCGTGCGCTCCTGGCCGAGCCGCGGATTCTGATTCTCGATGAGGCCACCAGCTCGCTTGATTCCGAGTCAGAGGCGATGATTCAGGCTGGGCTGAACCAACTGATGCAAGGGCGCACGACCTTCGTGATCGCTCACCGCCTGTCGACCATCCGCCGCGCCGATCAAATCCTGGTCGTCGAAGGTGGGCAGATCGTCGAGCGGGGCAATCATGCGCAGTTGTTCGCGCTTGGCGGCCGCTACTACGATCTCTACACGCGCCAACACGGGCTCGAGGCGAACCTATTCCTTGCGCCGGGCGAGGGTGGAGAGGCCGAGGGAGATGACGCGGAAGAGATCAGTGCATGAGTCGTCCGGTCATTGTTCAGAGATGAGTTTTGTCGTCACCGGGTTACGATGAAAGGTCCCGTCATCTTCGCTCCATCGCCGCCAGCAAACGCCGCCTGAACCATGGAGGGCGCGTCCCACGCTGGCGAAGCAAGCTCGGGCATCGGCTTCGCGCGGAAGAGCTTCTTGCACTGGTGCGCCGTCCATCTGGCCCAGGCCTTTGACTTTTTGCGGCGCGCGCTATCGGTCGAGATGCCCGTGCCCGCATACATCTGCCGGTAGAGCTTCGATAGAAACATGAATGCGACCCTGGAAGTCAAAGTCGGGCAGCAGGCAGATCTCTTCCAGATATCTCCCCAGTTATAGAATCTGTCCCACACTCTCTGCGTGCGCTCGCGAATCTCGTCGGAGGACATTGTGGGATGCGGCGTAAACATCTTGGGCCGGACCGCGGTGGGAATCAGCCAGTAGCGCGTGATCGGCACATCGCCCACCATGGTGGGATTCGCTGCCTGTGCCTTTTCCCAATGGCCAAAGTCCACCGTGCCGGGAAAGGGCGTCATCATCACGAATTGAGCAAAGGTGATACCCGCCTTTTTGGCCATATCGACCGTTGCGTCGAAGGTCGAGGGCCGGTCGGTCGGCAAACCGAAGATAAACGAACCAAGAACATGGACCCCGTGCGCTTTGAAGGTCTGCAACTGCGTGGCCATAGCGTCGCCGGCGAGATTCCAGTCTTTATAGATGGCCTTGAGCCCCTCGGGCGTCACGGCTTCGATGCCCACCAGCGCGCCCTTGATGTTGGCCTTCTTCATCGCATCGAGAAAGACAACGTCTTCGCCGGCTTCCATCGTCATCTGCGTGTAGAAGACCATGTCTTTCGGCAGCTTGGCGAGTTCCTCCATCAGATGAAATCGCTCGGCGCGAATCGCCGTCAGCTCTTCGACTCTGGCAGTGTTGTTTTGCTCGCGGGCCAGCCGAAGATCGGTGAAGGTCACCGGATAGAAATTATCGTCGGCCAAGGCAATAAAGCGAAATCCGAGCCGCCGCAGAATAACGATCTCGTCGATCACGCTTTGAAACTTTCTTTGCCGGGGCTTCTGCCCATCGGTCCGCCACACGCTGCAAAAAGAACAGTGCTTGGGGCAGCCGCGAATGGTCTGCACCGAGGCCCACATATACTTTTCCGGGTTCATCAAATCCCAGCGCGCGGCCAGGAACTCGCTGCCGCCGATCCGACCGCCGTCGTAGATTCTCTCCAGCTTGCCGGCCAGGCAATCGGTCACCGCCTTTCCCCATGCGATGTCGCCGTCGCCGGTCACCACCGCGTGCGCCTGCCCGCGATCCAGCGCCTCTTCGGGAAAGAGCGTGGCGTGAATGCCGCCATAAATCACCCAAGCGCCTCGTCCGCGCGCCATTCTGCCCACCTGGTAGCCGCGCAAGGCATTGCCGGTGTGGACGCTGATGCCCACAATGTCACCCGGATGAATCGTCTCCGGAACAATCTGCTCCAGCGACTCATCGACGAGAATGGGATCACCCGCCTCCATCGGCGTCGCCGCCGCCAGTACAAACAGCCAGCGCGGCGTGATCACCGCGGTACCAAAAGCATTGTCGCTGGGATTGACCAGATGAACGCTCAATAGATTCAACCTTTCCTCGTGCGAGTACGGTGATCTCGGAGAGCGTCCTCGTGATCGGACGAATCAATAGCAGGTATGCGCTCCAAAATTGATTAGGAATCAAGAGTCTTCCGTAGAAAACATTTTTCCCAGAGTACAGGCATCTTCCGGAGTCCTGTGGTCAATATTGACCACTTTTGACCAGCCGGATTCTCTTTTCCTATGAATCTTCGGGGAATATCTTCCGCTTCGGGCATCACTCTTCCAGCGGAATCGCCACCTGCTCGACAATCTCCAGGCCGAAGCCGTCGAGAGCGGGAATGTGCATGGGTGTATTCGAGAGCAGGCGGATGCGGCGGATGCCCAGGTCGGAGAGGATCTGGCCGCCCAGGCCGATGGCGCGCAGAATGCGTCCGCTGCGGGCCTGCTGTCCTTCGCGCGCGCGCAGCTCCTGATGCAGAACCAGCCGCCCGCACTGCGCATCCGGCGCTTCATCAGGAACACTGGGTGCCCCCGGTCTCGATTCTGAGACCGGGGATACGTCGAACCTGCTCCGCTCCCGTTCATCAGGAGCCACGATGCCGCCGGGATCAAAAGCGCTCGCCGCAGGCTGGTCAATCTCAAATCCCCGCGAGGTGTTGTGCAGATAAAGCAGCACTCCGCAGCCCTCCTCGGCGATCATGCGCATCGATTGATCCAGAGTCTCGCGGCAGCGGCAGTCGGCCGCAAACAGATCGCCTGCGGTGCAGCGTGTATGAACGCGCACCAGCACCGCGCGTTCGCACGGCGTTCGCGCATCCGTTTCGCTGGAGACAGCTCCGCTCGCAAAGGCCGGGCAGTCCTCGCAAAGGTCGCCGCGCACCAGCGCAATGTGGCTTTCGCCGCCGTTCACCTGGCTCTCGTAGGCAATCATGCGGAACTCGCCGTAGCGGGTCTGAATGCGGCTCTCGCCCGAGCGCGCGATGGTGCGCTCGTGTCGCAGCCGGTAGCGGATCAGCTCCGCCACCGTCAGTATCCGCAGCCCGTGCTGGTTGCAAAAGGGAATCAGGTCGGGAATGCGCGCCATCTCGCCGTCGTCGCGCATCACCTCGCAGATCACGCCCGAAGGATTCAGCCCGGCCAGCCGCGCCAGATCGACCGAAGCCTCGGTCTGCCCGGCCCTCACCAGCACGCCGCCCCGCCGCGCCCGCAGCGGGAAGACATGGCCGGGGCGGGCCAGGTCGGTGTAATTTGCATCGGCGGCGATCGCGGTGCGAATCGTCTGCGCCCGGTCCGCCGCCGAGATGCCCGTCGTCACGCCCTCGCGCGCCTCAATCGACTCGGTAAACGCCGTGCCAAAGCGCGAGGTGTTCTGCTGCGTCATCGGAAACAGGCGCAGATGGTCGGCGCGCTCCTCGGTCAGCGCCAGGCAGATCAATCCGCGCCCGTAGCGGGCCATGAAGTTGATCGCCTCCGGCGTCACGAACTCGGCGGCCAGCGTCAGGTCGCCTTCGTTCTCGCGATCCGCGTCATCCACCACGACCACCATGCGCCCGGCGCGTATCTCGGCCACCGCGCCGGGTACGTCGGTAAAAGGAGGCTCGAAGCTGCGTGTGTTTTCCGGCATCGACCCTTCCATTCTCGCCGATGGTGGCCGCAAGGCGCAAAAGCGCCGGACCGAACGGCTGCGGAAATCGGCGTTTGTCAGTACCGATATAGCGGACTATTCTTATCTACATCCAAGGCCGTGATTGATTTGACGTGGAGGATGGATGGTTTCCCTGCAAGAAAAGCTTCTTCTGACCGAGCGAGGGCAGAAATGGCTCTCACAGTTCCCCGGAAAAGATAGGGAGACCGCATCCCACCTGGTAAGAAGCCTCACTCTGGTTTCGCACTCCAAGTTTGAGCACAGCATACGCAGACTGATTCTCGCGACAACAGCATCGGTTGGTCGACCGGTCGCTTTGTTCGCTGTAAGAGAATTACGAGGTGCAGCACGTTCGGACTTTGACCGAGCCTTGGGCGAGTCTAAGCGTCGATCAAACATCGACGCCACGCCAGCGGGAAACGATCTCGGCAGCGAGGCAAGAGTAGCCGCCACAATTAGATCATTGTCCAGAACTAGTAATCTTCTTCTTAACCATCCAAATGTCGTAATGATGCGAGCATCGCAGTGTAAGTCAATTCTGCTTG